>CAYOCI010000007.1:3261-44666 GCA_964402415.1 uncultured Clostridia bacterium
AGAGCAAGGCAGCCGAGATCTTAGGGATCGACCGCACCACTCTCTATCGCAAGCTGAAGGAGCATCGGCTGCAGGCAGTAGAGTAGAGCCCCTCGCCCCTCATGGGGTTGTTGGGAAACCTAGGCGCAACCTATCGCGATTTATTCAGGTGCTGTCGGTGAGACAAGGGTGCGCAGCTACAACGAGCCTTGGTACCCTGCGTGTAGTCACCCAGTCCCTATTCTGTCCAAAAGAAGAGCCGACGGCGTCGGCTCTTCTTTTCGCATTTTGGGACTTGCACCCGATTGACCAGCCGGTCAATTGGGTGCATAATGGTGTTGACCGATGGGTCAATTGGGCATGACGATCATGGAGGTGTGCATATGGCAATAATCGAAACGCATGGATTGACGAAGACGTACGGCAAAAGCCGAGGGATCTCCGACGTTAACCTGACGGTGAATGAAGGTGAGATCTATGGGTTCATTGGCCCCAACGGCGCTGGCAAGTCCACTACCATCAAGCTGCTCCTAAACATGATCTTTCCCACATCAGGAAGTGCATCCATCTTCGGTCTAGATGTGGTCAAAGATAGTGAGAAGATCAAGCGGAAGGTTGGATATGTACCAGGGGAGGTCCGCTACTACGCCCATATGACGGCCAATGAGCTCCTCAGGGCTACGCTCGCCTTCCATGGGCAGACCAGTACTGAAGAGATGGATAATCTCTGTGCCACCTTCGAGATCGAGCGAGATAAGAAGCTTGGAGCCATGTCTTTAGGGAACAAGAAGAAGGTCGCTATCGCTGCGGCACTGGTGCACAATCCGCAGATGCTCATCCTTGACGAACCGACCAATGGTCTCGATCCCTTGATGCAGAAGCGGCTCTTTGAGACGCTGGTGCAACGCAGCCAGACGGGCGTTACGGTCTTCCTCTCCAGCCATAACCTTAGCGAGGTTCAAGCCCACTGCACCCGAGCGGCGTTCATCAAGGATGGGAGGATTATCAGGATTGACGATCTATCCGTCGGGCGACGCTATGCGAAGACGGTGACGATCATTGCTGATACCGCGATCGACCGCACGTTGATCGAACGTATCGGCGGCCGGGGGATCACGGTCAACGGTGAGACCGTGTCTTTCGACTATGACGGTCAGGCCAACGAACTCGTGCGACTCCTGGCCGAACTGCAGCTCAAGGACATCCTGATCGAGAACTCCAGCCTTGAGAGTGAGTTCATGTCCTACTATGAAGGGGGGAAGGAGCAATGAACATCTTCAAACTTGACTTCCGCTCTCAGACCAAGGGGTGCCTGATCTGGACGGGCGTCATCGCCCTGGTGCTACTGCTCTTCATGTCCATGTTTCCCAGTATGCAGTCAGCCGGTATGCAGGACCTGGTCGGTACCAAACTGGATGCGCTGCCTCCAGCCATGCTGGCGGCGTTTGGACTAGAAGACCTGCCCGACTTCACCCAATTGATCCCCTTCTTCGCCTATACGACGCAATACATCGTCATGGCTGCTGCTATCTATGCCGCACTGCTTGGTGCCACGGCGCTGATTAAGGAAGAGAGCGATGGTACCATCGAATACCTTTACGCCCAACCGGTAACCAGGACCAGGATTGTCGGCGAGAAGATGCTGTCAGGCTTGGCTACCTACTCCCTATTTACCTTCGCCGTTGGGTTAGTCTCGATGATCATGGCGGCGGTGGTCAAGTCCGAAGGCACGGACCTCATGGCCGCCCTGACCGATATCAAGCTTATCCTCGGCGGCATGTTCTTTGTCGGTCTGATCTTCATGTCAGTCGGCTTCCTGGCCTCTGTCCTGCTCACCAGCGCCAAACAGGCAACGGCATTCTCTTTGGGGGCTGTGTTCATAACGGTTATTCTAGGCGTGTTCGCTGCCGTCAATGACAAGCTAGAGCTGCTCAAGTATCTCTCACCCATTGAGGGCTTCAAGCCCAGTAAGCTGGTCACGAAGGGGATCGACCCCGCGCATGTGGTGATCGGTCTGGTCGTTATTATTGCGGCATCCGCATTGAGCTTCTTCATCTACCAACGGAAGGATTTGAAGTCATAATGGATAGCCCCAAGAAAGACGAGATTCTGCGCGCCTGTCTGCACGAGTTTGCCGAATACGGCTACGAGAAGGCCAACACCAATCGGATCTCTGAGCAGGCCGGTGTCTCCAAGGGCTTGATCTTTCATTACTTTGGTTCGAAGCAGCGCTTGTTCATGCTGACGGTCGAAAAATGCATTGACGAACTGATGAGCTGCTTTGAGGGCTTTTCCATGGAAGGCCTGGGTTTCGTAGAGGCAACGCTGGTGTATGCCCGGATCAAAGCTGATTTCTTTGCTGAGAACCCAGAGCAGTACAAAGTGATCTCCCAAGCATTCATGCAGACACCAGAGGCTCTGAAGCCTGAACTGCTGCAGCGTTATGCCAAGCTCCATGCGGTCGGCATGGAGATCATGCAGGGCCTCTTGACCAAGCTGGAGCTCAGGGCTGGGGTCTCGCCAGAGCGAGCCATGGAGATGATCACCGCCGTGCTTGCGACCTTGGAGAATCGCTATGTTCCGATCCTCTCCACAGAGACTCACATCTCAGTGGAACTGATGGATAAGATTACGCAGGATTACGTCGAACTGATGGAACTGGTGTTGTACGGAATCGCGGAACGCGAGGGGGATTAGCTTCTCCACGGCGCGATTGTGCTGTGTAGTGGTAAGTGTGGCGAAATACCACACTCGCTCATCTTTCAGGACTACCTGCGACAAGCCCCAAACCCTTGCGGTTTGGGGCTTGCTTCTGTTTGCACTGCTTTGGCACGAGAGTTGCACTTTAGCTTGTTGTCTGGAGAGCGCAGTCAACAGACACACCAATAACTCAGGGTCTACGATAGGGAGGAGAGCTTATGTTGAAGAAGCGCATGTTCAGTTCTATCGTTATTGTTGCTTGCTTGGCTCTGACGCTTACCGCATGCAGCCAGAAGCCCGCGCCAACGCCTGGCACCACCCCGCCAGCAGAGAAGTACCCGACCAAACCGATCACCGTTCTGCAAGGCTTCGCTGCTGGTGGCGGGAGTGACACTCTGGCCAAAGCTGTTCAACCCCGCCTACAAAAGATCCTCGGTCAGAACTTTGTCGACGTATACAAGCCCGGCGCTACCGGCGGTATCGCCTGGTCCGAGCTGGCTCAGTACAGCCGTACTGGCAAGAACATCGATGGCTACACCATCAGCATTACCAACACTCCGATGCTCCAGACCAACTACATGCTGAACAAGGACATGACCTACACCATCGCTGATCTGGCTCCGATCGCCAATATCGTCACCGACCCCGGCGTTCTGGTCGTGCGTGCTGAGAGCCCGATCAAGACCTGGCAAGACTTCGTCGATGCTGCCAAGAAGAACCCCGGTAAACTTACCGTCGGTAACTCTGGTAAGGGTGGCGACGACTATTTCAGCATCTTGATCGTGGAAAAGGCCGCTGGCATCAAGGTGCAGCAGGTTGAGCACAACGGTGATGGCCCGTCCTGGCAAGCCGCCCTCGGTGGCCATATCGACGCCAGCTCCACCAACGTCGGTGTTACATACCCGATGATCAAGGCTGGTAAGCTCCGCGCTCTGGCCGTTTACTCCGAGAAGCGGATTCCTTTCCTTCCCGATGTTCCCACTCTTAAGGAACTGGGTGTGAATGTTGTCGCTGGTTCTTCCCGTGGTTACAGCGCTCCCAAGGGCGTCTCTGAGACCGTCCTTAAGACCCTGGCCGACGGCATGGAAAAGGTTGTCTCCGATCCAGAGTTTAAGAAGGCCGCTGAGGACCTCGGTCTGATCGTGGACTTCAAGAAGCTCGATGACTACAAGAAGTTCCTCGCTGATGAGGAAACCAGGTTCAAGACTATTGTGGCTGAGACTGGCGCCCAATAGAGATTGGTCAAGTGGGGAGGTCTGCGCCCTCCCCATTCCCCAAAGAGTTGCGCTCTCCAGGATCTGGTGATTGTCCAGATAATTCTTCTCTTCATAGAAAGTCATTCCACTACAGAGATTCCTGCAGGCACCACGACAGAACATATGTTCCTACAGGAACCTGAACAGTTGCCAACCCTCGGGAGTCATATTCAGAGGGCTAAAAAGGAGTGATTCCATGCGACGTAGGGAGTTAATCAGTTCGCTGCTTTTCTTCGTTTTCGCACTTATCTATACAGTAGAATCCTCAACGCTATCCCGTGGAGATATCATCAAGCCAGGTCCAGGGTTCCTGCCTTTGGTTCTCGGCGTCTTCCTGATGGGCCTGACGGCGATCTATGCCTGGCAGACCTACCGCCGCTCCGATGATGGGGGAGAGAAGCTGGACCCGATGATCTCTAAGATTGCGGTACTAATCCTGCTCGCCATCGCGTTCTTTGTCTTCTTCCTCGAGACCCTCGGCTATCTCCTCTGCACAACGATCATGCTAATCGCCCTGTTTCGCATCACCCACTTCAAGAACTGGGCATGGTCGATTGGTACCGCGCTGGTATCCAGCCTAGCCACGTGGCTGATTTTCGTTCGCATGCTGCAGGTGCAGATGCCGAGCGGAATTATCGAGTCGTTCCTAAGCTTCTTGAATTGAGGGAGGTGAGCTAACATGGATGTCATTACTCAGTTGATGCATGGCTTTAGCGTCGCGTTGACACCGATGAACCTTGTCTACGCTTTCGTTGGCGCTCTGGTCGGAACACTCATCGGTGTTCTGCCCGGGATCGGCCCCCTAGGGGCTATGGCTATTCTGCTTTCATACACCTTGAGCCTCAACCCCGTCACCGCCATGATCCTCTTTGCCGGGATCTACTACGGTGCTATGTACGGTGGCTCCACCACCTCGATCCTGCTGAATATCCCCGGTGAGTCGGCCTCGGTCGTGACCGCCATCGACGGTTTCAAGATGGCGCAGAAAGGGCGTGCGGGGGCTGCACTAACCGTTTCCGCCGTCGGCTCATTTATCGCCGGTACCATCAGCATTGTCGGTCTGATGTTTCTTGCTACCACCCTGGCGGATACCGCCCTGAAGTTTGGAGCACCGGAATACTTCGCCATTGCCATTGTTGGGCTGATCATCCTCTCACGTCTCCAGGGCGGCTCGCTGGTCAAGTCGCTGATGATGGTCGCTGCCGGGCTGATGCTCTCCACCGTTGGCACCGATCAGCTCTCCGGTAAACTGCGCTTCACCTTTGGCAAGATCGAGCTTGGTCAGGGTATCGACTTCCTGCCAGTCGCCATGGGTCTGTTCGGCATCGCCGAAGTCTTGTCAGCCCTCGAAGAGAAGGTCAAGGAAGCAGAGATCTTCAAGGTCGGCTTCCGCGATATGTTCCCCACGCTGTCGGAGTGGAAGCGCTCGCTCTGGCCAATCATCCGCGGCTCCTTCCTAGGATTCGGACTCGGACTTTTGCCTGGTCCATCGCCAGTCATCTCGACCTTCGCTTCTTATGCCATGGAGAAGAAGCTCTCCAAGCATCCTGAAGAGTTTGGCGAAGGCGCCATCGAGGCAGTGGCCGGTCCTGAGGCGGCCAACAACGCCGCAGTTGGCGGTGCATACGTTCCGCTGATGGCTCTGGGCATCCCGTTTACCCCGGCCATGGCCATGGTCCTGGGCGCCCTGATGCTGCATGGCGTCACCCCTGGCCCCTTGATGATGGAACAACGGCCAGACCTGTTCTGGGGCGTCATTGCCAGCATGTATATCGGCAACGTTATGCTGTTGATACTGAACCTGCCTCTGGTCGGTCTGTTTACCAGCATTCTGAAGATACCCCAGAACCTGCTTCTGCCACTGGTTATCGTTTTCTGTTTGGTGGGTGTCTTTAGTCTGAACACCAGTTTCCTAGACCTCTGGGTACTGGTCATCCTCGGACTGCTGGGACATCTGCTACGCCAGCTTGACTTCGATATCGCTCCCTTTGTCTTGGCGCTGGTCATCGGTCCCATGCTGGAGACCAACCTGCGTCAGTCCATGACCATCTTCCATGGAGACTTCACCAAGTTCTTCACCCGTCCTATCTCTGGCACCCTGCTCTGGGTAGCAGTCGTGATCCTTGTCTACCCCATGATCAAGAAACTATTCCCTGGCAAGGGAAAGGTTGCCGCAGAGGCGAAGTAGCATTGGGCCTATAGGCCAATGCCACAGCCCAAAGGCCAAAGCCCAAAGCCTGATGCCTAATGCCCAAAGCCCAAAGCAAGTGGCGTTACCATACCCCACCTAGGACTCATGACTCATGACTTATGACTTCCCCTCAAAGGAGCAAAACCATGATCATCAACCTTCCTTACGGCAAAGACGCCTACAAGACCATCAACGTTCCTGAACAAAACCTGCTGGGTATCCTGGAGCCGCCGAACCTGACTCCCGTCGCCGATGAAGCCGAGGCGGTAAGATTCGCCATGGCCAATCCGATCGAGAGCCCACGGCTGAAGGATCTGGCACGTCCTGGAATGACGGTGGCGATCGCCATCTCCGATGGCTCTCGCCCCAATATTGAGAAACGCACCATGCCTTACGTACTGCAGGAGCTACGTCAGGCGGGTATCGTCGACCGTGATATCACCGTCATCGTTGGCAACGGTTCGCACCGCCCTGCCAGTGATGACGAGATCCGCACCATGCTCGGCGACGAGGTCGATCGTCTGCAGATCCTAAACCACTTCTCGGATACCAGTCCCCTGGTTCATGTGGGCAAGACCCCGGATGGCTTCGATGTGATCATCAACAAGCACTATGTCGAAGCTGATCTCAAGATCGCCATCGGGACCGTTCTGCCACATCCCATTGCTGGTTACAGCGGCGGCGGCAAGGCGGTGGCGGTTGGTCTGTCTAGTGCAGCAACCATCGCTGGCATCCACACCCCGGCATCACTTGACCACCCCGGAACGGGCCTTGCCAAGACGGACGGCAACCCCTTCCTGAAGTTCATGTATGACACCGCGGAGATGCTGCCGATCGACTTCCTAATCAATGCCGTCATGACTGAAGATGAGCAGCTAGTGGACGTGGTCTGCGGCAAGGTGAAGACTGCCCATCAGGCTCTGATCGCCCGGACGGCGTCCAAGGCCTATGAGTCCAGCTTCCCCCATCCCGCCGATATCGCCATCGTGGCTGTCGGCTACCCCAAGGACGGCAATCTCTATCATATCTGCGCCGAGGGGATCTGTGTTGCTGCGGGGCAGGCGGTCATCCAACCCGTTGTGAAGAAGGGCGGCACCATCGTCATCGTCTCGCCCATGGGCGAGGGGATCTACAATCACGTGATGTACAAGGAACTGACCAGCGGTACCCCTGCTGAAGTAGCCGAACGGTTGCGCCACGCAGATATCGATCGCCCCGGAATGCACCGCGCCTACGGCGTGGCCAGTGTTCTGATCGAGAATGAGGTCATCTTTGCTGACACACTGCTGGATCCCGAGACCGCCAAGGCTGTGCACTGCAAACCCATGGCCACCGTGGACGAAGCGTTGGAGTACTGCTTCGCCAAACATGGGCGTGACGCCGAGATCCTGGTGCTAAAGAACGCCTATCGGCTAGTGCCGGTGCCGGGTGAGCGTGCGTAAGCACGTTCATAGACCCAAGACACTAGACACTAGACATCAGACAACAGAGAGCAAAGGTCAGGAGACTTGATAGCGCAAACTTATCTGCTGAACCCTTGACTCCTGACTCCTAATTCTTAACTCTGGATTCTAACTCTTAATTCACTACGGGAGGACCTACCAATGTCCGAACAACAACCACGCAGCCATGTCCTGATGGACGGCATCACCGGGGCCTACCCCCGTGCGATCTACCGCTCCATCGGCTTCACCGATGCAGACCTGAAGAAACCTCAGATCGCCATTGTGAACTCATGGAGCGAGGCCAACCCTGGCCATATGCACCTCCGTGAGCTGGCTCGCTACGTCAAGGAAGGCGTCTGGGCGGCTGGTGGCATGCCAGTGGAGTTCAACGTCATCTCTCCCTGTGACGGCGTTGCCCAGGGGGCAGGGATGCACTATATCCTGCCCAGTCGTGATATCATTGCTGCTTCCGTGGAACTGATGGTTCAGGCGCACCAGTTTGATGGCATGGTGATGCTCTGCTCCTGCGACAAGATCGTTCCCGGCATGCTGATGGCCGCGGCCGCCCTTGATATCCCCACCATCTTCGTCCCCGGCGGACCGATGTTGGCCCGCGACTATTGCGGCGGCAAGATGGTCATGTCCGACATCAAAGAGGCCATGGGTCGGTACAAGGCTGGCGAGATCACTGCCGAAGAGTTCTATGATATCGAGGCCAACACCAATCGTACCTGCGGCGCCTGCGGCATGATGGGGACCGCTAACACCATGAGCACCCTACTGGAAGCGCTCGGCTTGACGCTTCCCGGTGGCGGAACGATCCCCGCCCCCGAGGCCCGTCGCCTGCGCCTCGCCCGCGAGTCTGGCATGCGCGCAGTCGAGCTGGTCAGACAGGGTCTGAGCGCCGGCCAGATGCTCAACCAGCGCGGCCTGACCAATGCCATCAAGGTGATCATGGCCATGGGCGGGTCGTCCAACGCCGTGCTCCATCTGCCTGCCATCGCCCGTCAGGCGGGGTGGGAGATGCCGCTCTCCATCTTTGATGAACTGAGCCGCACCACACCCCTATTAGCTAAGTTCAAGCCCGCTTCGCCGATCACGGTGGAAGAGTTTGACGAAGCTGGCGGCATGTTCGCCTTGATGAAGGAGATGGGGTCGCTGCTCGACCTGGATCTGCCCACGGTCAACGGGAAGTCGCTACGCGAGCTGACCGAGCAGGCCGAGGTCAAGCGTCGCGATGTTATCCATCCGATCGACAAGCCCCTGGCCCAAGAAGGTGGGCTGGCGGTGCTCTATGGCAACCTCGCCCCGGGTGGCGCGGTGGTCAAGCAGAGCGGCGTCTCACCCAAGATGCTGCAGCATCGCGGTCCCGCCCGTGTGGTACACAGCGAAGAAGAGGTCAAGGAGCTGCTGATGGGCGGCAAGGTCCAGCACGGTGACGTGCTCGTGATCAAATACGAAGGGCCCAAAGGCGGTCCTGGAATGCGCGAGATGAGCATTCCTGCAGCGCTACTGGTCGGTATGGGCTATGGTGATACCGTGGCCATGGTCACTGATGGGCGCTACTCTGGCGCCACCCGCGGTCCCTGCATTGGTTATGTTAGCCCCGAGGCAATCGAGGGAGGTCCCTTGGCAGCCGTTGAAGAAGGCGATATGATCGTCATCGATATCCCCAACCGCCGCCTCGAGGTCGAGCTCAGTGATGAGGCGATCAACGAGCGGATGAAGAGCTGGCAGCCGCCCGCCGCCAAGATCAAACGTGGCTTCATGAGCCAATACCCCAAGATGGTGCGCTCAGTCCGGGAAGGTGCTTGCCTCTGGAGCAGTCCCACTGTGAAGGAGGAGAAATAGCCCATGCAGCGGCGCGCGATGAGGATTGATGACCACGATATGGTCGCGGTTCTGCTCGAGGAGACCCAGGCTGAGGATGAATGCTTAGTCGACCTTGGCGACAGCCAGGCGAGACTGATGGCTCGTCAGGGAATCCCCTTTGGGCATAAGATGTCCCTGGTTCCGATCAAGGCTGGCGAGCAAGTGATCAAATACGGCGAGGTTATCGGTGAGGCTACCCAGGATATCGAACCCGGTGATTGGGTTCATGTTCATAATCTAATCAGCCGTCGTGGGCGAAAGGAGGCGGACTAGGGATGAAGTTCTTAGGCTTTCGCCGTCCAGATGGCCGAGTGGGTGTGCGCAACCACCTAGCGGTCATCCCGTCCGTCTTCTGTGCCAATCACGTGGCGGAACGGATTGCCCAACAGGTTCAAGGCGCGATCGCCATGCCCCATGGCGTCGGCTGCAGCCAAGTGGGTGAAGACCTGGAACAGACGGCTCGTACGTTGGTGCAGATGGGCCGCCACCCCAATGTCGGGGCAGTTCTGATTGTTGGCCTCGGGTGCGAACGCTTCAAGCCCAAGGAGTTCTACGAGGCGGTCAAGGCCACCGGGAAGATGGTTGAGATGATCACCATTCAAGAAGTGGGCGGCAGCCTCAAGGCGATCGAACAGGGCACGCATCTGGCACGCCAGATGGCCCAGTGTCTGGCCATGCAGCAGCGTGAAGAGGCCGACGTCAGCGAGCTGATCATCGGTCTGGAGTGTGGCGGAACCGATGCCACCTCAGGCCTAGCAGCCAACCCAGCCGTGGGGGTCTGCAGCGACCTACTGGTCGCCCAAGGCGCTTCGACCATCTTCAGCGAGACCACCGAACTGCTGGGGGCCGAGCATGTCCTGGCCGCGCGTGCCATCAGTTGCGAGGTGGCCGACGAGATCTTCGCCGCAGTAGCAGCCACAGAACAGAAGCTGGCGGATGCCACTGCCGACCCCCGCTTCCAGCACCGCTCAGCCCTGATCTCCACTGGCAACTTCGATGGCGGCGTCAGTACCGTGGTCGAGAAGGCGCTGGGCAATATCCACAAGGCAGGGCGTGCTCCGATCCAGAGCGTGCTGCGCTTTGGGGAGGTTCCGCAGACGCACGGCCTGCATATGATGGATACCCCCGGACAAGACGGTGAGTCGGTTACGGGCTTGGTGGCTGGCGGTTGCCAGATCGTGCTCTTCACCAGCGGTCGCGGCACGCCCACGGGTTTCCCCATCGCCCCGGTGATCAAGATCACCGGCAACAGCGGCACCTACAGAAAGATGGAAGAGAATATCGATATCAACGCTGGAACGATCATCGACGGCAGCCGCACCCTGCGCCAGGTAGGGCAGGAGATGCTACAAGAGGTGATCGATGTCTCCACCGGCAAGCCGACCAAAGCTGAGATCCTCGGTCACCACGAGTTGTTCATTATCCCCAGGTTGGGGGTGTAGGTGCGGGAGCCACCAAGGCCCCACGCCGCCATGGCACCAAGTGGATAACCCGGATGGAAACGAATCAGGAGAGCAGGCCATCATGGCCTGCTCTCTTTGTTAAGATCGTATCTCTTCAGCCTGGAACAGTGCAGACTGCGTAAACAGTGCGGGTAGTCCCCCGGTGTGGATGAAGCAGACAGCTCCATCCTGTGGGATGACGCCTTTGCCGATCAGGTCGACCATTCCCGCAAGAGTCTTGCTGGTGTAGACATTTTCGATGAAGATCGCCTCTGTGCGGGCGAGGTCATAGACGGCCTGTATAGACGCAGCGGTAGAGGCCCCGTAGCCTTTGCCGAGGTAATCGTCATAGATGGTTGCGACCCCGTCTAGACCGACTGACGGCCGTCTTCTGGTGAGCTCGATGATCCCGTCCCAGATCTTCTTGATCGTTTCACGTAGTTGAACCTTAGGATATTCGACGCTGATCAGGTGGACATGAAAGGGGTGCCCAAGTAGTGCGGTGCCGTAAAGGAAGCCGCTAGCGGTGCCCGCCATGGCACCGACCAGCGCGACATGTCTCAGGTCGATTCCCGCTCGCACGGCTTGCTCGTGCAGCTCCAGTGCAGCACGGGTGTATCCCAGCGTCGCCAGCGGGGTGTTGCTGTCGATGATGTAGGGTCTACGGCCCTCCTGGCGGAGCTTCTCGGCCAGATGACCGACCTTCTGCCCGCGGGTTCCCTCGTCCATGGGGCCGAGGTACACCGTCCGCACGCCCATCAGATGGTTAAGCAGTTGATTGCCTTCGCGCAGATCTGGGCGATCGGCACTGTGGACGATGATGCACTCCACGCCCAACCGCACGCAGGCGGCGGCAGTCAGGCGGCAGAGATTGGACTGCAGTCCGCCAGCGACCAAGACCACGTCAGCCTGCTGCTGGCGCGCCTCGCCCATGAGGAACTCTAGGTTGCGTACTTTGTTGCCGCCCATGCCGATCCCGGTCAGATCGTCGCGCTTGATATAGACCTGATCGTGTCCGATCAGGGCCCCAAAGCGCGGCAGATGCTGCAGCGGCGTTGGCCAGTCGGCTAACTTCGTGTATGGGAGATTGGAGAAGAACATGAGATGCATCCTTTCGTTGGTTTTTTGTCGAACACGGTCGTGCTAACTTAATCAGGCATTACCATCTTCTACTCCATGGGCAGGAAGACTCCTGCGCAAACGTCCCCGTATCAGCCCCATTGGCCCGCAATAAGCCGGCCCAGACTACGAGAGTAGGCAGGTGTTTGCCGGCGCGACTGAGAAACAGATGGACAAGCAGAACATGGAAAAGATCAAGACAGCATGCAGTCCAGCTGGTAATATCACCCTAGGTGAGCTTGTGAGCCCCGGGCGGGCCCCCAGGTCCCGTACAGGAGGTCGAAGTCATGGAGCATGTGCTGGCGGCAAGGATGGCGCTGGATTATATCGAGCGCCACCTGCGCGAGGAGATCAGGGTGGACGATGTGGCACGGGCGGTGCATTTCTCCGCTTCACATTTCCCCGTGATCTTTGCGCGCGTGGTCGGGTGTACTGTGGCCGAGTATATCCGCCATCGACGACTGGCTTATGCAGCTTGGGATCTCGCCCTCTCGGGCAAGCGAACCATCGACATCGCCATGGAGTACTGCTTTGAGTCCCAAGAGGTGTTCACGCGGGCGTTCAAGCGGCGCTTCGGCATCACCCCGGGGGCGTTTCGGCGTAACGACTACTATATCGAGACCATGGCGAGAATGGGACCCGTTCGTTCCCATGAGATCATCACCAAGGGAGTGAGAGCTGTGCATGAACAGATTGGTGCACCTACCCATAACGAGACTAGGCGGGTGCTCGATGGTGTGATGCGGGTGGGGTTCTATAACGGGGGTAATCAATGCCCGGAGGATATCCCGTTCCCCAGTTGCCTGGCCGCTGTCCTCCGCTACTTGGGGGAGGATTTCCCCTGGGAAGCGATTCGCTCGCACAACATGGACTGGCGGCTGAACATGGCCAATGTCCACTTGCTCGGCGTGACAGGTATGGCCTTTGGACTGCTGTGGCGGGAAGGGTGGCACCCAGATAACGCCGATATGATGTTTGTGGCTGACCCCCGCGAGGTCATTGACCGCGCCTTCCGGTCGGTCGGTTATGAGTATGAGATTGTGCAAAAGACCGGCAGCTCGAACGACGAAGCCTTGTTCCGCGAGAAGATCATGCGGTCCCTCCAGGCAGGCCATCCGGTCTTAGGCTTTGGAATTATCGGGCCACCGGAGTGCTCCGTGATCACTGGCTACGATGACGATGGTGAGACGCTGATCGGCTGGAACTTCTTCCAGGATGTACCGGAGTTCAACCATGGCGTCACCTTTGAGCCGTCTGGCTGCTTCCGCAAGCGCGATTGGTTCCGTGATACCATGAGCCTGATTATGGTCGGTGACAAGGTGGCTTGTCATGAGCGCTACTACAACAGCCGTGAGGTTCTGCGTTGGGCGCTGCAGGTCGCTCGGACCCCGGAGCTGTTTGGCAGGTATAGCGGGATCGCCGCCTATGACGCCTGGATCAGGCAGATCGGCAATGACGCCGACTTTGCCACCGATGATCGTGATCTGCTCTTCCAGCGCCACGATGTCCACAACTCCGCCGTCGGGATAGTGGCCGAGTGCCGCTCCTGGGCCCACAGCTTCCTGCTGGATATGGCGGGCAAGGAGCCGGGCATGGCGGAGCATCTTACCGCAGCTGCTGCCTGCTACAAGCAGGAGCACGACCTGATGTGGAAGGTCTGGGGCTTGGTCGGTGGCAATGGTCAGCCGGAGGCATTCCTCAAGTTCGCCGATCCACAGATACGGCGTCAGATCATCACTGTGGTGGCCGAAGCGCGGCAGCTCGATGCGCAGGCAGCCGAACACCTGGAGCGGGCACTGGCAGAATAGACGTAGGCTTCCGGGCGATGATCGCTCGGGAGCCTATTCTTCATCTCAGTTACCCATGACGCTGTTTCACCGTGCTACAGTGGATGAACCCCGTCAGTTTGCACACCGTAGCTACTGCGGGCTGTGGGCTCATTGTGTGGCATCTTTAGCCAAGCCCGGAACATTCTGTCCACACTCACGTCTTATTCCCTAGGGACGAGCGCGGCAATTGTCGAAAGGGGAGGAATGACCAGCGCGTATCGCCCATAGAGATAGAGGAGAAGGAGAGGATGACCGTGAAAAAGCTGCGCCAGGCTGTATCGGTGGTCTTAATCGTGGTTGTCTTGGCGGGGGCGGGGGCCCTGTATCTTCATCACCTGACCCAATCGCCTGCTGAGCGTGTGCTTCAGGGGAGTACCGTGATCCAAAGCCTGGAGAAGGTGGCCAAGCTGGCGACGGTGGTCTACAAGACCGAGAAGGTCTTTGGGATCGACGACAGCAAGCGCATTTACGATATCGAGATCCCCGGGATGCAGAAGAAGTACCTGCTGATGGTCAAGGCCACCGTGACGGCCGGGATCGATCTCGCTCAGCTAACACAGGACGATATTCGTGTCGCTGGGCGGGAGGTCAGCATCCGCCTGCCAGGGCCAGTGGTACTGGCACGCGAGATTAACGATGTGACCAATTACGATCAGCAGTTGGGCTTCTTTCGACGTGTGTTTGATCCCTACAACGTCCCCGACGAACTGAAGCGCGTCAATGGTGAGCTGCTGGACAGCATCGTCATCGACGTCCAGCGTGATGGGCTGCTCGAAGAGGCCCGCGCTGGGGCGCAGGTCGCCATCAGCGAATACCTGCAGGGCTTGGGCTATGAGAAGGTGACCTTCCTCGAACCCGAGGTGGCGGTGACGCCCTAATCTGCCCGCGGCCCACAGCCCGCAGCCTGCAGAGGAGACGGGTTATGGGTTCAATGCCTCAGGTGTATCTGGCATGGAGCAAAGGCACTCACACTGAGTTGTAACTATTCGCTGCCGTAGTTCGTATGAGGAGTAGAGACGTAGGTCCGTCAGATCCAGGCCCTACTGTGGGCTGTGGGCTGATGGCTGCAGGCTCAAAAGGGGGGTCTCATGGGTTGCCTCATCGCGGGGATTGCCATGTTGGTCCTATCGCCGCTCCTGATGGCGACCGGCTTGCTCAAGATCATTCTGGGTGCTGTCATCTGGTTTCTGCTCCTGCCGATCCGCTTCTTAGGCTGGTTCTTTTAGTTGATCTCCATATACGCAGGCCAAAAAGAGGCAGCCCCGCAACGTCGCCGACGTTATTGGGCTGCCTCTTTTGCTATCACGTGTGTTCCACATACGGTGCTGGAGCTATTACATTGCCTTCACCAGCTGGGTCCAGTACCGCGCCCGCTCCACCAGCTTCCATAAACCCGGATTGTGGTAATAGAGCCAGGAGATAGTGAGCGCACAACCAAGGTAGAATACCACCCAGCCGAGCGACAATGCACCCTGTTGGCCCTCTCCCGTGGACTGTGGACTGTGGACTGTGGACTCAAGCTTATCGCGCGACACGATAGACATTGAGCTGATCCCCCTCCCAGAATGGTATGAGCAGATCCGTTAGCTGCATCGCCCAAGCTAAGTGGTCTCCGAAGCGCGTATTGACTGCCACGTAGTCAACGCCACTCGCTGTGATGGCCTGCCGCCACAGCGCTAGTGTTGCCCCGTCGACCAGGGTCACGTGATGTCGGAGACCACCATAGAGAGGATAGGTCCAAGCCATGGGCGTATGGCCGATCTGACTGGGCGGGATCTTATCCACCCAGGCGTAATCGTCGAAGTACAGCTGTCCGAAGGTACGCTGTTCTCGCTGCAGTGTTAGGGAGATGGGCAGCTTGTCTAGCGTCTCGACCAGAACCAACGAGGTGGAGGCAACCAAGTTGACGACCAGTAGCCCCATGGCCATCGTTTGCCCCCAGCGGGGCAGGCGCTCCAACAGCCAGGCCATGGCTGCGAGGCCGACTGGCACCACATACAGCACATAGCGCGGCCACCATGCGGCGGGTTGAACAGCCAGCAAGACGGCAGTAAGAGCCAGCATCCACAGCCACTCGCTATGGCGTCCCCTCCAGGAGGCTGCGGCAAATGGAACCAGGGCAGGCAGAGCCACAGCCCCCCAGGCAGGACCAAGCCCCCGTGTACGCGAGTAATAGTTGTAACTCTCGTCTCCCAGTTCGAGCCAGGATGTGAGTAGGTTGAGTATCGGGCTACGCCCGAGGTAGGTAGGCGGGGTGTTGTGACGCATAAACAGATCGTTGACGCTGCCGATGCCAGGCAGTGTGACGCCCAGGAAGCTGATCTCGATCGGGTAGATCGGATTGCCGTAGTACCACCAGGTGCGAAGATACCAAAAGGCTCCTACACCGATGGCGGCCATCCCGGCGATCAGAGCCTGCCAGAAGAGTTCCTTACCAGTCAGAGTAGTTCTCCGCACCTGCCATAGCCCATGAACGAGAGCCGCCAGGAGGTAGATCACGGCAAACGCCAGGCCGGTGGACTTGATCCCGGCCATCAGACCGACCGCGAGGCCAAAGAGCAGCGCGTATCCTCGGCTACGCTGTTTCTGCCAGCGCAGCAGCAGGTAGAGCGAGGTGGTCACCATGGCGCCAAAGGCCGCATCCACGTAAGCGACGCGCAGGTGGATCAGAACCGTGGGGGTGAGCAAGAACAGCAGTGCGATGGTGGTGGCTCCTTGGCGCCCCGCCCCGACCAGGCGCCCCAAGCCGGAGGTCGCCATCGCCCCGAGCAACACGTAGGGGAGCTGAGCAGTCTCGCTGATCAGGTCGCTCTGCGCCAGGACCATGGTCCACAGAGCCGATAGCTCAGCATTGAGCGGATAGACATTGGCCCAGGCGTAGGCGTGACTGAAGTCCAGGGCCAGCTGGTTGGGGTCCACTACCACGGGATCGTAACCCTGCCATAGAACCGCTTCAGGGAGCTGTCGGATCGCTTCCTCCTGATACCAAGTGGCCATGGGGGTGAGGTGATACCAGATCTCATCCCAGGCGAAAGGAGGCAGAACCCAACAGCCGATACCGATCAAGGTCAAGGAGACGATACAGCTCAGTGCAATGGTCATTAATAGGAGAGTCATCGCTGGTGATCGGGCGCTCGGTCCAGCAGACGGTTGGCGTGGTGTTGGACTCCCGTCCGCCATCAGCCAGCTAGCCACCAACCACGCCAGGGAGAGGGCGAACACCATGGTCCGGTTCAGACTTGAGAGCAGAACTCCCGCAACCAGCAGGATTGTGATATGGGCGGCCAGGGCGATGATGCCCGTGGCGAGCAAACGATCCAGGTGGGTGGTCATGTGCATGCGGCTTGAGATAAACCACGCACCGCCGATAACGGCGATGGTGGCGACAAACAACCAGAGCATCGATGATCTCCCTTCGTTTCGAAGCGCCACCAACTCTGGTGAGGTGCACAGAGAAACACCCACCAGTTGATTGCCGTTCCCCTGATGCCTGATGGCTGATGCCTTCGGGCTACTGTACTACATTCTTGCCCAAGCCGCGCGTATGTATATCGTACCGGAACCGCCGCCCAATATCGCCACGACGATGAGGGCATACTACTTAGAGCGCGGCGGGCTGGTCTCTGCCCTTTGTGAACACGCGCTACCGCCCGCACTGACTCACATTAGCAACTGCACATAGCTCATTCTCTCGGAACTTGCATGATCTCGAATTGCTGCATTAGGTGCAGGCAGGCTCACCAATATGGAGTCATGCACGTTCCGGACATTGGATGGTGACGGAGATGGAGACAACATGCCCGCGGCTGGAGATAGGCTCGGAGATCGGGGAGCTTCAGGCGGTCTTGCTTCACCGCCCGGGGGAAGAACTAAACCATCTCATCCCCCGCTACTTGGGTGACCTGCTCTTTGATGAGATCCCCTGGCTGGAGCGTGCCCAGCAAGAGCACATGGGCTTCGCTCACGCGCTACGGTCGGTGGGGGCCCAAGTCTATTATGTCGAAGATCTGGTAACCGAACTCATGGCTGATTTAGCGATCAAAGAACAGCTGATTAATGATCATCTGGCGTTTGTTCGCTTGGTCAACCCGGATGTGATCCATGCGGTTCACGACTACCTGCTGGAGCTACCTGACCATCAGACCGTTGACCAGCTGATCGCGGGCCTGTCGAAGGCCACCGTGGCGCCGTTGAAGAAACACCAGCACTTCAGCGACCTGACCACCAGGAGTTATCCCTTTTTCCTTGATCCCATGCCCAGCATGTATTTCACCCGCGATCATGGGGCAATGATGCGCGATCGCCTGTTAGTCAGTGAGATGTTCAGTTTCGCCCGCCGGAGGGAGACGCTCTTCATTCGCTATCTGCAGCGCTATCATCCCTTGTTTGTGGAGACCCCACTCTGGATCGATGGCGAGATTCCCACCGGGATTGAGGGGGGCGATCTGATCATCCTCAATCCCCAGACGCTGCTGATCGGCTTCAGCGAGCGCACCACGGAGCACGCCATCGAATACGTCGCCCACAAGCTCCTAGTCGAGCATCAGGAACTGGAGCAGATTATCGTGGTGCAGATCCCCGCGAAGCGAGCGTACATGCACCTGGATACCGTCTTCACCATGTTGGATCATGATAAGTTCATTCTCTACCCCGGAGTGGAAGATGCCATTGAGGTCTATACCTTGACTCGCGGGCTCGGCGATATGGTTGATGCCCGGCACGAAGATGATCTGCAGGATACGCTGGCCAGAGCCCTGAAGGTGAGCAGCGTCGATATCATCCGATCTGGGGGCAGTGACCCGATTACAGCGGCCCGCGAGCAGTGGTCCGACAGTACCAACACCTTGGCGGTCGCTCCGGGCAAGGCGATCTGCTATGACCGCAATCAGGTGACCAACCGCGTTCTGCGTGAGCACGGAATCGAGGTGATCGAGATCGCGGGGTCGGAGCTGGTGCGCGGCCGAGGTGGACCACGCTGCATGAGCATGCCGCTGGCACGAGAACAGGTTACATGGCAGTAAGGCGAATATTATCGGATAAATCTCGTAAAATGTCTGGACAATGACGAACATTGGGGCTATAATCATGCCTATTAGTTAATGTATTTGCCGGATACGGCGAGAAGGAGGGTTTTTGTGGCGGTGCATTCTGAGGATATTCTGAGGTTGGCCAAGGAGAAACACGTACGATTCGTTGAGCTCCAGCTGATCGACATCTTGGGCACGGTCAAGACCATATCCATTCCTGTGGAGCAGCTTCCTAAGGCGCTCAACAATGAGATCGCCTTCGATGGCTCCTCTATCGAGGGTTTTGTGCGTATCGAGGAATCGGACATGATCCTCTATCCCGATCCACAGACCTTCACCATCTACCCTTGGATGAGCGGCAACTCAGCCACCGCCCGCCTAATCTGCGACGTCTACAACCCGGACGGGACCCCGTTTGCCGGTGACCCACGCGGTACTCTCAAGCGGGTGGTCAGAGAGGCAGAGGCGATGGGCTTCAACATGTTTGCTGGGACAGAGGCCGAGTTCTTCCTCTTTAACCAGGGGCCCAATGGTGAACCAACCACCAAGACCTTTGACCAGGGCGGTTACTTCGACCTGGCCCCGGTCGACCGTGGCGAAGAGGCACGGCGCGATATGGTGGTGACACTCCAAGACATGGGTTTCGATGTCGAGGCATCACACCACGAGACCGCTCCCGGGCAGCATGAGATCGACTTTAAGTATGCCGACGCCGTCAGCACCGCTGACAACATCGCCACGCTGAAGTTCGCCGTGCGCCTGATCGCCCGGCGCCATGGCCTGCATGCCACCTTCATGCCCAAGCCGGTCTATGGCATCGCTGGCTCTGGTATGCATATCCATCAGTCACTGTTCAAAGGCGATGCCAATGCCTTCGATGATCCCAATGCTCCGTACGGCTTGAGCAGCACCGCGCTCTCCTACATCGCAGGCATCATGGCTCATGCCAAGGGGATGACCGCGATCACCAATCCGCTGATCAACTCCTACAAGCGCCTGGTTCCCGGGCATGAAGCTCCCTGCTATATCGCTTGGTCGGAGCGCAACCGTAGCCCGCTGATCCGCATCCCTGCCCGCCGTGGTCAGGGAACCCGCATCGAGCTGCGCAGCCCCGACACATCCTGCAACCCCTATCTCGCCTTGGCGGTCAGTCTCAAGGCTGGTCTGGACGGGATTAAGCGCGGACTGACCGCTCCAGAGCCAACCAACAGCAACATCTATCAGCTCGATACTGATCAGCGTAACGTCATGGGCATCGACAGTCTCCCGGGCAGCCTGGCTGATGCCATTGCTGAGCTGCACAAGGATGCACTGATCCAGGAAGCCTTGGGCGAGCATATCACCCAGCGCTTCATCCACGCCAAGAGCGTCGAGTGGGACGAATACCGCATGCAGGTGCACCAGTGGGAGCTGGATAAGTACCTGATGGTGTTTTAGGAGTCCCTGGTCCCTAGGGGGCTCGATCGGGGCAAGTGGGCAGGTCTGCCCCCCTGTTAACTAATGTAGCGGCGCGTTGCTACGTCGCACCGGCAGCAATCGCGAGATTGCGAGAGGCGCCGCAGGTCGCTAGGTCCGCGACCCATACGGAGTGCCTACCATTCTCACTAACCAAAACCCCTGTTGCGATCAACCGCAACAGGGGTTTTCTATTCGCTCTTGACGAGAGCCTCGCTAATCGCTCAGTGCGCTGTTGACAGCGCGCTCGGCGATTAGGGATCGATACACCTTCTCGAGCCGTTCAACCATCTTCTCGTCAGAATACTGTTCGGCGACCAAGCGCGCCTGCTCACCCATGGCCTGCATCAGATCGGGATGGTCGAGCAGGTGGGTGATCCGGTTCGCCATGATGTCGGCCTCGGCGGGGATGAGATAGCCCGCCTGTCCCTCGACGACCAGTTCGCGTGTGGCGGGGGCATCGACCGCGACCACTGGGAGTGAACCCGCCATCGCCTCGAGAATGGTGAGGCCCTGCGTCTCCATGGTCGAGGCAAACACGAACATATCGGCAGCTTGGTAAGCCTCAACGACCGCGGGGGTGTCGAGCATACCAAGAAAGAGAACCCGATCGAGGATGCCCAGCTCTTCAGCTTGTTGCTCGAGGTGGCTGCGATCGGGACCATCGCCCGCTAGGACCAAGAGCATGTTCTCCCGCTGGGCTGAGACCCTGGCGGTCGCTTGGATAAGCAGAGCGATATTCTTCTCCTTCGCTAAGCGCCCGACATAGAGCATAATCTGCGTATCGGGATGGAGCCCTTGGCTTACACGCCACGCTTGGCGATCGATGGGCTGGTAGAGGTCGAGATGAACCCCAGTGGGGATCACCTCGATCCTGGTCGTGACACCGAGCTCATCCAGGCGCTGACGGACATAGTGCGATGGGGCGATCACACATTGGCTGGTCCTACAGAAGCTGGCCGTAAACTCACGGGTGATATTCTTCAGCAGTTGGGGGGCAACGGGGTAGTAGTTGAAATAGTCCTCGTAGATGCTGTGGACTGTCAGGACCAGGGCAGCTCCTTTGTTCTTAGCTTTCACCAGTCCGGTCAGCCCCATGGCGAAACAGGAGTGGGCATGGATGATATCGATATGCTCAAGAGGCTCATAGTCAACAAAGGGGTGGGGAATAGCCATGCGCAATCCATTATAGGCAGGGAATGGGAGCGAAGGGATACGAACCACACGATCATTGGGATCATCAGGTGTATCAGGGTATGAGGGTGCGTAGACGTAGACCTCATGGCCCCGCTCCTCCAAGCCTCGGGCGAAGGTGGTCATGGAGGTCACCACCCCACTGGTGTAGGGGAGATAGCTATCCGAGAAGTAAGCAATCTTCATGTACCGCATCCCTCAACTTTCCATATGTACTGTACAACGGGGCGCGGCTGTGGTCAAGCGCGGATGCGGTCCACAGGGCGCTTTTCCCTGCACTGGGACCGGTGGCAAGACGGCCAAGGAAAGGTTCTAGCCGCGCCTGTCCTTGGCATAGTGAGCATTGGGCGCAAGTGTGACGCGAACCCCAGCAAAGCGTGGATGTTGACACGGCCTTTCGACTGTTCAAATGTGGGGGTGATTGATCTGGATCGATACTCATTTCTTCTCGGCCGTGTGCATGAGATCACCATTCGGCTCGGCCGTTACCGCAGTATCATGGCACAACTGCCATGCTCCTCGCAACGCCTGAGCTACGAGCTACTCTTCTCTGACGAGGCTGATGAACTTCTTCACGTCATGACTGAACTCGCTTCTCTCCTTGACACCCAGCAGACGGTCCAACCACTCGTAACGCCATCCGCCAGTCAGCCTCCCAGCGGGCTGACTAATCAGTCTACGCCAACGGCTGCACCCCCCGGGCTGCCAGCACGGGAGTTCACCATTGCTGAACTGGCCGAGTACGATGGTAGCGCTGGACGACCTGCCTACGTGGCGGTCAATGGTGTGGTGTATGACATGAGCACCCATGCAACCTGGGGGGGAGGCAGCCACTTCGGACTTCTGGCGGGTCGGGACCTGACCGCTCAGTTCTCTGGCTGTCATGGTCAGGCCGCTATTCTTAGCCGACTCCCGGTCGTCGGAACCCTCATCACTCAGACAGGGGGTTAGAGATGATGAGTTCATGTCCTCTTGTTCCCGCCAAACACGTCACCGCGCTAGAGCTCGTCCAGCTCGCCAAAGCCACGGTGCGGCAAACCGGACGCCCGAATCTAGTCTGGCTGGAGGCAACGGGATGCTCGGGCAACATCATCTCGTTGCTGAATGCCGAGGGACCGAGCGTGGTCCAGCTGCTGAGCGAGATCGTGACTATGCGCTACAACAACAGCCTCATGGCAGCAGAAGGGGAATACGCCTTCGAGCAGTTCCTGGGGACCCTCGATACCGACTTCATCTTGGTGGTCGAAGGCGCTGTGGCGCAGCGCGATCAGGGCTTTTACAATGTCCTGGCTCGTCACAACGAGCACCTGGTGACTGCGCTGGAAGCGGTACAGATGGCCGGTGCGAAGGCTCAGTATGTGGTGGCAGTGGGAACTTGCGCTTCCCACGGAGGGATATCAGCCGCCAGGCCCAACCCATCACAGAGTTGGAGTGTCGGTGATGTGCTGGGCAGACCGGTAATCAGTGTGCCCGGTTGTCCGAGTCACCCCGATTGGGCGATTGGGACCATTGCACATCTAGTCGCTCTAGGGGCACCAGAACTTGACGCGCTCAACCGACCCCTGATCTTTTACGGTATCACCATTCACGATCGCTGCCCGCGGCGTTCGTTCTTTGACCAGGGGACCTTCGCCCGCAATCTAGGTGAACCGACTTGCATGTTCAAGCTGGGCTGTCGTGGACCAGTGACAAGAACTGACTGTCCAACACGTCAATGGAACGGCTATGTCAATTGGCCGATCGGTGACAACACGCCCTGCATCGGTTGTGCCCGCAACGGCTTCCCCGATGCCATGGAGCCGTTTGTACGCACCTGACAGGAGCGTGATGTAAGCATGAGTAGAACAATTACGATCAACCCCTTGACTAGGATCAGCGGCTTCCTGGAGATCAGGGTTCAGGTGGAGAACCACCAAGTCGTAGATGCACAGAGCAGCGGCTGGCTCTTTCGTGGTTTCGAGCAGATGCTGTTTGGCAGACCACCGCTTGATGCCACTTACTTCACGGAACGGATCTGCGGGATCTGTTCTGCTGCACACTCGATAGCGTCCACCACAGCCTTGGAGGACGCCCTCGCTATCTATCCCAGTGCTCACGATCAGATGTTGCGTGAGATCATCCATGGCTGTGAGTTCCTACAGAACCATCTGCGCCACTTCTACCAATACACGCTTCCGGACTACATCAAAGGTCCCGAACTGGCTCCACTGCTTCCTGCCAGCCATCAGAACTACCACTTGTCAGCTGCGGACAATCAACGCTTGGTCGATCGTTATCTGGCGTCGGTGCGCTACAGCCGACTGGCCCATGAAGCCCTCGCCGTCTTAGGTGGCAAAGCACCTCACAATCACGGCAACTTTGTTGGTGGGGTGACGGTTAACCTAGATATCAGCAAGCTAACGAAAGTGCGCTCGCTCATCCGCGAGATCATGACCTTTATTGACGGTGCCATGCTCGACGATGTCCTGACCGTGGCGCGCTATTATCCAGAGTATTACCAGATGGGGGTAAGCTTCGGACATCTGATGAGCTATGGCCTCTACAACAGTGGGCTCGCAGGCGTAGAGAGCTACCTCAGTCCTCAGGTCCTGCTGGATGGACAGCGTAGTTCGCTCGCTCCGGACCTGATCACCGAAAACGTTCAACATGCCTGGTACCGGTCCGAACAGGAGAACCTAACACCTACTGACTACGACGAAGCTGTTCCCGCCTACGGTAAGGAGGATGCTTACAGCTGGGTTAAAGCTCCGCGCTACCAAGGCAGGCCGATGGAGGTGGGACCGCTGGCACGCATGTGGCTGAGCGGGCGCTATCGGCACGGGATGTCAGCCATGGATCGCACCATCGCCCGGGTGTTGGAGGCCAGTCTAATCTCTCATATCGTTGACCAACTACTGCAGGCAGTGGAACCCCAACCTGCTCAGCAGCATCCCATCGAGATTCCTGATCAGGGGAACGGGAGCGGCCTGATCGACACCACGCGCGGTTCCTTAGGGCACTGGCTGGCGATTAGCGATAAGGTGATCGCTCACTATAGCATTATTACCCCCAGTGGCTGGAACTTGTCACCTAAGGATGCACATGGGGTACGCGGTGTGGCCGAGCAGGCTCTGATCGGAACCGTCATCAGCGATCTTGAGCATCCGGTGGAGATCGGGCGCATCGTTCGCTCCTTTGATCCGTGTGTTTCCTGCGCCACCCATGTCTTTGGGGGAGGAGGAGCTCCCATCACCCTCGAGATCCTATGAGTGACAGCGCGGTTCTGGTCGCGGTGGGCAATCGGTTGATGACAGATGATGCGGTTGCTCTGGTGGTAGCTGAAAGACTTCAACCTAGTCTAGAAGGAAGGGGTCTCAAGATAGTGATTGCCGAGACCGATCTTGGCTACGCTATCCACGAGATCGGGCTACCTGATCGGACCATCATCCTCGATGCAGCTACCTCTGGGCGTGAAGTGGGGACCGTATGGAGGGTGCCTAGGAGCGAGTGGAACGCTCCGAGGTCGTTGAGATTGTCGCCGCACGGCTTCAGCCTCATCGAATGGATGAGGTTGGTTCAGCCGCGAGTGGTTGATCTGATCGGCATCGAGGTGTCCGAGATGGGGCTGGGGCTCGGGCTAAGTGGGGAGATGCAAGGAAGACTCGAGATAATCATTGCCGACGTCGCGCGGAGCATCGTGAGTATCATGAAGCAATGAACAGGTCATCGCCCATGAAGGCGCTTATTGGACTCGGCCTTCGCTGTTCGGTTAATCGACACTTTCTCTATCAGTGGCTGCTTGTGTGCTTGGATGAAAGACACATGCTTGGTCTCTAGTTGATGGTCGATACTTGAAGCAAATAGAAAGTGCCTGCCCGCTTTGATAGAGGAGGCAAGCACTTTCTTTAGTTTGTGTCTTAGGTTGAGAACGGTTGACAACCTTAGCATTGACCGTTCAACTGCCTAGTCTAGCTCACGTCAGTTTCCAAGAATAGCTGGAAATTCTGGGCGTGATAGAGCTCATCAGTCATCGGCTTGAACATTATGTCGCGAATGCACGGGTTGCTGGTCATCAGGTACATGTCGCGATACTTGCGGTAGTCCGAGAGCTCATCCTTCAGGGCCTCAATAAAAGCATCCTCGAGATCAGCTGGGACTTCCACATTGGTCGGCGTTGTTGGAGGAATCATCTGCCCAGTGAGCTGATAGTAAAGGACGCGGAACATTTGAGCATGGGTCAGCTCATCGTCAGCAAACCCAAGGATTTTACCCTTAGCTTCTGGATCATTGACCATGTCGGCCAATTTTCGATAATAGACCGCAGCCGTCTCCTCACCGGTAATCGATTGTCTCAGCATGTCAAGAAATCCAGGGGGAATGGCCGCTGCGGTCATAGAGCATCCCATCATGGTTCCTGGGTAACTAACCATTGACCCGTATTGATACTGCGGCATAGGGTACCCCATCATGGGGACAACGCTATTGAGCACCATGATCTTTGACATCTCCTTTCACCTTGCCTAATCCACTCTATGCGTTCCAGTGCTGGAAGGTGAATCTCATGGAGCTCTAAGCCTTTTCTTCTGCCTAGAGAGACCGTCTTAGCATCGTGATCCGGCGCTTACCCACCTGGAATTGTTCAAGCCGAGTGTAATCTGGGTGCTTAACGGCTTGAGCCTTGTCTGCCACGATCAATACCACTGATTTGGGATCGAGAATCGGCAGGAGCCCATTGAGAAGTCCCCGAGCTGCATCGGGGGCTTCAGAAGACCAGTGGACGAGATCGCCATAGGGAAGGTCGGTGATTACCATATTGGGCTGTACATTGTGCTTGGCGCCGCCGGGGTTCAGTGCGTCAGCCTGAAAGCAGTCGACCTCGATGGAGCGTCGGCGATCAATGACCAGCGCCATGAGCCTTTGAGCGCTATCCAGGGCTTCGGTATGGGATGGCTTGCCATACTCGGATACCAGTCGCTGAAGTTCACCCATCCGCTGGTTTAGGCCTTCCGATGTTAGCAGTGAGAGGTTCTTCTTCGCTAACTGCACGGCCTCGCCATCAATATCTGAAGCAATGATACTCGCTACCTCGCCATGGTAGAGGAACCCCAGGGTCGTCAGTAGATACCCCCCGCCACAGCATGGGTCATAGAGAGAGAATGGAGGGTTGACACCCATGGCAGTTAATGTAGCTCTGGCGCACTCATATAGCTCCGCTGCCAGCCGCACTGGAAACGCGGTCATACCGGGGTGGTTGTAGAGAACCCGCCCACTGGCAAAGTCCTCATAGTTGGCTCGTTCAGTTGCGTAGCGATAGGGCATCGAGAGTCCCCCAATCATTTAGGAGTCCACAAGAACACAAGTCCACAAGAACACAAGTCCATGAGACCAAGAGCGAAGAACGTCGGCGAGACGTTGGCCTATCACGCAACTGCGCGGCATGGCAAGATTCAGTTCGCCCCCTACGTTACGGAGTCCTGGCACTACATGTGGACTTGTGTTCTTGTGGACTCAGGATCTGCCGACGGCAGATCCTGGTTTAGCAGATTCTCGGTAGAAGCTCGCCGCTGGGCCAATCTAAGATCCGCTCCGTACCATACGGGGTGCGGATAGTGGCCCGGGCGACGGTGGTTGGCTTGACCACCTCACCAATGATTGTGGCCCGGTGTCCTAAGGGATGCTGACGAGCCGCTTGGAGTGCGGTCTCAGCCTGATCGGCGGGGATAATGGCGAGCAGCTTGCCCTCATTGGCCAGATGCAGGGGGTCAAAGCCGAGTGCATCACAGAGCGCATCGGCTTCTTCATGAATGGGCAGCTGATCGCTCCATAAACGTAAGGTGCAGCCGCCGGACGCGGCCCATTCGTTGACGACGGCAGCCACCCCTCCGCGGGTCGGGTCGCGCATGCACCGTGTTCCAGGCGCGGCGGCGAGGATGGTCTCCACCAGGCCGCCCAGAGGCGCACAGTCGCTGACGAGATGGTGGGTGAAGCTCGCCAAACCTTCACGCGCAGCCAAGATGGCGAGGCCATGGTCGCCGATGGTGCCTGAGATGAGGATACGATCCCCCGCAGCGATCTGGCTGGGGGAGAGTTCCCGCTCTTTGGGCACACTGCCCACACCGGCGGTAGTGATATAGAGGCCGTCTGCCTGCCCGCGCGGGACCACTTTAGTATCACCGGTTACGATGGTGATACCGGCGTCTAGGGCCGCGTCGGCCATGGATTGAACGATGGTGACTAACTCGTCCATCGGCAGGCCTTCCTCGATGATCATGGCTACCGATAGATAGAGAGGCCTCGCTCCAGCAACGGCCAAATCATTGACCGTTCCACACACCGCAAGCTTGCCGATGTTGCCGCCCGGGAAGAAGCGGGGCCGAACCACGTAACCATCGGTGCTCATGGCTAGGCGTCCAGTGAGTTGGGCCAGAAGAGCCGAGTCTCCCATCTGGTTAAGGCGCGCATTGCCAAACGCCTTAAGCATGACCTCCTCTACCAGGTGACGGCTCTCCAGCCCCCCACCGCCGTGAGCCAGCTGAACGCGCTTGTCCTTCAGCGGGCCTTCGTTCATCTCCATCTCACCTCCAACATCCCATTTCTCACGGCGCAATAATGCTTCCGTAACGGTATTCGGCTGCACATGGCCCTTCACTTGAGACCATGCACGGGCCGGTTGGTGCCTCTGGTCGGCATGCCTTGCCAAACAGGGCACAGTCAGTGGGGCGCAGACGTCCGCGCAAGATATCGCCGCAGCGACAGCCGTTGATCTGGCTCGGTCTGGGCCTCGCCAGGTTGAAACGCTTCCAGGCATCGAACTCCTGCCAATCGTCTCTAAGCCCCAACCCCGAACCCTCGAGGGCCCCTAGGCCCCGCCAACGCGCATCTTGGGGGATGAATACGCGCTGGATAATCGCCTGAGCTGTGGGGTTGCCTTCGTCCCGAACCACACGAGGATAGAGGTTCGCGATGGTCGGCCGCTGATACTCCACTAGTTGGGCGATCGAACCTAGGATCTCCACGGGCTCAAAGCCTGCGATGGCCGCGCTGCGCTGGTAGCGGTCAGCGATGAAGCCAAAGGGCTGAAGGCCTGTCACTGCGCAGACATGACCAGGCAGCAAGAAGGCATCGATAGCCGTCTCCTCGCCCAGCAGCAGTTCCAGCGCCCGAGGCATGGTCTTCAGCAGTGGGATGATCGAGAAATTACGCAGGCTGCGTCGGCGCGCTTCCATGAGACCAGCAGCGATCCCAGGCGCGGTGGTCTCAAAGCCAATGGCAACGAAGACCACCTCGCGGTCGGGAAGACGCTCGGCTAATGCTAGCGCATCCATGATCGAGTAGACAACCCGCACATCAGATCCTTGGGCACGGCGCTCAGCGAGGCTGCCGTGGTCACCTGGTACACGCAGCAGATCGCCGAAGCTGGCGATGGTCACCTGCGGCAGATCTGCGAGCGCCAGCGCCCAGTCGAGATCGGCTTGGTCAGTGACACAGACCGGACAGCCGGGCCCCGAGATCAGCTCCAAACCTGATGGAAGCAGTTGGCGCAGTCCGGCCCGGGCGATCGACATGGTGTGCGTTCCACAGACTTCCATGATGCGGAAGCGGCGGTTGACTAAGCGGTGCAGTGCTTCGGCCAGCTCCACCACGCCCTTTGGTGACCGCCACAGATCATGCGTATGGGCCACGGAGCTCACCTCCTTCCGCTCGTAGCGTGAGTTAGATCAGGAACTTGCATGACTTCATTTATGGTAAACTTCCGCGGCCCGCTATAGCCTGGTTTTACGTCATGTACGTTCCGAAAAGACGGGTAGGCAAGACGTCGAGTGAACATGGGGTCAGGCCCCGTTCTCAGCTTTCTCTGGCATACCTCTTCAACTCATCAAAGAGAGCCAGCGTCTCACGGGCCTGCTCCTCGTCAATGATGCTGATGGCAAAGCCAGCATGGACTAAGACCCAATCCCAAAGCTTGGCTTCAGGGAGCAGCGCCAAGGAGATGGTACACTGCACGCCCTGGCTGTCAATGACCGCCATCTCGCCATCGATACTCTCTATGCGACCAGGTATTCCTATACAGATGCCAATCCCCTCCTAGCTCGTGCGACAGCCGCCTGTCCGAAGGCGACGCCACCATCATTGATCGGGATCATCTGCGACCAGTAGGGGTGCAGGCCCTGTTGGCGCAAGCCTCTGACCGTCTCCGTCAAGAGGCGCCGGTTCTGCCAGACCCCACCGCCGAGGCAGACGGTGGGTATGCCAGTATCTTGGCTGATCTGCCGGCACAGGTCAAGGGTGAACGCGACCACAGTGGCATGGAAGCGCGCTGCGATCGTCCCTGGTGCCACGCCATCACTTAGGTCAGCCAAGATCGCTCCGAAGATCGTAGCAAGCAGCACAACCGTTCGACCATCTTGTTCTGCCAGCTGATATGGGTAGGGCGGGTGTTCTCCCGGTGCAGCCAGGGTCTCAAGCTCGACTGCCGCCTGACCTTCATAGCTCGCCTGCGCGCAGAAACCGAGCAGGGCGCCGACCCCATCAAAGAGCCGCCCCATGCTGGAGGTCGGTGGGCTGTTCAGACCGGTCCGGATCTGCCGCTCAATTAGGGCAGCGCTAGGACCGATGGCCGTGCGCAGAGCTTGGGGCCACTCAGCCTGCCCGAGCCCAAGATGGTGGGTCAGGTAAGCCGCAGCCATCCGAACAGGATGCCGTATGGCCCGCTCAGACCCAGGGAGAGGGGTAGCGGCAAGGGAGGCCGCCCGGGTGAACTGCGCGAGATCCGCGATCAGAATCTCACCGCCCCAGACCGTACCATCGCTGCCGTAGCCGGTGCCATCGTAGGCCACGCCAATGACGGGCCCCGGGAGATGGTGCTCTGCCATACAGGCAGCGATATGGGCATGGTGGTGTTGGACCTCGATCAGATCGACCCCTGCCAGGCTCTTGGCATATTGGGTAGCGGCGTAGCCTGGGTGCAGATCACAGGCTACGATCTGCGGTGAGACACGAAATAGGCGTGAGTGCCGCGACAGCATCTCGAGGTAGTGATCGTTGGTGGCTACATTCCCTAAGTCCCCCAGGTGGGGGCTGAGGATGGCCTTGCGCCCCTTGACCAGGCAGAAGGCGCTCTTCTGCTCAGGCCCCACCGCCAGCAGATCCGGCCCATCGTGGTCGAGGAAGAAGGGTTCGGGAGCGTAGCCCCGGGCACGTCGCAGCATCAGCGGGCGATCGCTGACCAGCCTGATGACGCTGTCATCACATCGGGACTCGATGCCGCGGTCATGCATCAAGAAGGCGTCAGCGATCTGGGCCAGGCGTTCCAGCGCTTCCTCGTTGTCCTTACAGAGTGGCTCCTCAGATAGGTTGCCACTGGTCATGACTAAGGGGCGCTGCACCGCCTGCAGCAAGAGCATATGCATGGGAGTGTAGGGCAGCATCACACCAAGCTCACTGACGCCGGGAGCCGCAGACGGTGCCAGCTGAGGCATACCCTTGCTTAGAAGCACAATGGGACGCCTTTGGCTTGAAAGCAGCTCCTCTTCAGACTGTGAGAACTGGCAGTACTGGCGTACCATTTCCATACCGGTCATCATCACCGCCAGAGGCTTGCCCAAGCGATGCTTGCGCCTGCGCAGCTCGTCGACCACGCTCTCGTCGTCGGCTAGGCAGGCGAGATGAAACCCTCCCAGCCCCTTGAGGGCGACGATCTTGCCTGCCAGCAGGGCTCTCACCGTACGTTCGAGGCTGATCTCATTACCAATGACCTGTACAGCGCCTTCCACGTAAGCCAGCTTCGGCCCGCAGAGCGGGCACGCATCTGGCTGGGCATGAAAACGTCGATCCATCGGGTCGTGATATTCGTCGTCGCAGGATGGGCACATGGGGAAGGGAGCCATGGTGGTCAGCGGACGATCGTAGGGAGTATCACGGATGATGGTAAAGCGTGGTCCGCAGTTTGTGCAATTAATGAAAGGATAGTGGTAGCGCCGATCGCTCGGATCAAACAGCTCCCGGGCACAGTCGGGACAGATCGACAGATCCGGAACGATGGTAACGGACTCCCCGGCCTGGGCGCGACTCTCACGGATGATGAAGTCCGTGTAGCCGAGTGGATCGGCTCGGTTCGTAGCAAGCTCCTCCAGCTTGGCAAGACGTGGAGCATGGAGTGGGATGCCCGCGACGAAGGCGTCGAGCTGCACGTCTGAGCCTTCGGCCTCGATCATGACCCCGAACGACGTATTCGCAACCCAGCCCCTCACCCCGATCTTGTGCGCCCACTGATAGATGAAGGGGCGAAAGCCCACACCCTGGACCGCTCCACGGATCGTGATGATCCGCCTTCCTAGCGCTTCACCGCGGCCTTCTCTATTAGCCAGTTCAGCCATGCAACCACTCCCTCGCCGTCGCGACATGAGATAGGGAAGATCGGCACCTCTGGGTTAACCGCACGAACGCCTTGGGTGAACTGCTCCAGATCGAACTCGAAGTAGGGGGCGAGATCCATCTTGTTCAGGATCACTAGATCGGCGTGAGCAAACATGCCCGGGTACTTGAATGGCTTGTCATGGCCCTCCGGTACGCTAGCGATGACCATGCGGAGCTCCTCACCGAGATCCCAATTGGCGGGACAGATCAGATTGCCTACGTTCTCGATAAAAAGAAAGCCATCTGGGCTCAGTTCCATGGACTCCAGTGCCTGCCGGACCATATTGGCGTCTAGGTGGCAGCCACCACCGGTGTTGATCTGGATGACAGATGTACCTGTCGCTGCGATCTTATCAGCATCAATGGAAGAGGCCACGTCTCCCTCAATCACCATGACCGGGCGGGTCTGCGTCAGCCCCTGGATGGCTTGCAGAATGACGCTGGTCTTGCCTGCACCCGGTGAAGCCATGATATTCACACCGTAAATCCCTCTAGATCGCAACAGCTTACGGTTCTCTTCCGCTAAGCTGTCATTTACCTTCATGATGTTGGCGATAATCTTGACTTCTCGTGTCATTACTCTACCTCCATGCTGGTGACATAGAACTCTTTGCCTTTTCCTGTGCTTTCGCCCTGGCCCCCACAAGCGGGGCAGCGAAAGTGGTAAGTACCGGTTTGGCGGGTGAAAGGCTGGTGACAGGCGCTGCAGCGGAACTCCGCTGCCACGTGTTCAAACGAAAGGACGGCGCCTTGAGCGGCCGTCCCTTCGCTTAACATATCAAAGTAGAACTGCACCGATTCATCGATGATGGCGGTTAGTTCTCCCACGACCAGTTTGATACCGATAATCCGCTTGGCCTCGGCCCTCCACGCCTCAGCTAAGACCAGTTGCAGGAGCTGCTGGGTGACACCGAACTCGTGCATAGGCTTCTCTCCTTAGGCAGGCCATTGGTTCATCCATATTATACCACAGAGGGTTAGGGAAAATGCCCACATCATCTCCGCATGGGGCTCAACCAGTCTGTTAAGCAAAGGGGGTTTCAGCATCTATGGCGCGTAACTCGCTTCTCTGTTAGGTATTCCCGCCCGCTGCCGCAACACTGTCTTGATCAGGAACAGGGGCGGTACGTATCAAGCTCTCCTTGCCCTGATGGCTGAGACGGGCTTGGCAGCTGATCTCGATGCATTTCTTCGGGCAGGCATCGGCACACAACCCACAGATAATGCAGCGATCAGGATCTAGCGTCCAACTGCGCGCGACGCGGTTGACGCTCAGGGCATCAGCCGGGCATTTGCGCTGGCAGAGACCGCAGAAGATGCATTGGCTGATCTCAACGTCAATCTGCCCGCGGGTGCCAGCGAATGGATCACGGGGGGTCAGCCGCGTGGCCGGACCAGTGACCAGGTTGCGCAGCACGGTTTTCAGCATCGGTATCATCTTGGCAACAACCTCCTACGTGAGACGAGTCCCTAGTCCCTAGCGAGACTGGCGAATGACTCTTATCTTTCCGTGCAGCTGATGCAGGGATCGATCGAGAGCACTAAGATGGGCACGTCAGCCAGATTGGACCCCTTGACCATACTGATCAGGGCAGGGAAGTTGGCGAAGGTCGGCGTGCGGATGCGCAGTCGATCCAACTTCGGCGTCCCGTTGGCCTTGACATAGTAGAGGCACTCTCCTCGTGGCTGTTCGACACGTGCGACCGTCTCTCCGTTCGGGTTACCCTTGACCGGTACCGCAAACGGCCCATCCGGGATCCTGGCGATCGCTTGATGAATAAGGTCCATGGCGGTGTAGAGTTCTTTGATCCTAACCACCATACGGGCGTAGCTGTCTCCAGCGGTCTCTACTACAGGTTCAAAATCAAGTTCGCCATAGGCGGCGTAGCCAGTAGTGCGCAAGTCCTGCTTGATCCCACTGGCACGGAGCATGGGGCCAGCGGCACCCAGCAGATAGGCCTGATCCTTCGTCAGCACCCCTACCCCTACGGTGCGATGCTTGATGCTGCGATCGTTGAGAAAAGTGGGTGCGATGGCGTCGATCTCGCGTTCACAATCGCGCACGGTCTGGTCTACGTGAGCCAGTAGGTCGGCGGGGATATCGCGACGTGTCCCGCCGATGACACAGGCGGAGATCATCACGCGACTGCCAGCGGTCAAGTCCATCAGGTCGACGATCTTCTCGCGAATACGCCATGAGTGCATAAACAGGCTCTCGAAGCCTAGCGCATCCGCCTGTAGCCCTAACCAGAGGAGCAACGAGTGCATCCGATGGAGTTCACCCCAGATCACGCGTAGATAGCTGGCACGAGGCGGAACCTCGACCTTCATCAGTTCCTCGATGGCGAGGCTGTAACAGAGGGCGTGCATGAAGCTACAGATGCCACAGACACGTTCTACCACCATGACATTGGTAACATAGTCTTTGGCCTCAGTCAGCTTCTCCAGACCGCGGTGGACATAGCCGATGGCGGGAAGAACGTCAACAACCTTCTCATCCTCAAGCACGAGCTTCAGTTGGATCGGTTCCGGAAGGACAGGATGCTGCGGTCCGAAAGGGATAATCATGCGTCCGGGCATCACTTCCTCTCCTTTCCCTGATAGGTGATCATGGGGGTGGTAGGGGCATCCTCTGCCAAGATGAACCGTCCCTCATAGTCGACACTGAGACCAGTGAAGCGAACACCGTAGAGATCGTGGATCTCATTCTCCACGAAATACGCACCTGGGTAGAGCATGGAGATGCTATGGACGGCGGCACCATCGACAACGATTAGCTTGATGTGTGCCAAAACAAGATCGCGGTCAAAGTGGTAGATGAGGTCGAAGCCCTCTGCAACCTTCACGCAGGTGATCGCAATGAAGCGGTAGCCCTGTTCTCTGAGTTCTTCGGCACGGGGCATGAGTTGATCAATGGCGATGGTCTGTTCATTTGTCAGCATGGGGACCTCCTTTTCGGAGAAGCCCGAGGGCAGAGCCCAGGGGTCAGAGTGAGTTTGACTATCTGGGCAGGATGTAAAGACTACGCGCTGCCCAGTTTACGTGCGGCATGAGCCTTCTCGTTGAGAATCGTGGTCGCTCGTACCACGCCGTCGATGATAACCTCAGGGCGAGCTGCGCAGCCTGGCACGTAGACGTCCACTGGAACCACCTTGTCGACGCCACCGAGGACATTGTAGCAATCGTGGAAGATGCCACCTGAGCAGGCGCAGGCTCCGATCGCCACTACCACCTTCGGTTCGGGCATCTGTTCATAGAGATTGCGTAGGACGCGGGCGTTGCGGTGGTTGGCGGTTCCGGTGACCACCAGGATGTCGGCGTGCTTGGGGTTGCCGACGTTCATCACGCCAAACCGCTCAACATCATAGAGCGGGGTCAGGCAGGCTAGCAGTTCAATGTCACATCCATTGCAGCTCCCGCAGTCGTAATGGACAATCCATGGCGACTTGGCTCGGGCAGCGCTCATCAGACCCATCGTAGGAGCCCCTTTCCTGTCAGATCCTCATATACAGCCACGCCAGATTGACCACACACAGCGCTAGACCCACGCTCCAGGTGAGAGATAGCATCCGCTGCCAGGTGACGCGGGCGGAGACATTGTCAATTAAGATCTCCAATAGATAGCAGGCCAGTGCCAATGCGACAGCTACCCAGAGGTTGGTTGCCCAAAACAGTGAGGTCAAGGCCAGCACAAAGATCAGCTCATACCAGTGGCAGAGTTCGATAAGCGCCAAGTAGCGGCCGGAATACTCCACCGTTATCCCACGCACCAGCTCTTGATGAGCATGGTGTGAGCTTGAGAAATCGAACGGCGACTTACGCAGCTTGATGGTCAGGACCATCAGGAAGGCGATAAAGAACATCGGTAGGGAAAGGAGCAGCGGCTGGGGCTGGCTGAAGATGCTTTGGATCTCGAAGCTCCCGGTCACCAGGTAGACGCCGACCACCATCAGGACCAGCACAGGCTCGTAGGCCAACACTTGCAGTAGCTCACGTTGAGCGCCGATCTGGCTATAGGGCGACCTGACCGACATCGCCCCCAAGACCAGCGCGACGGCGCCAAAGGTTAGGACAAACAAGATCATCAATAGGTCTTCGCCTAGGAAGAGCATCACCAAGGAGGAGATAACGAAGAGCACATGGCAGTAAAGCCAGATCAGCTGCATACGGTTCACCAGTTGGGGAGTCTTGGACCAGAGCTTGAGGAAGTCCAAGAGGGGTTGCACGATCGGCGGGCCGAAGCGCCCCTGCAGGCGGGCGGAGAGTTTACGGTCACACCCGGTCAAAAGAGCACCGGCGATCGGAGCCAGAACAATGGTCAGCAGCGCGATTAGGATCGTTCGCATCATCGTATCACCCCCAACATCAGCACCATCACGGCGATGCCGCCGACCATCATGATCGGATTCAGACGTCGCTCCGATAGCAGATGGCGGAAGTAGAAGTTGCCTAGGGAGAGCTCCTGTGGCTGGTCCTGGGGACCGGTGAAGTGATCGACCTCGCCTTCATCGACCTGCTCACCGCACAAGTAGGCAGGTTTGATTGCCGCTGGCCTGATCGTGTAGCCGAGTATAGGAATGATCAGAAAGACTAGGAATAGCAGGTTGAACAGTGGCAACGGCGCGTATGAACCCACCGAGGAGACCAAGCTGCCGCTGGGTGCGACGATCGCTAACGTGTGGTGGTAGAGTAGATCCTGGGGACCCACCAATGCACTGTAGATGGGACCAATAAGTAAGCTGGTAGCCAGAACTGCTAGCGCCAATAGCAGTAGCGGTCCCGCTACGGTCTTGGGCAGCGACTCCATGTGGAGACGATCTTGATAGTGGATGCTGGTGAGATGACCAATCCACTTGACATAGTAGACAACGGTTAGAGCACTGCCGAGAACGATCATCACGAGGGCGATCGGCATGCGACTAGCTGCTTCAATGGTTGCCCACTTGCCCACCAAGACCCCAAAGGGTGGAAGAAGCATTGAGATAGCTGCCACCACGGTAATCGTGGCTGTATAGGGCATTTTGACCAATAGACCGTCCATGTCCTCGATGTTGCGGCTGCCGATCCCCTGCTCGATCGTTCCGACACAAAGGAAGAGCAGACCCTTGGAGATCGCGTGAAAAAGGATGAGTAGAGTGGCCGCTGCCACCGACAGCGGCGTGTTGATCCCAGCACAGGCCACGATCAAGCCGAGATTGGCGACCGTGGAGAAGGCGAGGATACGCTTGGCGTTGCTCTGACTAATCGCCAGGGCGGAGGCGACCAGGAAGGCAAAGCTGCCAGCGATGGCGACTAGGCTAGAGAGCTGGGTGCCCTGGTAGGCCGGGGCTAAGCGGATGATCATATATACGCCGGCTTTGACCATGGTGCTAGAGTGCAGTAGAGCGGAAACAGGGGTGGGTGCTACCATGGCACCCAGCAACCAGCCATGGAAGGGGAACTGGGCGGCCTTGGTCATCCCAGCGATGACCAGCAGCGCCAGTGGTAGCAGGACTTGTGGTCCCGCAACTCTCCTCAGAGCTAGGTCCATCAGACTAAGTGGGAGAGAGCGCTCAACCAGAAGTACGATGGCGCCGACGAATGTGACCCCACCCACCGAGTTCATCCAGAGCGCTCGCGTGGCGCTTACCATGGCGTCGGCAGTACCGTCGTGGGAGATTAGCATGAAGGAACAGAGCGTAGTCAGCTCCCAGAAGAAATAGATCCAGAGCAGGCTGTTACTCGTTACCAGGGCGTTCATGGCACCCAGGAAGACCATGAGGAAGAAGAAGAAACGCGGCTGTCGCGAGCGCTCCAGACGTTGATGATGCTCATGTTGCTCCATGTAACCCAGTGCGAAGATCACTACCACAGACCCAACCAACGACGCTAGCAGGTTCAGCACGAGGCTGAGACTATCGACGGCAATAACCGGATGCACCTCGAGCGCATGGCCATGGGTTATCTCCAGCCAGATGGGAGGAAGCGCCTGAAGCAGTGTCAGCAGCACCAACCCGGTATGGCGCAGGCGGATGGCGATATAGAGTAAGCAAGCGGACAGAGCCACGTCTGCCACCGTGATCAGGGTGCTCCAAACTTCGCTCTGGGGTTGGTAACTAAAACTCCCGAGGCTGAACAGACCCAGACTGCTGGCTGCCATGACCATTGTGGTCACGAAGACAATAGCCACGCGTATGCGACGACTGCTTGTTAAGAGCAGTATCAGTGATGCAATGAGAGGGGTCATGACATTGAGGGCAAGAAGTGTTGGTTCGTTCATTGCTTTTGCATCTCCTAGCATCATAACAATACAGAAAAAGACATTTGGCCCGAAAAATAAAAAGCCCCCGACAACAGCGCTGTCGGGTCCCGGAAGATTTGTGTAGGTGCTGATAAACCACGATATTCAAAGTCAGACATATTGTAGCCCCGAAGATCAACCCTGTCAATCGAAAGGGAAATGACATAGTAGTCTAACTACTGGTTCGGATGGTATGTATCACTGGTAAGAGATCGAGTCGAGAAAACGGGAAGCAAGGGAGGTTTTTCCTCACAACTGATGAATAAGAAATGAAAGGAATTGCAGTGGGGGTGCGGAGCAATCATGAGAGAGTTTCCAGGCCGATACCCCAGACCAAGAAACCCGGTCCCTGTTGAGGCCATAGCCCAGGCTCTCGCTGGCCAGGACTTTGAGATAGCTGCCATGGGGATCGCAACTGCTGTGTGGCAGCTCTCCGAGGGCAATCTAGATATCCCGTTGCCTCAGATTGATGCGTGGACGGCCGCCTTGCCGACCCCTTGGTCTCAGGAGCCTGAGATCCGCTTGCTGAGCTGTTGGGAGATGATCAACAAGGGTGACTATACCCGGCCTGTCCTAATTCTTGAGGAATTAGCGGGGCACTGGCTAGGCCAAGCTGATGGCCCCGATCGCGAACTCGCGATCCAATCGCTTCACTATATCCGTTCAGCTCAGGGCATCCTCTATGATCGTACCGGGCAGCGAGAGCTTGCACGTCATGCGTTCACAGAGGCTCATCGTTTTTTGCCCAAGGCGTCGGCTAGTATCATCCGACCAGCAGCCGCTCTTGAGATCGACGCTGAAGAGGCCAGGCAGTTGCTGGCAACAGATGAGATCGGTCTGTGCGCGCTGATGATCGATGGACTTACTGTCTATCAGCAGAATGGGGATCGCCAAACTCTAGCTAGAGTTGCTCACAACATTGGCGAGTGCTACCTGGAGCAGGGGCGGTTGCCAGGAGCCCGCTACTGGCTCGAACGGGCTTGGGAGCTAAAGAAGGCCAACACCAGCAGACTACCACTGCTGTTTACCCTCAGCAGTCTGGGCGTTTGTTACCGTAGACTAGGCTTGCTTGATGAGGCACAGTCGGTACTCGACAACATCCTAGCCGTTGCCAACGAGATCGGCAGTCTGTTTCATCAGGCACACGCACTCTCTGATCTAGGTAGCGTGCATCGTGACCGTGGCAATCCTGAACTGGCGCTGGATCTGTACCATCGCGCAGCGGAACTGAAAGAACGTCTCCGCGATGGCTTTGGAGTGGCCCAGACCTCGCTCTCCATGGCGACCCTCTATCGCCGCCAAGGACAATATTCCTCGGTCGGCATCTCCCTAGCACGAGCACACCGCCATGGTTATGGCTACGGAGATCGAGTCTTTCGCCAAACCCTGAAGCTGCATGGTCAGATCAACGAACTACTGCAGAGTAGGGAGCTCGCCGTTGATGAGATGCGCTCCACTGTTCAGACCCTCAAAGATCTGCATGCCATCCGGCAGGAGACCCTGGGACGATGGTATCTGGCGCTTGCATACCAACGTAGGGGAGATGCGCGGAATGCCCTTAGTGAATCAAATCAAGCCCTACAGGCCGCCATGGACTACGGGCACCTGCGGTTGCTGGCGATGGAGCTACCTACTACCGCCCCAGTGCTGACCTTGACCATCAATCATGGGCTGTTACCAGAAGCGGTAGTTGGGATCGTTCAGATGGCTGCCCCCGGGGGCCTGGAAGCGTTGCTGGACGAATCGCCCGCTACCAGAGCGTTGGTGGCCGCGACCGGAAGGTTGAACGACGTTCGAGGGCTAACTATCAAGCTCCTGGGTGGGTTTCGCCTCCTCCGCGCGGGCCGTGAGGTCCCGCTGACCAGCATTCGGTCGCAAAAGGCCATCTCCATGCTCAAGCTACTGGTCGCCAAGCGCCATCAGGTCGTTTCCCGTGAACAGATCTTTGATACCATCTGGCCTGAGGTGGAGACGGAGGCCGCCGATCGTAGCTTCGATGTCACCCTTTCCACACTGCGCAAACTACTCGATATCCCCGATGATCCTCCCCTCATCGTTCGCCGTGGCAGGGGCTATACCATCAACCCAGATCTTCATCTGACCGTGGACGCGGAGGAGTTCGTCCGTCACTGGGAGAAGGGACATTGGTGGGGAATGCGAGGTCAGATGACAGCGGCCGCCAAGGAGTGGCGCGCAGCGGAGGGCCTATACGCTGGGGACTTTCTAGCTGATGACCTCTATGAAGATTGGACTACCGCTGAGCGCGAAAATCTACGCGAGAAGTATTTGGAGCTTCTGGTGCGGATCGGTGAGGTCAGCTTGACCGAAAGGCGATATGACCTGGCCATCGACCGAGCCCGTCGTGTCCTAGCAGTGGATCCCTTGCGTGAGACCGCCTATCGCTTACTAATGAAAGCCCATGCGCACCTCGGTGATCGCGCTGTGGCCTTACGTGACTATCAGCGCTGCGAAGAGGTTTTGCGCCGCGAGCTGGGTGAGGAGCCCATGTCTGAGACCCGCGAACTGGCGCAGAAGATTCGGAGCGGGCAAGGGGTGTGACGAGCCATCAGCCATCAGCCATCAGACATCAGGCAGCAGGATAACAGAGGTATTCACCTTGGCTCCCGTGCTGTCATCCGATGTGTCACGGGAGTGCCCGTGTTTATCCTGACTGAACCCAGCCCCGGATTCGCTGATGGCTTCGGGCTTTATCTATTTAGGTTTTTATTAGTCATTTTTTGAGAACATACCGATATAAAGATGGTGGGCACATAGTGCTCACCATCTTTATCGTTGCGGGGGGTCCTACCATGAGTGTTCGCAGTTCGGATACGTTCATCGTCAGGATTCGCCGCGATCCAGATTCCCATTCTCCTCAGGAGCGGTGGCAGGTGGAGCATGTTCAGACCGGCATCCAGGTCTATGTACACGGCCTTGAGGAAGCCACCTCTGTCATTCGTTCCTGCCTGGCTACCAATCCCCCGGCTGGAACCCCTGGTGTTCCCCAAAAAAGTTAGGAGGTAAGGTATGAGAGGACATCGTCTCTTGGTTATCCTCGCGCTCGTTTTGGCCATGCTCTGCGTCTCAGCCCCAGCCGTGATGGCGGAGGACCTGCAACCCGCCAACGTCTTGCTCAACGGCAAACCCTTGGCGGATGCTGCTGGCAATGTTGTTCCAGGCTACATCGTCCAAGGCCGGACCATGGTCCCATTCCGCGCCGT
>CAYOCI010000007.1:44676-77393 GCA_964402415.1 uncultured Clostridia bacterium
CCTCGATCAGCCCATCACGGCTGTCCGCGGCAGTCAGACCCTTTCCTTCACGATTGGTTCGAGTGCTGCCACCCTAAATGGGCAGCCGTATACCATGCCCGTTCCCCCCATGATCATCAATGAAAGGGCCATGGTCCCCCTGCGTGTCACACAGGTCTTCGGTGCTGAGTTTGCGTTTGACGAAGCCACATCAACCGTCTCGGTGACGGAAGCACCGAAACTCACTTCGGGCGTTATCCATGAGGGAAAGATCGGTGCAGGTGGCGAGATCTGGCGGGCGGTTCAGAGCCCACACATTGTCAAGGGTGACTTCCGCGTGGAGGGACTAGACAGCCCGGTACTCACCATTGAAGCGGGTGCAACAGTCCGTTTCGAGAAGGATGCTCGGATTACCGTTGGCGAGACTGCCCCGGGGGGCCTGATGGTCCAGGGTACCGCCACAAAGAGAGCGACTCTTACCGCCGATTCCACTAGCCCACAGCCTGGCTTCTGGAAAGGGATCAGGTTCTATGAACAGACTCTCGTTGGCCAGGCTAGCATCGAAGGCGCGACCATCGAGTATGCAGGTGGCAAGGGTGATTGGGAAGGTGCCGTCTATCTCGAAGGTGATGACGGGGCCGTCGCGGTAGCCCTTAAGGATGTGGAGTTCAAGAACAGCCTCGGTACTGCCCTCCTGATGTGGGGCGACAGCAAGCTGGCCGATGGCAGTATGGGTCTGAAGATCAACGGGACGATCGGCTTCCCGATCGTCACAGCCCCAGTCGGCAGCCATAACCTACCCAAGAGTGAGTTTTCCAAGAATACCCTGAACGCCGTGCGTCTGTGGAACAATGGTGGTGACTACGAGATCACTACCAATACCACTTGGAACAACCTGGGTATTCCATACGCCGTTGATGAGTATGTCTATGTTGGCAGCGACGCTTCGCCAACACTGACCATCCAGCCAGGCGTGATCACCCTTTGGGCAAACGACACAGGCCTACGTGTTGGTGAAGAGAAACCGGGTACTCTGATCGCCGATGCAGGCGCGCGTCCTGAAGGCGGCGGAGAGTGGAAAGCCACGCTGGATCTTGGGTTGCAGGTAGCGACTGCCAAGTCCCTTGAGCCTGGTTTCACACTCGCCGCTCAGAACAAGGCTATCGTCTTCGGTTCTTGGAGCACCGCTCCTGGTCGTGGCTCATGGGAAGGCATCCGGTTCATGGATAAGGCAGGCGATAAGAACAAGCTGAATGGGACTGTCGTCGCCTATGGCGGTCGCAACGATGACTGGTATGGCGGAGTGTATGGGCAATCCTATGAGCAGACCATCAAATTCCAGTTGTCCAATAGCATGATCACTGGTTCAGACGGCAATGGGCTGCAGCTATATGAGAACGTAGAGCTCATCCCTGGCTCGACAGGCAACTACTTCGTCAACAATGCCCGCCCGATCCGTCTTGCAGGCAGGCATGTCCCCTTTATCGAGGCAGGCAACACCTTCACCGACAATGATAACCAGTGGGTCAATGTCTGGAACAACGGCGAGTCACTGGTAGCAAAGACCGCAACATGGCGCAACGTAGGCATTCCTTACTTTGTCGAGAGTAACATCCTCATATCAGGAAGCGCAAGACCAGTAGTTACTATCGAGCCTGGCACTAAGTTACTCTTCACTACGAATACTGGCATTGATGTTGGCGGAGAGCAGCAAGGTTCACTGGTGGCGGTAGGAGCTCCCGGCAAGCCGATCACGATCACATCCGACCTCGGCAGGCCTGGAAGCTGGGATGGGATTGAGTTTACTGAGAAGGCTGGTGCAGGTAACAGGCTAGAATACGTGACCATCGAATACGCGACCTATGCCATCACGCTCACTCCGGACTTGGGGGGCTTCATGAAGAACTCCATCATCAGGAGTAGTTCGGAGATGGGTGTCTACCGCTACTACTTCTCAGAGGAGAAGCCGGGCACCAGTTTCCTAAAGGGTCTTGGCAATCAATTCGAAGGCAACACCGAGGACGAGAACTTAGGATACTAAGTCGGTTGACTAAGGACAGCGGGCCATCCCCAGGGGGATGGCCCGCTTCTTTTCTGTTTTGTTTCCCACACGGCTCGAACTGTCAGAGAGAACCTAAGGCGAAGGCCCTAGATCGTCACCGACTGAGGGCCTTCGCTCTTTTCCTATGCCGCCTTGTCAGGCTTCTTCTCATCCTTGGCGAGGGTAGGCTCGATTAGCTTAACGCCTTCGGGCACCTTGCCCACAGTCCACTCCTCGGAGCCTTCCTTCTCCCACAGCCAGAGGCCGATATGGTAGTAGATGTACGCCTTGCCATAGACCCACCACTCATTCCTGACCGTCTTGCCTAAGTAGCCCTGCAGGCTGACATAGGCGTGTAGGATCTCATGGACATAGTCGTCGATCTTCACGCCACCCTTGAGGTCGCCCTCCAGCATGACCATCAGTTGGAAGTCGAACAGGGTCTCGCCGTTAGGACCTTTCGGGAAGTTCAGGTTGGCATCGACCGTCAATCCGACCTTGGCCTTGATATAGAGGATAGAGAACTCTTCATCGAAGCCGTACTGGGCGCGGGCCTTCATCTTTATGGCGTAGTTGCCGTCGATATGCTCGTAGGCAAAGCCGCCGGCGAAGTCCCACGGCATCCCGGGGAGGTAGAGCTTCACCATCTCAGGGTAGGAGAGGTTGACGATCTGTTTCTTGGGGCTGAAGTCCAGCAGCAGGTTCAGATCCTCCAGACGCGCCTCGATACCGGGTAGTTCGATCTTGGGTACCTTGACTTGGAGGAAGAAGCGGCGGTCTTCATGGTAATAGCCGATCTTACCGTAGGCGAGCTGCTTGCCCTCGCGCTTGATCGAGGCCTCCATCTCGACCGCTGGGCCTGAGGCGATCACCAGTCGGACTGGCTCGAGGGTGAGGAAGCGCTCGCCGTCATGCCAGATGGTCATGTAGGCCTTGGCGACGAAGAACATGTCGCCGTTGTTCAGCGTCTTCCATTCGTAGAGCTTCTGATCGTTGTCAAATCCGACCGGTACATCGTAGGTACCGTTCTTGGCCTTGGGCAGTTCCACATTGTAACCCATCATGGCCATGATATTGTTGATCTGGACCGGGCCCAGCATTAGGCCGGCACCTGCGGCGTCCTCCTTGGTCTTGGGTTTGGAGACCTGCTTGAAGTCGTCTTTCGCACCCTTGCACTTCTTGCCGTCCTTCTGGCCATCACAGGCTTTGGGGGCTTCCTTGGCGTGGACGACCTTCTTGCACAGCGAGCACTGCCAATCGGTCTTGAAGTCGTCCTTCTTGCCGTCGCAGGGCTTGCCGCCCTTGGTGCCAGGACACTTGATCGGTGGACGGTTGCCCTCAAACTCGAACCCGCACTTCTCACACTTCCATGTCTTGGTGGATTGACCATAGGCGAGCTTGAAGAGCCAGTAGTCGACGCCATCCTTGCTCCCCACTCGGGCTTGGACAGTACCGGTGGCCTGCGAGCGGTTCTCGTCTCCTTCATCGCCGGTGATGAACCAGAACTCGCCTTCACCGCGGAACTCCCCGTTCTCATACTTGACGTCCACGTCGATGGTCAGGAACTGCTCGTAGGTGTAGTTCAGCTTAGCCTTGAAGGTCCCGGCCTTGGCATCGAGATCGGTATCCAGGTTGATGACGGTACCTTCATTGAGCGGCAGATTGTTGACCAGCGCTGTGGCACCAACCACCGCGAACTCCCAGATCCCATCGCGGTTCTGTTCCACCTTGACGCCTCTGGTCTCCATGGTGAAGTCCTTGATCTTGGCCTCGACCGGCTTGGCGGCTAGGCCTTGACCATAATCTGGGGCCTGCTGTTTGGCCTGATCTTTCCCCATGTAGAGGCGCAGAGATACGAAATCCATGTTGGTCAGGGTGACGTTCCTCGTACTGACGCTCAGCCTGCCGTCCAGGTAGAGGTCGGACCCCTTCAGCATACCGCCAGTAATCTGGATCGATCGTCCCGAGCTGCTGGTCACAGCGGCTTTCTCAGGCTCGACGCGGAAGATCAGACCGCCCTGGGGATCGGTAAAGGCACCATACCTGACCATCCGGTCGACGCCGTTGTCCTTACCCAGCTGTGGCACTGTGATGGTGCCGCTCATGGCCCACTGGACTTTGTTGCTCTCCAGGTCGATGGCCGCACCGGACATGGTGGCGGCGACCTCTCGGTTCAGCCAGATATCCGCCGAAGTGCCCGCGGTGGCCTCGGTATCTACCCGCCCAATCAGACCGTTGCGCGAGTAAAAGAGAGTGGAGGCTGGGACCGGCAGACGGTAGGTGGTTCCCTGTGCCGGGTTGCGCAGGGTGACGTTGGTGGGAGGCAGGGTCACGAACCCCTCAAGGATCTCAAAACCACGGTAGCCAGGACCGCCGATGCTGACCTGCTCAGGGGCGCTCGCCAACTGGTAGGCAGGGAGGGAGAGTTTAGTTTTGGCGGCCTCTAGCTGCAGAATACCGCTCTTATCCATGCCGCCGCCGCTGACGATCGCGCTGCGATTCTGGAGCTCCTTGACCAGGACCTTATCCAGCGGGCTGTTCTGCTCCTGTCCGGGAACGATGCCCTTGCCGTCCCAGGCAGTGATAGCAAATGGGATCGAGCTGAAGTAGCGCATGGTGAAGGTATTGCTCATGGACATGAGCATGAAGCCGTTCTGACCCTGGTTCTGCATGGGAGCTGAGGCCGTAATATTCGCCGTCGCGGCGCCCTTGATGCTCTGGAGTAGGTGATTCATGCTGCCCTGGAGGGCTTTCTGTCCCTGCTCGTTTAGGCCCTTGACGGTAGAGTTGGAGCTGATGCTCCCATAGTTGAACCTCTGGTACATATCGCCCGGGTTACTGATCTGCTCTTGATCGCGCCCAGGTGTAGGCGGCTGATTCGCTCCGGAGTTATCGGTGGGGGTGATCACAGTGCTGGTCAGCTCACCAGTCACAAAGGGCAGATTGTACTTGCCGACTATCTGACTGGCCTGGGGATCAACCACGCCTTGGAGCAGCTTGATCGTGGCCTTCTCAATGGTGAGACCTGTCAAGCGTGGAACGACCAGGTCGATGGGCTTGCCATCGCTGACCACCTTGTCAAAAAGACCAGTGATCCGACCGCCGAAGTCGATGCGGATGGAGCTCGCGCTGCTGATCTGCAGGCGCTGGTTCGTGAGCGTGATCTGCCCCAGCGAGCTTTCCAGCCATCCGGAGTCCGCCCACAGGCCAGGTTCCGGACCAAAGAACTGGGCTTTGGCTGCTTTGAGGTGGGACAGCTGGTATTCGCCAACCCATGCCCCGTTGATCACGTCAAGAGTGATCTTTCCATCTGCGGACAGCGCGACCTCGTTTAGGGTGATGGGGGTCACTCCGGGGATGGTTAAGCGGCCGCTGATCTTGGCTGGCCCGGCGCCGGTTAGGCTGAGCTTCTCGATGACCAGCTGGGCGTCACCTTGCTTGTGCTCATAGCGCTCCAGTAGGCTGATTGAGCCCTTGGTCAGAGTCTCGCCACTGAGCTCCTGGATATCCAAGCCGACGGGGATGGGGGAGAGACCAGCGATGGTCAACTGGCCGACGATCTGCTCGCCGGCACTGCCAGTGGTCCCCAAGACCGGGAGCTTCCTGACATTGGCCACGGTGTAGCCAGCGATCTTGATGGTCGACCCTGGAGCGCTGGGGGTCGGCAATGGGTTCGGTGTAGGACCTGGCAATGGATTAGGCGTGGTCTGGACCTTGGCGATGCCGCTGGCGACATTGGACGGTAAGGAATCCTTGCCATCCTTGTAGGCGGTGATATAGAAGTAATACTTGGTGTTGGCCGTCAACCCTTTGGCCGTAAAGGAGGTGGTCGAACCGCTGACCACCTGCAGCAGTTGCTCTGGCTGCTCGGTCTTGTAGTAGTAGATCTTATACCCCTCTGGCGCCGCCCCAGTATCGGTCCAGCTAAGGGTGACGGAGTCTGGGGTCGTGGCCGTTACTTCCAGGGCTAGTTTTCCCCACTGCGGTTGAGTGGTAGAAGGGGCCTTGGTGGTGGCACTGACCACCTTGGATGATAAAGACTCACCCAGCTCATTGACCGCGATCACATAGAAATAGTATCTGGTCGAAGCGGTAAGCCCGGTGACGATGCACGATCCGGCCTTGCCATTGGCGGTGGCTAGGAGCTTCTCTGGCTGCTCGGTCCGGTAGCCGTAGACCTTGTACTGGGTCACGCCATCGGCGGCGGGCCATGAGAGTGCGACGGTGGTGGAGCCAGTCTCGCCCGCGCTGATCACGGGAGCGGTGGGCTTGCTCACCGCCATCGGCAGCGGCGCAAAGGCGGGAGCTTGGAGCGAGGTCTTCTGGATAGGTGGTAGTTGGGTCCCAGTGCGACCGGGTAATGTACCAGGCTTGGTGCCGCCCGGCGTGAGACCGCCCGGTCGGGTGTCGGGCAGAAGGATGGGGAACGGTCTGGACGCCTTCACCGGATTGGTCGCCGCTGAGGTCAGTCCGACCTCGTCGATGATGACGACGCGGTACCACCATTCCTCACCCAGCTCCAGGTTCTCGCTAAACGCGTTCGTCTCCAGCAGTGGACTGCACTGCTGATACTGGCCATCCTTTGCCAGCGACTTGTAGACCAGATAGCCCATGGGGGTCTTCGACGTGTACGCCTTCCAGGAGAGCTGGACCAGTCCGCCGTCTTGCCGGAGAGTGACCGGGTCCGGCGCAGCGGGACCCGTGTCCTTTTGCGGCCCGACGGTGACCGGCGACGAGAGCCCAGATGTCAGACGATCTTCATTCTCGGCCTCGATGGCATACATGTAGAGGCTAGGGTATTGGACAGAGGTATCGGTCCAGGTCATCACCTCGCCACTGGCCAAGGCGCCCTCGTTAGCGGCGTGGGTGATGGGATGGGTGTAGAGCGGCTTCCAGGTGATCTCGCTGGCGGACTTCTGATCAAGCTGGCTATAGGGAGCCAGAGCGAGGATGCCGAGGCGCTTGCGCAGGATGTTGAACAGCGACAGCTGCTCCTCCGCGCTCAGCCCCTCGATGATCTCGGCGATCTTCGCCCGCAGGGCATCCTCATCTTTGACGTCCTTGAGCTCCTGCGCCAACTTCACCAGCTTGTCACGCAGGGCGTCTGGAACGGCAGCTGACTTGCGGCTGCGCTGCTGGGCTGCTTCCAGGACGGCGTTGGCCAGATCGATGGGTTTGAGCTCAGGGATCGACTGCTCGGCGCGGTAGATGGTGTACTTGGTGGCGTCATAGACCGGCTTCCAGCGCAGCTGCACCTGCCCGGGCTGAGAGATCGGGGTTAGGAGGCCGGGGACGGCAGGGGGGATGGTGGTGCTGATGCGCAGTGGGTTAGCGATGGTTGCGGCCGGTGACTCCACCCCCCAGATGGAGACGGTGGCGACCTTGTACTGGTAGAAATGAACCCTGCTCTGATCCACTACGTCGACGTACTGCGCGTCGGTGACCAGCTGGGCGATCATGTCCCAGCGCGGGACGAAGCCAGTCTGTGTCCCCTCGACGACCTCGCGCGGGACCTCGCTACGGTAGACCCGATAGCCTGCTACCTGCGGGTCGGTGGAGGCGCTCCACTGGATCGTCACCCGCCCGCCCTCCACATAAGGGCTTTCTTCATTCTCTCGCTGAGCAGGTGCGCCGTAGGTGTCAGACTCGATCAGGAATACCTGATAGAGATAACAGCCCGTGGCCGGAAGGGGGAGCTTGTCGCGTAGCTGGTTGGTCGTGAGAACCTGTTCTTCCTCGATATCCAGTTTGTCAGGGTCCTTGTTGACATTGATCAGTGACCACTGCATCCGGTCAAGATCAGCCTCGGTGGGGGGAGTCTGCAGTGCTGAGCCGGCGGGATCATGGGCGCGATAGATGAGATAACCTACGAGATCAGAATCTGATGATGGCAGCCAGCCGACCGTGACCGATCCATCGGCGTTGACCTCGTCTGCCCCTACCAGCACCAGGCGATGCAGTTCCTTCTGCATGACCATGTGCAGGTATTTGTCGTTGCCCAGGTCGAGGAGACCGGGTGATGGACCAAAACCTGCTGCCACTGGACCGAACAGCTCCTCGGGCGTCTTAAGCTTCACCCGCTCGCTAAAGCCAGCGACCTTGGGCTGAGGAGTCGTCAAGGCCTCATTGACCTTGAACTGGTTCTCGGGGTTCTGAGGTGCACCCGGCACAACCTCAGAAGGATAGGCCACGATCTGCGGTTTGCTCTGTACCGGCGACTCATTGCCTGAGCTATCCACAGCAGTGACCCAGTAGGCGTAATAATGACCGGGGGAGACGTTGGTGTCGTAATAGATCAGATCACCGCGGGGGTCTGTGGCCGACCCGTAGGGGAGCGCCAGCTGGCTTAAGGCAACGGTGCTGACCAGCGTGGGATCGGAGAAGCTGCCCTTGCCTAGAGCCTCACTGCGGTAGAGGCGATACTCCTTGAGACCCTCCTCTAGACTTACAGCGGTTCCATTGGCGACTACACTGTGGCTGAAGATCAGTACCGCACCGCTTTTCTGCGTGGAGGACTGCCGCAGCTGAGCGATCCGGCTCTCAAGCCCGCTGCGCCGCGCGAGCTCAGCGCTCTTACCTGTGATCTGTAAGAGCTCGTTGAACTGAGCCTGAGTGAGAAGTCCGCTACTGACCTGCTGCAGCAGTAGGTCTTCATCCAGAGATCCATGTGCGATCAGCTTATCATACTGGCTCTGCGTGATCTTACCCCGTTGGCGCAGGGTCTGGAGTTCCTCAGCCCCCACCGATACGGGGGAGACGGCGGCCAACACTGGCTTGCCTAGGTCGGGGTCTTTGGCCATGGCCGACAGCCCCATGCTGGGGGTCGCAGGCGGGATCGTCTTAAAGACGGTCAGATCCACGGCAGGGCAGGGGGCGCTGGCGCGGCCAAAGACGTCCACAGCACGGATCTGGTAGGTTGCGCTTGCACCGTTGGCCAGCGCTTCGTCGGTGTAGAGCACGTCCGGTTCGAGCAGATTGCCAGCGGCATCTTTGGCGTACATCTTGACCACCGGTTGATCGGGATTCAGGGCGGTAAAACTCTTCTCACCCGCCAGTTTGCGCTCCACGACGAAACCGGACAGGATATTGCGGGTGTAGTTGTCTATGGCATCATCCCAGCGCAGATAGGCCTTGTGGTCCATGGCATAGCCCTGGAGGTTCAAGGGCGCTTGGACGGTGAGGGCTTGGCCGAACTCGACGCTAATCTGCGGCTTGATGGTCCGATTGGGGTCAAATAGGGTCCTGCCGGAGAGCAAGGAGCGGAGCGTGGCGGTGGGGAGCAGGAAGTAATCCACAAACACCCCAGGTCGCAAGCCGTCGACCGTATCCACATAACCCAGCCCTGCCTCTAGGGCAGCACGGAAATTGAGGTTGGCCAGGGTCAGGAGGTCTTTTCTGGCACTGACCAGCGTGTCGAGCGGGTCGTTCACCTGTCCGACGTAGACAGGATCCTGTTGCGCGGATTGCTGAGGGGTCTGCAACTCCATTACCTTGGCCATCTCGATCTTGTTCTCAACAATGGGCAGGGCGGCTTTGCCGGGGTCAGCATTCTGGCTGGGCAGCACAAACTGTGGACTGGTCTTCTGGTTTACTCTGCTCCTGAAGCGAGAGGCAAACTCTCCTTGACCGGAGATGATCTCGGTTTCACCGGCCACCACGGAGCTCGACCGGAGGCTGATCAGCGCTTTCTCCACGGCCGCACTGGACTGATCCGAGCCGAGTAGCTGGCGCTGCTTCAGGGCTTGGCGAACTTGGTCGGTGACGGCGGCGTTCGTACGCAGGTTGGCCACAGCCTTGGCCAGATCCTCCTGGGTAAAGAGCCCATCACCATAGCGTTTGACGCTGGTGGTCGACGAGGGCTTGGGGGTGGACAGACTTGGCGTGGTTGCCGTGGTTCCGGGTAGCTGCGTGGCGCTGGCGAATTTGCGGTTGAAGTTCTGCACCTGGGTCGTACTGGTCTTGGCGGTGCCTAGGCCGTCGATCAGTCCCACCGGTTGGCCAGCGATGATGCGGAAGAGGCTGTAGCCCTCCTCGGGGATCCAATCATCGTCCGGTACCCAGCGCAGTAGAAAGCGGTTAGGCGACTCCCAGACAGCTAGACCGCGTACCCCGTAACTGGTGATACCGGTGGAACCCGGCGGGTTCATGATCGGGATATCCAGGTACTTGCTTGGGACGTTCAGCAGTTTTTCATCCACCTGGAAACCAGGCGTCTTGCCGGCGCGCTGCTCAAGCAGGCCCTCAAGGGTGCCAGCGCCTTGAGCAGTCTGACCACCGGGGATGAAGGGAGCTGCGTGGACATGGTTCTCCGGTGGGTAGAACGATGCCCCCAGTAGGGTCACGATCAGTAAGAGTGCGAGGGCCTTGCGACCTAGTTGTAGTGGTCTGTCCAATCTTTACACCCCTCCAGTTCGTATGGATCGTTTGGACGATGATAGACCTCTCCACATTGAGTGTATTGGTGGGGGCTTAAGAACAGGTCAAAAAAAAGTAAAACCACACCAGAGATGGTGTGGTTTATCCAAGCGCTGTGGGAATAGTAGACGCCCCTTCGTCTCCCTAGGGACTAGGGACTCGAGATCACGGAACGGCTACGCGTTATATCCCGCCTCAAATGCCTTCTTGTTCAGCTCCAGATGGCGGGCAGGAACAGTCGCCTCCAACGCCTGCATCCAAGCCTCATAGGGAATATCCCACTGCTTGGCCAGGGCACCGATCAGGACGACGTTGACCGCTTTGGTGTTGCCTAGTCCCTGGGCGATATCAAGGGCGGGGATCATGGTGACGCTGTCGGCATGGGCTGCCAACTGCTCATCGATCCCACCGGGATACTCGGTTGTGCCCGTGACCACGGTCATGGGATCAATCTCCTGCGAGTTGGCCACGACGGTGCCGCCTGCTTTGAGGATATGCAGATAACGTAAGGCTTCCATGTGTTCGAACGCCACCAGGTAGTCGGCTTGGCCAGCCTCAATCATCGGCGAATAGACCTTCTCGCCCAAACGAACCTGGGTGACGACGCTGCCGCCACGTTGGGCCATGCCGTGAATCTCAGTCATCTTGACATCATAACCTTGGATCTGGGCCACCTGGGCGATGATCTTGCTCGCCAGGATCGTGCCCTGACCACCAACGCCTACCAAGAGGATATCAATATTACGCATTGTTGCCGCCCTCCTTGACCATGGCGTTAAAGCGACAGACCTGCACGCAGACCGCACAGCCGACACATAGCGTCGGGTTGATGCTGCTCTTGCGATCCTTGTGGCTAATCGCCGGGCAGCCGATGCGCATGCAGGCGCGGCAGCCGGTGCATTTGTCATGGTCGACTTGGACATAGGAGCCATCCTGCTTCACAATCAGAGCGCAGGCGCGGCGGACGATGATAACCGAGGGCTCGCGGACGGCAACCTCTTCGCTGACCGCTTGTTTTAGACCAGCGAGATCATAGGCATCGACTTCACGGACGCGCTTAACACCTACCGCGCGGCAGAGCGCCACCAAGTCAACCTGGTTGGTCTCTTCGCGGTGGAGATTGCGTCCGGTGGCGGGGTTGTCTTGGTGCCCGGTCATGGCGGTAATGCTGTTGTCCAGGATCATCACCGTGCCGGTCCCACCATTGTAGACGATATCCATCAGGCCGGTGACCCCGGAGTGCAGGAACGTGGAGTCGCCGATCACCGCCACTGTCTTGCCAGCTAACTCGGGATGAGCTTTCTCGAAGCCCAGCGCCATGGGGACGCTGGCCCCCATGCAGATGGTGGTATCAATGGAGTCGAGTGGCGCCATGGCACCTAACGTGTAGCAGCCGATATCGCCAGTGACAGTCAACTTCAGCTGCTTAAGGGTGTAGAAGACGCCGCGATGCGGGCAGCCAGGGCAGAGCACGGGCGGACGCATCGGGACTTCTGCGGGCTGCAACGGTGCTACGGGCACTTCGCCGAGGATCTGCTCACGCAAGATACTGGGGCTCAGCTCACCGATACGAGGCAGCAGGTCCTTACCATAAAAGGGGATGCAGCCTTGGCTCCCCATGCAGGGGATGCCAGCGGCATTGATCTGCTCTTCCATCAGGGGCTCGAGCTCCTCGATAACCCACAGCTCGTCGACCTCAGCCGCAAAGCGCGTGATGAGGTTCATAGGCAACGGGTTGGTCATGCCCAGCTTGAGCACAGACGCATCGGGAAGCGCCTCTCTGACATATTGGTAGCAGATACCGCTGGTGATGACACCGATCCGCCGACTGCCCCACTCGATACGGTTGGCCGGGCAGGTCTCGGAGTACTCAGCCAGAGCGGCCAGGCGTTTCTCCACCTCGATATGGCGTAGGCGAGCATTGGCCGGGACCGCTACAAACTTCTTGGCATTCTTCTCATAGGGCTTGGACTGACGCTCCATGGGTTCGCCAAGCTCAACTAGGCTCTTGGAGTGGGAGATACGCGTAGTCGTGCGGATCATCACCGGCGTGTCAAACTTCTCGCTGATCTCAAGCGCCAGCCCGAGGAAGTCTTTGCACTCCTGGCTATCGCTGGGCTCGAGCAGCGCGATCTTGCTAAAACGCGCATAGATGCGGTTGTCTTGTTCATTTTGGGAGCTGTGCATTCCGGGATCGTCAGCAGAGATCAGAACGAGGCCCCCATTGATACCAGTATATGAGACGGTGAACAGCGGATCGGCTGCCACATTGACACCAACATGCTTCATGGCCACCAGCGAGCGGGCTCCGGCAATGGCTGCGCCGACACCGACCTCCATGGCAACCTTTTCGTTGGGTGACCATTGCCCCTTTATCTCTCTATATTGGGCGATGTTCTCCAAAATCTCGGTGCTAGGGGTCCCAGGATAGGCGGCTGCAACAACGACGCCATGTTCATATGCCCCGCGTGCAATGGCCTCATTACCGGTCATCAGTACTTTCAATGTTCTACCCCTCCCTTAGTTGATGGACCACCTAAGGGTATTATACACCAGCGCAGTGACTCCTGCCTGTACTTGTGAGCTTGACTATTCTTTGAAACGAGTTTTAGGCATACTCAGTGGCAGTAACAGGTAAGTATTAGTAGGCTTGTTTACCCATGCGACAGACAGGGAGGTGGGAAGAGCAGAGCATCTCTCGTTCCCGCTCAACACCCGGGCAGTAACGACTGGATCGTTGCTTCAGTCGCCCGCGACTAAGGATCAACACAGAGGAGGACAAATGATGCGTAGACGGATTAGCCTCAGTATCCTGTTGCTGATGGTAGTGACGCTCGTCTTCTCAGGCTGCAATACCGCCACAACTCCTAAGCCTGCCGATAAGCCAGCGCCCCCAGCGCTCAAGACACTCACCCTCGCTATCACCGAAGACCCCGGCACCGCCGATGGTCAGATGACCACCGAATATTACCTGATGCCGCTCAACTTGTTTGACCGTTTGGTTGAAGTCGAGACGGTCAAACCTGGCGAATCCAAGCTGGTGGCTGGCTTGGCCGAGAAGTGGGATGTTACTCCCGACGGAAAAACATACAAGTTCACCCTACGTAAGGGGGTCAAATTCCACAATGGTGAAGAGCTGACCGCCGATGATGTGGTTTACACCTTCGACCGTATGCTGAATCCCAAGACCAAAGCGCTCAACACCGACTTCCTCGATATGATCGAAGGTGCCAAGGAACGTATGGACGGCAAGGCCGAGACCACTAAGGGTCTCAAGGCCGTCGACAAGTACACCGTCGAGATCACCCTATCCAGCGCCTTTGCACCGTTCCTGCCTGGTCTAGCCACCCCTGGCTGTGCGATCTACAACAAGAAGGCCACCGAGGCCGCTGGTGACAAGTTTGGTCAGGCGCCGGTCGGCACTGGCGCGTTCAAGCTGAAGAAGTGGGAGTACAACTCCGAGATCGTCTTTGAAGCCTTCCCGGACTACTTCCGTGGCAAAGCTGGCATCGACCAGATCATCTGCAAGGTTATCGCCGACGCCGAGACCCAACGCATGGAGTTCGAGGCCGGCAAGCTCGATGTCTTTGACCTTGACAATGCCCGCAGTCAGATCTCGTACTTCCGCAGCAGCGCCAAGTGGAAAGATCAGATCGTCTCCGGTCCGCGCGTGGGCACCTATTACTATGCCCTGAACCAGGCCGTGGCTCCGCTGGATAACCTGAAGATTCGCCAGGCGATCCAGTATGGGATCAACCGTGAGCTGCTGCTCAAGACCCTCTACGACAGCACCGGTGTTCCCGCCAAGGGCGTTCTCTCTCCTGGTCTGGCCGGCTACAACCCCAATCTCCCCGGCTTCAAGTATGATCCGGAGAAGGCCAAGCAACTGGTCAAAGAGTCAGGCGTCAGTAATCCGACCATCGATATCTGGCAGGTTACCGACAGTCCGGCGACCCTGAAGATCAACGAAGCTGTGCAGGCCATGCTCGGCGAGGTCGGGATCAAGATCAACATCAAGCAAGTCGACTCAGCCGCGTGGAGTGCTACCCGCAAAGAGAGCACCAAGATGGCCATGTACCACAGCAGCTGGTCGGCCGACTTCAATGACCCCGATAACTTCCTCTATACCTTCTTTGGCTCAAGCAACGCCATGGCTCGTTCTTTTAATGAGAAGAACGCTAGAGTCACCGAGATCCTGACCAAGTGCCGCGAGATCACCAATATGGAGGAGCGCTACAGACTGTATCAAGAGGCTGAGAAGATCGTTGTCTATGACGATGCAGCCTGGGTTCCGCTCTTCCACCTCGAGCATCTCTTCGTCGTCACTCCGAAGGTTAAGAACTTCAAGGTCTCCTGGAACGGCTGGAGCAACATGCCATACTACGGGATCAAGATTGAGCCGTAGGAGTCCACAGTCCACAGTCCACACCAGAAAGCCCCGGCGGGTGCAAATCCGCCGGGGCGTTAACATTCCATTCAAATCCTATTTGAGAAGGATATATTGCCAGTGTATGGAATAGGGGTAGTATCGGGCACCCGACTCTTCCAAGGAGAGGTGAGACATCCATGGCCTTTGCACCCTTGGCAACCACTCGCCGCCTCTTGTCCGCCCCGCCCACTGATCAGCGGGAAGTAACCTGGGGGCTCAAAGATATCGGCAAGCTGGTGGGGCTGTATCTCCTATACTCGCTAGTGGTCATCGCTCTGCTCACTCCGGTGCGGAAGGCCATTGGCCCAGAAACGGACCAGCTCGAGTCGACCTTGATACATTGGATCGGCATCGCCCTGGTGTATCTCACCCACACCCGCTACCGTCGCTGGCCGAGCGCCAGCTATTTCGGGCTCACTGTCCGGGACTTCCGATCTAGCTGGAAGCAGGGCATGAGATGGGGGATTGTCCTCAAAGTCGGTTCGTCGACCGCTGCGTTACTCGCTCTAGGCATCATGTTTCTGGTTGCTCGTAGCCACACCCACTTGCTCGAGGTCCCGGACCAGCTCCGCATTCAGCAACCGGGGACACTCCTCTGGATCGTCGATGCGTTGGGGGCGGTGATTGTCGCGCCGCTTGTGGAGGAGCTGCTGTTTCGAGGCATATTGTATGGTTGGCTGAGGACGAAGTACGGCCTCATTACCAGCAGGATCGTCAGCAGTCTCGTGTTTGCTTTCCTGCATGGCAGCATCGCTGTGTTGCTGCAGACCTTCATCGTCGGTTTCGGCCTCGTCTTACTCTACGAGCGGACTAGGACCCTAGCTCCGTGTGTCGTAGCTCACGCTACCGGCAATCTGTTCGCGGCAATAGTATCGATAGTGGGATCGGTGATACTCTCTTCACACGTCCATTAAGACCGACCCGTCAGAGGTGTCTGGAAAAGGTGCACACCGTCAGGTGGAGTCAGAGTGCGGGGAGGCTATGCCATTGGCCACAGCTTCCGAGGGAGGTTATTACATGTACATCCGTCTAGGGATTTTTATGTTCCCCCACTATACCAATGCGCTTGAACTGGTGCTAGTCCTGATTGTTTTCGCAATGGCTCAGGTTCGTCGTTGTGGTATCTAAAAGACATTTTGTAGCAGGCTAGCTTTATCATCCGGCGCTCTAGCGCTAGCGTTGCTCTTCCACTACAGTCTTGGTCAGAATGCCCTCCGGGGTACGAGCCCGGAGTTCCAGGACCGCTACTATGACCTATACTTATCACTGTTATTCGTTCTGCGCTGGATTGGGATCGGTTGGGCCGTCTTAGCACTACCTAAGAATCTCGCGGCAGACCAGGATGCGAGTGGGAGGTAGATGACATGCCGTCACCTTATCGTGAACCTTTGTTTGCCTTCGTCATGGCTATACAGCCATTTGTAGTCGGTTCGATTGTGATCATCGCTCTAACCAAAATCCATGGTCTAGCCCATACAGTGAGGTTCAGAATAGCCCTCACCGCAGCATCGGTGCTATTCGTAGACATTCTCTACCGCCTTGCGCCTAGGTTCATCACGTATGTTCCTACCCTGCATCGAGTGTGGGCACGTTCAGCGTGGTTCTATTCATCCATGCCATGGCTAGGCTTAGCCTGGGCTCTGCTGGCCATTCCGAGTAGGACCCGGCTCAAGGAAGAGTGAAACGAATATCGGGGACGGTTCTAATTATTCGGTTTGGTCGTGCCTTTCTGCACCTCTAATCGCTTGTTCCGGTGGCCAATCTCGTGTCGGCCGGAAACCGGCGGTCCGGTTGGCTCCGAAGGAAGTCGTACCCGAAGCGGAAGGGGAAATGGGATAATTAGAACCGTCCCCAATATTCCATTTGATGCCCCTGGCAGGTTTGCATCCTGCCAGGGGCTCTTCGTCATGGCTCAGTTCTCTCAGCTTTGGGCTTTGGCTGTTGGCCTTTGGGCTTGCCAGTAAGCCCGGGGCTCACTGGCACTTATGGCACGCCACCATATGTCCGTCGCCTAGGTCCCTCAGCTGCGGCTCGGCTGCGGCGCAGTGCTCGTCGGCGTAGCGGCAGCGGGTGCGGAAGCGGCAGCCACTGGGTGGGTTGATTGGGCTGGGGATATCGCCTTCGAGGACGAGACGCTCACGGTTGCGCAGCTTGGGATCGGCCACCGGGATGACCGAGAGTAGCGCCTGGGTATAGGGGTGCCCAGGGTGGCGGTAGAGCTCCAGGGTCTCAGCGACCTCGACGATCTTGCCAAGGTACATGACCATCACGCGGGTGGAGATATGCTTGACCACGCTCAGGTCGTGGGAGACGAATAGGTAGGTCAGGCCAAACTCTTTCTGCAGGTCGCTGAGCAGATTCAGCACCTGCGAGCGAACCGAGACGTCGAGGGCGGAGACCGGCTCATCGCAGATGATCAGCTTTGGGTTGATCGAGAGGGCCCGGGCGATCCCTATCCTTTGCCGTTGCCCGCCGGAGAACTGGTGAGGATAGCGGTTCATATAGGATGGGCGCAGGCCGACGCGGCTCATCAATCTGGCGACCACGTCTTCCTTCGCCTTCTTACTCAGGCTTTGGTGGGTGGTCAGCGGTTCGCTGATCAGATCAACGATCGGCAGGCGGGGATTGAGGGAGGAGTAGGGGTCCTGGAAGACGATCTGCATATCGCGGCGCATCTTGCGTAGCTCTTCATCGCTCAGCTGGTAGAGGTCCTTGCCGCTGATCAGGACCTCGCCGCTGGTCGGCTCCAGCAGGCGGAGCACCAGTCGTCCCACGGTCGACTTGCCGCAGCCGGACTCACCGACCAAACCCAGGGTCTCGCCTTCATAGATCTGAAAGCTGACGCCGTCCACGGCCTTGTTGAAGACCTTGGAGCTACCGAAGGCGCCTCTGCTCACCGCAAAGTGCTTAACCAGGTTGCGCACTTCCAGCATCGGTTGGCTGCTGCTCATATGGCCTTCACCTGCCCTTCCTCAGCGTAGCACCAGCAGCGGACGCTGTGGCCCTGTTCCACCTCAACCAGCGGTGGTGGCTCGCGGTGGCAGATGGTCTTGGCTTGGTCGCAGCGGGGGGCAAAGGCGCACCCAGTGGGCATCTTGAGCAAGTTGGGCACGACACCGCGGATGGCGTAGAGGCGTTTGCGCTCCTCATCGGTTAGCAGCGGCAGGGAGCGATAGAGACCATTGGTGTAGGGGTGCAGCGGGCGCTCAAAGACCCGCCAGACATCGCCATACTCGACCACCTTGCCGGTATACATAACGCAAACGTCGTCAGCCATCTCCGCCACCACGCCGAGATCGTGGGTGATCAGCATGATGGCCATCTGGTTCTGCTTCTGCAGTTCCATTAGAAGCTTGAGGATCTGCGCCTGTACCGTGACGTCGAGGGCGGTCGAGGGTTCATCGGCGATCAGAAGCTTAGGCTGGCAGGAGAGTGCCATGGCGATCATCACCCGTTGGCGCAAGCCTCCCGACAGTTGGTGCGGGAAGGCGTCTAGGCGACGCTCAGGCTCCGGGATATTGACCAGCTCAAACATCTCCAGCGCCTTCCGACGCGCGCTCTCGCGGTCCAATCCTTGGTGCAGGCGGACCGCCTCGGTCACTTGGGCACCGGCGCGGTGGACCGGGTTCAGCGAGCTCATCGGCTCTTGAAAGATCATGGCGATCTCATTGCCGCGGATCTTGCACATCTCTGAGTCTGATACCGTGGCCAGGTCCTTGCCGTCGAAGAAGATCTGCCCGCCGGTGATCCGTCCGGGTGAGGCGATCAGGCGCATGATCGAGAGCGACATGACGGTCTTGCCGCAGCCCGACTCGCCGACGATGCCGATGGTCCTACCACGGTTAAGCGTCAGGCTCACTCCATCAACAACGGGCACCGCACCGCCATCGGTGAAGAAATAGGTCTTTAGGTCGCGGACTTCGAGCAGGGGTTGATTCTGCGTGCTGCTCATACTCTCCCCCTCACCTACCGTTCTTCAGATATGGATCCAGGGCGTCACGGATCCCGTCGCCGAGGAAGTTGAAGGCCAAGACGGTGATCAAGATGGCGACGCCGGGGAAGATCGAGTTCCAGGGCGCCATGGTCAGATACTCACGGCCATTGGATACCATCAGCCCCCAGCTGGACATGGGGGGCTGGGCTCCCACGCCGAGGAAGCTGAGGCTGGCCTCGGAGAGGATGGCACCGGGGATGCCCATGGTGAGGATGATCAAGAGCTGAGGCATGCAGTTGGGGATGATATGGCGCAGCATGATGATCGGGGTCTTGACCCCGGACGCACGGGCTGCCTCAACGAACTCGCGCTCCTTGAAGGAGAGCGTCTGGGCGCGGACGATGCGCGAGGTTCCCGCCCAGCCCACAATCGAGAGGGCGATGAAGAGGTTATACATCGAAGCTCCTAAGGTGTACATAACCACCATGGAGAGCAGCAGCGAGGGGAAGGCCATGACCATATCGGCCGCGCGCATGATGAAGCTGTCCACTCGACCGCCGAAGTAACCGGCAATCACACCCAAGACCGCGCCAAAGGTGGTGGAAAGCAGGGTGGGGATCAGGCCGATGGTCAGCGAGATGCGACTGCCGTAGATGATGCGGCTGAGCACATCCCGACCGTAGGTATCGGATCCAAGCAGGAACTCCTTGCCCGGTGGCGTAAACTGCTTGATCAGATCCACCTTATAGGGATCCTTGGGGGCGAGCCAGGGGGCGAAGAAGGCGACGATAATGAAGAAGCAGACAATACTCAAGCCCAGCATGGCAAGACGATTACGCCGGAAGGAGCGCCAGACATCCAGCAGGAAGGTGGTACCCTGCAGCTCCATCTCATCGTCATAGTTGATGACTGTTGGATCGAGACCAGTATCACGACTGTTCTTGTTATTGGGTGGCAGTTGTCTGGTCATTCGTCTCGCCTCCTCAGTCAAAACGGATGCGTGGATCCAAGAAGCCGTAGGTGATATCGGCGAGCATATTGCCGCAGACCACCAGGATCGACTCAAAGACAACTGCGCCCTGCAGCAGGGGCATATCGCGGCTCTGAATCGCTCCCACCGAGATACGTCCAACTCCCGCAATGCCGAAGATACTCTCGGTGATAACCGAGCCGGAGAGCAGTCCAGCGATCTGGATGGCCATGATGGTGACGACAGGCAGCATCGAGTTCTGCAGGGCGTGATGAACGATCACCGGCAGTTGGCGCAGGCCCTTGGCGTAAGCGGTGCGGATATAGTCGGTACGCATGACTTCCAGCAGACTGGAGCGGGTCAGGCGGGCGATGGATGCCGACGATCCCCAGCCGAGGACGATGGCCGGCAGGATATACGATTTGATCCCGTCGTTGAGGCCCGAGATGGGCAGCCAGCCTAGCTTTAGCCCAAAGAGATACTGCAGCAGGAGCGCTGACCAGAAGACGGGCATGGAAACCCCCAGGAGGGCAAAAAGCATACTGGCATAGTCAAGCATGGTGTTGTGCTTAACTGCAGAGATAATCCCGGCCGGGATGCCGAGACACCAGGCGACCAAGAGCGCGGCGAAGGAGAGTTTGATGGTATTGGGAAAGGCATTGATGATCAGCCCGGCCACATCACGATTGAGTTTGTAGGAGTAGCCGAGCTTGCCTTGCAGCATGCCGGTGAGGAAGCGCCCATACCGAACGAGGACCGGATCATCGAGCCCCATCTCGGCGCGTACGCGGGTGATCACATCGGGGCTGATATGCTCCTTCATCATCAGCGCCACTGGGTCACCAGGCACGACATTGAGTAGGAAAAACGTGATGGCTGTGATCCCTAAGATGATCACGATGGCGGTAGCTAGCCGCCTCAGGATAAACCTGGTCACTCAAGTTGCCTCCCTTCGTGGACAAGACCGAGACGTGTCCGCTTGTACCTTCTTCCAGTACGCTATGAGAGACAGGCATGCGTTAGAAGGGGAGGATGGGCAAACTATTTGCCTGACTTCTGTATCTAATAGATGAGTCCCTAGTCCCGAGACCCTAGTCCCTAGTGAGGTTGTTGAAAAACTCGGGCGCAGCATGGCTGTGCCCCTATGACCAAACAGAGCGCCCTAACATGTAGGGGCGCAGCCATGCTGCGCCCGGGTAACCTGACCCCCTAAAGAGGTGAGAGCGTGGATGACTGGCAGATGAAACGGGCCCTAAGAGGCGACCGTGAGGCCTTTGCTCAACTGGTCGGGGAGTGCGAGATCAAGCTCTTCCGCACCGCCTTGGCGATTACTGGCAATCGTGCTGACGCCGAGGATGCGTGGCAGAACAGCGTTCTCAATGCCTTCCGCAGCATACAGAGCCTGCGCGAGCCGCGTTATTTCCAGACCTGGCTAACCCGTATCCTGCTCAATGAGTGTAAGCATGTCCTGAGGGTTAGGGCGAAGCAATCTGAGACCGTTGCTCCCGGGATCGCGCACTCACCTGAGATAGGCACGGATCGGCTGGATATCGAGGCCGCGCTTGCTGAGCTGTCCCATGAACAACGCGAGGTGATCGTGCTGCGCTTCTGGATGGGGAAGACGCTGGCGGAGATCGCGGAACTGACGGCGGTGCCCGAAGGGACCGCTAAGACCAGGCTCTACCAGGCGCTAAGGAAGCTCCGGGTCAAGCTTGAGGAGGTGCTGTAGATGAACTGCACAATGGCCGAAGACCGCCTGCTGGACTATCTGGAGGGCGCGCTGGACCCTGCTGTCAGGCAGGATCTCGAGGCGCACCTAACCCAATGCCCTGATTGCCGTACAGAGCTGGAACGATGGAGAAGTGTGGAGAAGCGGATTGGCGAAGGGGTGGAGGCGATGGTAGCGGCAGGGCGTCCTGAGCGCTCAGTGAGCGGGATCCTAGGCTTGGCGGCGCAGGGAAAGAGAACGCAGCCTCGCAGACTGCTTGGGCTGGTCGCAGCCAGTATCGCAGGGCTGGTGGTGCTCTCGCCACTTTTCTTACCCTTCTCGGCTCGCGTCCTGGCCTCAACGCCGCTCATCGGCAGCTATTTTACCAAAGCTATCGCCGAGAGCGGTTTGGCGGTGGCCTACCAAGCGGGCTTGGTTACCGAGCTCAGCCAGTCAGTTACGAGTGGAGATCTGACCTTGACGGTGATGGGAGCTTACGCGGACGCCACGCAAACGACGGTGCTTTATACCATCAGTGGTGACCAGGAGCGAATGCGGCAGCTCTGGGAGGCCATGCCGGAGTCCGGTGAACGTGTCACGCTGCGCGATAGCCTTGGACGTGAGTATATGGGTCATTCCAGTCGGACCGGTGATTTTGATGAAGCGACTGGGCAATACCACACTATCTTGACGACCAACGCTCTGCCGTTTTATGTTGGCAAGCTCAAGCTAGGCGTCCAGATGCGAGGCAAGGCGACTAACGCGGACTGGGAGATCAGCTTCCCAGTCCAGCGGGTGAGCGATCGGCTGGTCTCTGAACTCCCAGTTAACCAAAGGTTCACCACGGCCGACGGTATCTCGGTTCAGATTGAGAAGCTGGTCTTCTCACCCAGCCGGAGCGTGTTGTACTACTCGATGCAGCGGCCTGCCACACCTGACCACGGTTTTCCGCAGTGGTCACTCTTGGCAGACGGCCAGGCGCTCACCCCCTTGGGTGGCGGTGGGGGGAGCAGAGGAGGAGAATACTCGGGAACAGCAGCATTCTTCCCCACCAGCGCCAAAGAATTAACCCTGAGCTATGACGGGATGATCGGTGCCCACGCCCTGGATTGGCGCCTGGAGCTGAAACCGGGGGCCAGCACTGCCTGGCGAGAGATCACCTTCACCGTCCGTGAGATCAAGGGCGTGGACGGCGAGACGAGAGTCTGGGCTAATATGCTGGGTGGGTTTGTAAAGTTTGATCCAGCGTTGCGACTGCAAGACGGCACGATGGTGAGCGGTCAGGTGCGCAGCTTCGAGCCTGACGCCTCGGGGAACGGGGGAGTGCTAGAGATGCGTTTCCCCGGCAGCGTGGGCTTGAGCCAGGCGGTCCTGGCTATCGACTATGGCCATGGTCTACTGCCCGATCCTTGGAGCATCACCATTACTCGACCATAAGCAAACGGCAAGAGGCACCAACCCATATGGGGTGGTGCCTCTTGATCTACCCGGCTCAAGAAGTCTTGCTATTCCTTTTCCGTCACGCCGACCAGTTCGGCCAGCTCTGGATACTGTCCTGCGGGTAACCACTTCTCTCCCCATTGATCAGCAAACGTGATCTCGCTCAGTGGCTTTCTCGGTCGCCGCTTCCCTTCAGCCGGATAGCCCATGGGCATGATGAAGTAGCAGCGCCAGTCTTCGGGGAGCCCGAGGATCTCGCCAGCACGCTTGATATCCAGGTAGCCGATCCAGCAGGTACCAATCCCATGGGCAGCGGCTGCTAGTTGGATGTGCTCGCCGGGGATCAGGCCGGTGGCGTTTTGCATTACGAGAGATGGGGCCCACCTGTCCGGAGCGGCATCCAGCCACCGCATCAGTTCAGCGCCCCAACGCAGCTCATTGACCCGGCGGCCAAACTCCTCACCATACCAGGGCTGGCCAAGCTTGGCGCAGCAGGCGATGACAACTGGGGCCTCAGTTATCCAGAGTTGGTTGCCAGCGGCTTGGGCTAAAGCGAGACGCTTCTCAGGATCGGTGATGATGCCGAAACAGTAGCCTTGACCATTGCCTCCGGACGGCGACCAACGGGCCGCCTCCATGATCTGATGCAGGATGGCTTCAGGGATCGGATCGGCTTTGTAGCGACGGACGCTGCGCCGGTTGTAGATGGCCGCCAACATGTGAGGGGTCTTCGTCACTGTGGTCATATCTCTTCCTCCTAGATATTGAGAATCTCAAAACGCGGGCGCAGCCTATCGCGATTTATCCAAATCGCTGTCGGTGAGACATGGCGGCGCCCCTACACCTGCCCGAGGACAACGAAAAACCGCCAAGCTTAACGCCGGCGGTTGCATTATCTACCCTAAGGGAGATAGCAAAACGCTGATCACCGGCCGGAAACGCTTGCGACAGTCAGTCGTCCAAGGGCAAGCCTAACCAGGCCCGTGATATTACACAGACCATAGGTAAGGTCCCCTTGAACGCTGGGCCCTGCCCAACACGAATCCCGGCGATTATCAACCCCTTGGAGATGCCAGCAGCCCACAGCCCGCTGCCCGCAGAAGAGAGTCACCTCGGAGAGGTGGTGAGACGCTCATACGGTGCATGGGAGACCGTGGAAACTGCTTCTAGGAAGTATTATCCATGCGCGTCGCCAGTCTGTCAAGCGTCCCAAACAAGAAGCAACCCACCCGGCGGGTGGGTTGCTTCGCCAATATCTGTCCATTCAGCGTTCGCGTGTCCTTATGACTCACTGTCATTCGCCCGTCGAAGCCAATGCTGCGGGCTGTGGGCTGTGGGCCGCGGGCTGATTAGAGCACGATCTCGCCTGTGAGCACGGTGACGGCTTGGCCGCCGACGCGCACGCGGGTGACCTTCTCGCCATCGGTGTCCAGCTCCACATAGATATCACTGGGGCGCTTCATCTCTAGTGCCTGTTCGGCACGGATAGAGACCTTGGGACCTTTGGGAACTAGGCCATGCTTGAACATGTAGCCGCTGATGGCGCCGTTGCCAGTGCCGCAGGCGGGATCTTCCGGGATGCCGATGGCAGGGCCGAAGACGCGGGTGTGAATGGTGGCCTCGGGGTTGACAGTCTCCTGAGCGAAGGTCGCCATACCGACCACACCACAGCGTTTGGAGATGGCGGTGATCTTGGCCAGATCTGGAGTGATGCTCTGGCTGGCCTTGAGCGTACGGATGGGGACGATCATCCAGAACAGACCGGTGGATGATCGCTGCAGCGGGGTGTCGCCTAGGTCAGCGGGGGTGAGCCCCAAGGCGTCTGCCACCTCGTCGCGGGTGACGTTGAGCTCCTCGACCACAGGCAGGTTCTGTGTCATCACCACACGCTCGACCTGTCCGTTCTTGCTGAAGATGGTGACGGGCAGAACGCCAGCCCCAGTCTGCTGATGAACGGTGGTCTCGTCGTTGGTCAGCTTAATCCGGCCTTCGCTGGCCAGGGTGAAGAAGGCCGCGATGGTGGCGTGACCGACCAAGGGGACCTCGTCGGACGGGGAGAAGAAGCGCACATGGAAGTCAGCTTTTGGGTCGGTGGGGGGAGCGACGAAGACCGTCTCGGAGATGTTCATCTCACGGGCGATGGTCTGCATCTCATCAGTGGTGAGGGATGAGGCGTCGGTGACGACCCCGGCGGGTCCGCCGCCAAAGGGGACCGTGGTGAAAGCGTCAACGGTCTTAATAGCAATACGTTTCATGGGTCTACCTCCTATTCATGATCTATCTATTCTCCAGCGTCCGAGCTAGCCCTTCAAGGATATCTTTCCACCCTTGCATCGTCTGATCGACCCAATCAGCCCATTTGGCTATCATCTCGTGAGTGAGGGTCAGCTGGCAGCCGTCGTCGACGGGCACGATCTCGACGCTAACGCGGTCGCCGTCCCGCGCGTGCTTGTCTACAGAGAAGCTGAAGACCAGGCTGTGCGGGCGGTCGATCTCTAGGTACCGCCCAAAGTGCTCGGCATCTCCATCCGGGCGTCGGTCCACGATCACGAAGGAGCCACCGACCTTGGCATCGATCTCTACACGCACGACCTGTCCAGTGGGGGTGGCGAAGAGCCAGCAACAGGCGTTCTGAGGGTCTAGCCAGGCGTCAAAGACCCTTTCGGCTGGCATGTCAAAACGGCGGGAAACCTGGATGTTGATGCATGCTTCATCGTTCATGGCGATCTTCCTTTCGGGCACCCTGAGATGCCATTGGTTCCTGATATATCTAGGCGGAAGAAAAAACACCTGCGTTGCTGGACGTAGGTGTCGTTCCTGGAAACACGCCTCGCCGGCACCTGCCCTAACCAAGGTATATGAACTATTATTGTTCGTTGCCGGGAGCCCAGTAACCGTTCTTCTTCAGTAGTTCCCAGTTTGGTACCAGAACGCGAAGCGTAATGTCGGTGTCGGTCTGGGCATTGTGGACCTGCCTCTCCTCTTGGGTGACCAGCCCACGTTCAATCAGCTGGCTGAGGATGGCGGTGAGTTTCTGTTGGTTCTCGGCGTAGTACTTGGCGCCGACCTCTACGGTCTTGCTGAAAAGCGGGAAGATCCCCTTGCTTTGCGCGTTGGCGATCGTCCGCAGGATCTTGTTAGCCAGCTCATCGGAACTGCCAGCATCGGGGGCAACCTCTTGAAACCAACTGGCTGCCTCACGTAGCTGGTTGCTCAGCGAGCCTTTGACAGCGATGATGCCGACCTCGCGGTCGCGCATGTTCTTGGTATAAGCGACGAAGTTAGTAAAGTGACCGTCACCGGTGACGAGGACATAGATATCGTAATCACTGTTATGAACACTCTGATAGAGACGATCGAGCATGATGAAGTCACTATAATCTTTCTTGGCTTCACTCTTCGTTTCTAGTGTGGAACAATCCACAATGTTGCTGGTGATGGCACGAAGCTTAAGCAGCTCGCGAGACATCTCGGGCTTGGAGAAATCACCAAAGATCGTTATCTCGGAGAGGTTTCCAAGTGATTTTATAAACTGAAATAGAGCCTTGGGATCGGGCGTCTCACCATAGAGATTCCACAGACCCCAAAACAGGCTCTCATAGTCAACAAAGGCAGCGACCTTTCTGGGAGCGCTACCCGGTGTACTGCTACCATTTAGTGTAGCAGTTCGGTTCATCAGCATAGGGTTTCCTCCCTTTACAGTGGGGCTGAACCAGGGAGGGCAAGTGCCAGGCGATGCGGTTGTCAAAGAACCCCCACACTCGATCTGAGCGTGGTACATCTGAAGTGTAGCATGGGAGCAGATGGCAAGTCAACGGAGAGAAGACACTGGACCCAAGACGTCGAGGTCAGACACCAGACACTGACAGAACCGCCCCCGCGACCCTGTGGTTGGCCTTCTCATAGCTCCACGTAGCCGCGCGGCGTGGCTGCGCCCCTGCGGAACAAACTAGCTAGACCGAGCGTATATAGACTCAGCAACTATCGAGGGGGTAGGCGAGATGCAATGCAGTCATTGCGGCGGCACCATGCAATCAGCGGGTGTGCGTGAGTTCCGCACTGGCGGGACCACCGGTGGATGGAAGCTGTTCCTTGGCGAATGGGCCGAGCTGGGCGAGGAGATGCTCCCACTGGAACTATGGTATTGCCCTAGCTGCCGAAAGGTAGAGCTCTTCTTGGCTAATCAGCGGTAGATACCCTACATGGTCGCATGCTGGACCTCGGACGCTAGACGCGCTCCGAGGTCTTGGCTTCTTGTCCTGACCAGAAACCGTTGGTCGAATGAAAGATCGCCTGCCGATTTGGTTATAGTTTAGACTGTAGCCAAGGCAGAGCACCCATCGCCGCATCCCGGAAACATTGGCCTTTGGGCTTTAGCCTTTGGACTCGCGTAGTGAAGGTGGCGATCTTCATCTTACTCGGTATTGATGTCGGTTCTGTCAGCACCAATCTTGTGATCCTCGATCCGAGCGGGTCCGTGCTCTACGAGGACTATCGGCTGACGCAGGGGAACCCTATCGCGGCGGTGCAGGCTGGTCTTGATGCACTCCGTTCTGCCATGGGCGATCTGCGGATCGAGGCAGTGGGGACCACTGGCAGCGGGCGCCAGCTGGCCGCCGCCATTGTCGGGGCGGATAGTGTCAAGAATGAGATCACGGCCCATGCTGTGGCTGCGTTGCACCACGTACCAGAGGTGCGGACCATCCTAGAGATAGGCGGGCAGGATTCCAAGCTAATCATCCTGCGCAATGGCGTCGTGACCGATTTCGCCATGAACACGGTCTGCGCTGCTGGCACCGGCTCATTCCTAGATCGTCAGGCGGGTCGGCTGGGCCTCAATATCAAGGAGTTTGGACCACTGGCGCTCCAGTCCACGAGCCCCGTACATATCGCTGGACGCTGTGCCGTCTTTGCCGAGTCTGATATGATCCATAAGCAGCAGGTCGGACATCCCATCCCAGACATCCTCTTTGGGCTCTGCCAAGCACTGGTGCGGAACTTCCTCAACAACCTCGGCAAGGGCAAGAGAATCGAAGGGCCGGTGGTCTTTCAAGGCGGTGTCGCCGCCAACGTCGGTATTCGCAGGGCTTTCGAGGATACCTTAGCGATGCCTGTGACCGTTCCCGAGCATTTCGGCGTCATGGGTGCCATCGGTGCCGCACTCCTGGCCCATGAGGCCGTGGGTAACGGCGACTCGCGCTTCCGCGGCTGGGACCAGATCATGGCGGAGTTCAATGCCCGCAGCCTAACCTGCTCATCCTGCCCCAACGCCTGCGAAGTAGTGGAGATCAGCATGAACGGAGCACGTGTCGCCGCCTGGGGCGACCGTTGTGGGAAGTGGAGCTATACCGGACAGGCAGCCAGCAGATAGATAAGCCTGCCGCCCACAGCCCGCGGTTACAGGAAAGACATAGGTCGGTGCTGACCACATCTCACATGGTGCTGCCTAATGGTCCATGTGGAGCCCGGTAGAGAACGACGAAGCCCGCAGGTACTGGAACGCACCTGCGGGCTTTACAATGCGTGCCCACGAGACGATTACACCCCAATCGCCCACTGATCTCCATCGGCGTGCGACGAGAACCCACCAAGCGTCAGTCCACTGTGGGCCGCAAGCTGCGGGCTGTGGGCTCTTCTTATCCGATCAAGGCCGCAACCATGAAACCGATCATTACGCCGGCATTGGCGAAGTGCGAGTGCCCGTCTTTGTGTGACAGGGGGATCAGCTCGTCACTGGTGATATAGACCATGGCGCCAGCAGCAAAGGCCAGCGAGAAGGCGAGCATGGAAGAGCTCAGATCTGCGAACCACGACCCAATGATGGCCCCAATCGGCGTGACCAGGCCGGCGAAGGTTGCGATCCCAACCACAGGCCAGAAGCCGATCCCACCGGCGAGCATGGGCAGAGCCATGGCCATCCCCTCCGGGATATTGTGCAGACCGATGGCGGCGGCGATGGCCGCACCCGACTGCGCGGTATCCCCATAACCCGCCCCAACAGCCAGCCCTTCCGGAAGATTATGCAGGGCGATGCCACCAGCGATCAACAACCCAGTACGTGCGATGGATGATGCGTCCTTCACATGCACGTGAGGAATGAATGTGTCGGCAGCCCAGATCACACCTCCACCGACCAAGAAACCTGCGGCCACGATCCAGATGGCCCCGTGGCTGAGGGCGTTGGGGAGAAGCTCAATCCCAGAGATCGACAGCATCACCCCACCAGCGAATCCCAGCCAGAAGGACATCATCTCCTGTGAGTGCGGGATTGCTCTCGCCAAGAGCGCCCCGACGGTCGTGCCTAAACCGGCGATCACTGATACCCATAGCATACTTGTTTACCTCCCCGTCCAAAGAACCATCCACTGCAATTGCATATCATTATCAATTCTACCACAAATGGATGGGTTTGGGGAGAGCTAGTTTCTGTACAGATGACCATGAGGCGAGGTGGGAGGTGACTCCCAGTGATCACTAACGCGCTGCCGTCGAACTGACGCGTCTGCGGTGGCGCATTAGGTCAACAAAGGCCTCCACTCGGGTCTGAATACCAGCCTTGCCGCTCTGTTCGTCGAGTATCAAGGTCAGCACCGGAATGCCGTGCTCAACGCTTACCTTGGGCAGTATACTTTGAGCGGTGATCTCAGGCATACAGGTGAAAGGCAGGAGATGTACGACACCGTCAAATCCCCGCTGAGCATACAAGACCGTCTGCCCGATGGTCTCTTGCCCGTGCCCGCCGATGAAATGGTCCAGGTAAGGGCTGGCGGCGCGTCGGACCTGACGGTCATGTCTGCTGCACAGGCCAATGGCAGTGAGAAAGAGGTTAGAGCCTAGCCACTGGGTCAGGTAGATCGACTGCTCGACCTCCGCACCGAGTTCGCCGAGCGTCTTGCCTACCTCCAGATTGGCGAAAGGTTCGAGGACGGTATAGATCTCACCGACCAGCCCAACTCGCAGTGGATAGTCAGGAAGGGGCTTGGCCGGGAGCTCACCAAAACGTGTGAGGCTGGAGATCAGTGCTTGGCGGGTGCTACCGAGACCATCAGCGCAATCAATGCTGATCACCGCTTGGTCGAGCAGCCGATCCAGCTCTTTGGGGTTCGCCACCAGAGGCCGGAGGTGGTAGCAGCTGCGCTCCAGTTCCTCGACAGCTCCCATTTTAGCCCAGGCGAGACGCATGGCGGCAATAATGCTTGCCCAGCTGCGCCCTCCTGTCAGGGCGTTGAGCTGACGAGCAAACTCGCGAAAACGGCCATGGGGAGGCTCGATAACAAAGAAATCTGCTTGGCAGCCCAAAGCCTTGATGATCTCCCGCTGGATCTGACCATAGTAGCCAAAGCGGCAGGGGCCCGACCCGCCGACCATAAGGACCAACTCTGCTCCAAGCTCCAAAGCCTCAAGGTAATTGCCCAAGGTGATCTTCAGCGGTAGACAAGCAAACTCCGGCGCATGGGTCACCCCCAGCGCCAAGGTGCGGGTGGTCGAAGCAGGCGGGACAACCACATCCATACCCAGCTCAGTGAGCAAGGTCTTGATCCCGACGGATGAACGGCCCATATGGGGGAAGGTGACTTTCATAGAGCGGCCCTCCTTCTCTGAAGTAGATCAATGAAGGCCTCGATCCGGGTGAGAAATCCCGCCTCGCCGGTATGCTCGTCCACTGATAGGATCAGCAGCGGTGCCTCGCCGCAGTCGCGCGCTTGCCGCTCGAGGAGTTCGTTGGTGAACGCGTCGGTCCCACAGGCGAACGCGACCAGCACGATCACCCCATCTACCTGGCCACTGTGCAGAAAATGGAGGCCGGATCCGAGCATCTCGCGTGAGGCCGACCAGAATAGGGGTTTGGGCAGGGTAGACTGAGCATCGTCGACCAGATGCTCGGGGATATCATCGACTGTAATAGCGTCTACCCCCATCCCCTTCAGACGCTGTAGCAGCCGCATGCTGACGAAGTCGTCGTGAACCAGATACCGGTGTCCGACAACACCTACTCGGAGGGGCGTAGTCATGCTGCTCCCGTGAACCAGAGTGCCAGTGCCAATCTCTCCTGCGGGCTGTGGGCTGCGGGCTGCGGGCGATGGTCTCATCGCCCTCTGCAGCGAGCGTATGAGCAGCCAAGACGGTTTCTGCAGTTGCTTCGCGGCTGTTAACAGGGATGAAAGTGTTTTCAAAGGCTTCCGTACATCAAACATCGGAGCTAAGATGGGTGGTAGCCCCGTCACGGCCAGCGTCATGTCGGGGAGACCGATGAGCTTCGGGCAGAGATAGGTGCGCTTGCGGACACTCACCACCCGGGGGACAAATAGCATGTCCACCTTGCCGCAAAGCCAGCGGCAGTGACCAATATGCAGCTTCACAGGCAGGCAGGTATCACCGGTAGCCTCTTGTGTGCCGGCTTCAAGGATACTGCGATCGGTGGGAGGAGAGACCAGCAGGGTAATACCCAGCTCGTCGAAGACACGCTGATAGAACGACCAATAGGAGTGGTAGAGAAGGGCCCGTGGGACCCCGATAACGAGCGACATCAGAGAACCTCCCATAGTAAGAGTCCACAAGTCCACCAGAACACAAGTCCACAAGTAAGTCTTGCCAAGTATCCACACGACCAAACTTATATGATCAACGCGCTGACAAGGAATGCCGCCGCAAAGGGCGAAATCTATGGCGAATGAAAGATATGACGCCCCGGGAGGTGATCCTATGGAACCCATTACCATGAAGTATGGGAAGCAACAGGTTATGGTCCCCGTGACGGGGCTCAATATCCTAGGCACCCTACGTCCCAATGAACTCCCGCCGATTGTCGACCCAGAGGCGGCGATCCGCCAGGCACTGGCTCATCCCATCGGCAGTAGTCCCTTGCGCGAGCATGCCCGTGGCAGGCGCGACGCCGTGATCGTCGTCAGCGACCTGACTCGCCCGTCCCCCAGCCACCTTCTGGTTCCACCGCTCTTGGATGAGCTGAACCACGCGGGATTAAGCGATGAGCAGATCACCGTGCTGGTGGCCTTAGGCATCCATCGGCCGTTGACCGAGGCCGAGCTCACGACGCTGGTGGGGGAGGGGGTGCGCAGCCGCGTGGCAGTGGTGAACCACGACCCTGATGATGTGGTTGATTTGGGGAAGACTAGCCACGGCACCCCGGTGGTGCTGAACCGCTTGTTTGCCGAGGCGGACTTGCGGATCTGTACCGGCAATATCGACCTGCACTTCTTCGCCGGCTATGCCGGTGGTGCCAAGGCGATGATGCCGGGGCTCTCCACCCGTGAGGCCATCCGCAATAATCACCGCATGATGACCTCGCCGGAGTCGCGTTCGGGCAACCTGGAGGGCAATCCCGTCCGCGCCGATATTGATGAAGCCGGTGAGATCGCCCGCATCGATTTCATCCTTAATATCGTGCTCAATGAAACCAAGCAGGTGGTCGGTGTGGTCGCAGGTGACCCCATCTTGGCCCACCGGGTGGGCTGTCAGTTGGTTGACCGCATGTACAAGGTCGAGCTGCCGCAGTCGGCCGACCTGGTGATCGCGGGCGCCGGCGGCTTCCCCAAAGACCTCAATGTCTACCAGGCCCAGAAGGCGCTCGATAACGCCAGCCACGCGGTCCGTCCCGGTGGCGTGATCATCCTCATCGCCCGTTGCCAGGAGGGCCTAGGCGAGGATGTCTTCGAAGAGTGGGTCAGCCAAAGCCCAACACCAGAGGAAGTGATCCGCCGCATCGAGGCAGACTTCGTCATGGGCGGGCATAAGGCCGCCGCCATTGCCCGCGTCCGCCAGAAGGCAACCATGATCTTGGTC
>CAYOCI010000008.1:0-11219 GCA_964402415.1 uncultured Clostridia bacterium
CTTAGTTTACCGTGTTCACTTTATGGGATACAGTTCACATGCTGCGCCCGCGGTTCTTCGACAGTTTCCCTAGTGGGTAAGTATGAACCATGACCAGTTTTTCGTATCCTGTGGCGCCGCAAGGGCGGCATGGAGAACTGACCAAGAAAGAAAACCACCAGGCTACGCCTGGTGGTTTTCTTACGCCAGCAGAAGGACTCTCCGGGCCAGTTGGCAAAAGACTAGTCAAGCACGGAAAGGAGTGAGTTTTAGGTGACCAAGAGCACTCTCAGATTTGACCACTATTATCGGTATGACGAGTTGACCGAAGCGATGAAGTCGCTGACCGCCGAATTCCCGACGTTTTGTCAGATGGGGAGCATCGGCAAGAGTTGGGAAGGACGCGAGGTCTGGTACTTGACCATCACCAACCGCGCCATTGGCGATGCCGACCTAAAGCCCGCCATCTACATCGACGGTAATACCCACGCTGGCGAGGTCACCGGCTCCATGACCGCCCTCTATACCGCCGACTACCTACTAAAGAACTACGGGTGTGATGACGAGGTCAGCTATCTCCTCGACCACCATACCTTCTACGTCATCCCCCGTGTGAATCCTGACGGCGCTGAGCTATACCTGACCACGCCGTACATGCTGCGCAGCAGCGTCCGCCCATGGCCATTCCCCGAGGTGACCGAGCTTCCAGGGCTCCACGCCGAGGATGTCGATGGCAATGGTCTGATCTTGCAGATGCGCGTCCGCGATGATCGCAAGGGCGAGTGGAAGATCAGCAGCCGCGACCCGCGGGTGATGGTCCCACGCTTGATGGACGACCGCAAGGGTCCTTTCTACCGCCTCTACCCTGAAGGCTTCATCAAGGACTACGAAGGTGAGCCGGTGGAGGTTCGGCCTGTTCCCTGGGGCCTGGATCTGAACCGCAACTATCCTTCGCAGTGGAATCCGAAGATCCGCGGTGGCGGCGACTACCCCACCTCGGAGCCCGAGATCAAGAACGTCGTCGACTTTATCCTGAGCCACAAGAATATCGGTGCTCTGGAAGCGCTGCACACCTCCGGCGGCATCCTCTTCCGTTCGCCATACACGTACCCAGAGTCTCAGCTGGACCAGGATGACCTAAACCTACTGCGCACCTTAGGGAGGCGCGGCACCGACCTGACCGGTTATCCGGATGTACCCAGCACAGGCGGTACCTACGCTGCCACCATCGTGGACTGGGCGTATGAGAACTGTGGTATTCCTGGTTTCACCCCTGAGCTGTGGGATATGGCGGGGCGCGCTGGGATCAAGGTTGACTGGCTGCGCACCAGCCCCCTCACCCCCCAAGAGGCCGAAGAGAACGAACTGAAGCTGCTCGCGTGGAACGATCGCGAGCTCTCGGGCAGCGGTTTCTTCTCATGGCGCACCTTCCAGCATCCGCAGCTGGGCGAGGTGGAGATCGGTGGCTGGAATCCCAAATTCGTCCGTCAGAACCCACCACCCAATCTGCTGCCGCAGGAGTGCCACAAGATGACCCAGTTCCTGCTGAAGCATACCTCTGCTCTGCCCAAGGTCGCCGTCGCAGAGACCAAGGTGGAGAAACAGGGCGAAGGCGTATATCGCCTCTCCGTCTTGGCGGCCAATCATGGCTTCCTCCCCACCAATCTCTGCAATAACGCCTTGAAGATCAAAGTGATGCGCCAGGACCGCGTCACCGTCGATCTGCCGGAGAACGCTGAACTACTCTTGGGCAAGCCCGAGGTCGAGATCGGCCACCTGCAGGGATATTATAACGGTCAACGCGCTTATGGTGGCCCAGCGCAATCAGCCAAGCGCGTCCAGTTCTTGATCAAGGCTGCGGCGGGCACCACCGTCAAGGTCACGGTCCGTTCCCAGAAGGGCGGGGTGGCAGAGCAGGTTGTGGTGCTAGACGAGTCCCTAGTCCCTAGTCCCTAGTCCCTAGTCCCTCGTGGGTTACGGTGGTGGCAACACGGCCATAACGACAAAACGGCAGGCCCGATATCGGGTCTGCCGTTCTGACTCTCGCACCGATTCTCTACTGTGGACTGTGGACTGTGGACTCAGCCGCTAGTCCGCTACTGCGGTCTAGCGTGCCGGCTGTACCAGCTCGATCCGCTCACCATCGGGACCATAGAAGAAGGCGATCTGGCGCCCGTCGAGAACGACGATCGGCTCGGACTTCTCGAAGGTGACCCCCTTGGTCATCATGGTGTTCATGGTCTGGCGTAGATCATCGACGAACCAAGCCAGATGGTCGTAACGCCCGCTGGTGACGCGGTCGCGCTTGGCGGGATCCTTGTACTCGAGCAGTTCCACTACACCCCGCCCATCGCCCACAAAGGCGATCGCCACTCCCCGGCCTGTATCAGGATGTTTGTCGACCAGATCCAGTCCCACTACCTCTGTGTAGAACTTAACCGACCGTTCGAGGTCGGTAACGAAAAGACCCACATGGCAAAACTTTGGCATACCATTCAACCTCCTTGATGCATTTACCTACCAGTAGGAGTTTCGGTGCAGACGGACGCATCCCTGCTGTATGGAAGTTAGGAGTCAAGGGCCCAGAGATCACCCCGTGATTCTTGACTCTCTAATTCTTCATGCGTAATTCTTCATTCTTAATTCATGACTCCAGGGTGGCGTTTCCGCCACCCTGGAGTCATGACCTCGGACAACCTTGCATATGGTTACCTTGGAAGGGGATGCAATCCCCTTTCCAAGATAACGCCTCCGGCGGATGGCAGAGGCGCGCAGAGGTATTTTGTCATGCGTAGCATGACGCGCACCTCGCCGCAAGTACGCCAAGGCGTACTTGAATGATAATCTCTGCAAGGTGGTGGCTCTGCTAGATGCATAGGCTTTATATGCGCCGGGCGCTCCTCTGTCTACTCATTATCTCCACGCTTCTCTCGGTCGGGGCAACGGTTACTGCCAGGGGGTTTATGGGCATCGCGGTCAACGACAAGCTGATCTCCTTCCCTGATGCTCTCCCCGAAGAAAGGGATAACGTTACCTACGTCCCGGTACGGCTGTTCAGCCAGGCCATGGGGGCCACGGTTGACTGGAGTGAGGAAGAGCAGCAGGTGACTATCGGCAAGTTTGGGCGTCGGATCGTAATCGACGTGCGCCACAAACAGCTAACGCTCGAGACCGGTAGGACCCAATCCTGTCCAGTCTTTGTCAAGGACGACCGCGTGATGGCCCCATACCGGCAGATCGCCAGTCTGTTTGGCTACGGTGTCAGCTATATCGGCGAGGGACCGCTCGCCCGCGCCTTCATCGACGTGGCCTGCAAGCTGAGCGACCAAGAGCTGCTCCAACAGGTAGCCGTGGAGCTAACAGCGCAGCAGGAAGAAGCCCTGCGCAGAGAACCCCCACAGCCGACCCCACCAGCGCCAGTTAAGGAAGAGACCGGTAAGGTTGCATATCTGACCTTCGATGACGGACCGACCGCGTCCACTGACAAGATCCTCGAGGTCCTCGCGAAATATGAGGTCAAAGGGACGTTTTTCGGGCTATCAGGTGGTATCTGGAACCATCCGGAGAGCGTGCGACGAATGATCAACGAGGGGCATGCAGTCGGGCTGCACGGGTCCACCCATGTCAGCAAGAGCTTCTACGCCTCGCCATCTAGTGCGGTGGGTGAGATGGATGGCTGTAATGCCGCGCTGGAGTCGGTCGCGGGTGTACGCACCAGCCTGATCCGGGTCCCCTTCGGCAGCAAACCCCACCTGACCAGCGAGTACCGTGATGCATTGGTTAAGGCGGGCTACCATCTATGGGACTGGAACGTGGATACCTTTGATGCACGCTCGGCATCGGTCCCCGTGGATAAGATCATTGCCGCTGCCAAGGATCAGATCCCGAAAAAGGAACAGGCGGTCATCCTCATGCATGACCGCCCATCCACCATCGACGCACTGCCAACCATCATCGAGTTCCTCAAGGAGAGTGGCTATGCGATCAAGCCGCTGGCGGCAGAGCTCACGCCGGTCAACTTTTGGAGCGATAAGCGCTAAACGAGTCCCTAGTCCCAAGTCCCTAGTCCCTAGTGGGCTAAGAGGATAGGGCGCGTTGCATCCCCCATGGCGCTGTCTAATGGAGGCATGTGGGACTGCCACCACGGTAATGCCGAGAGCCCAGAAGTCCACCTTGACCTTTGGCCTCGGGCTACTGGGTTCTCTTTCCCTGGGTAATTAACCGTCGCTCTATTCTGATCGACTCTCAGGCGGTGGTGGGGCGAGCATAATCCCCTTACCCCGCAGGTTCTCTAAGCACTCGGTCAGATACGCTTCGTCATGCTCCGGATAGACATGACCGCTCGAGGGCAGCCCCTCGTCGGCAGCACCAACTTCCCCACCGCGATAAGGATGGCAGATGAGCCCCCGGTAGTGAGGATCATCCCAGCGCTGATCAGGTCGGTAGCCCCGACGCTGCATCTCCTCCATCACCAGCCGATGATAGCGGTACAGCCGCATCGGGGTGTGGCGAAAGACATAGTTCACCACGGAGTGGGGCTTCCCCCACCCATTTCCGCGCAGGGCACAGCACTCACGGTGCTGGCCTAAAAGCTGCTGGCGAGGCAGGATGGGGATTAGGATCTCATGCCACAGCCTCATATGTGCGTCTCTCCCAACCAATACGAAGTGCCCGCCGCCCGTGACCCACAGCAGAGACCGCAAGGAGCGATCTCGTTGAGCATGGGCACGATGCTAGAAGGGTTACTGCCTCAGGTCAATGGTGATCTGCACGATCTCTGAGCGACTGCCCACACGGATGGGCGGCCCCCAGGTGCCATAGCCACTGGAGACAATCGCGTGCAGGTTGCCTTTACGCAGATACCCCCAGTCGACCTCAAACATCCGCTCAGTGATCAGGTGGCTGGGAAACAGCTGCCCACGATGGGTATGACCGGCCAACTGCAGGTCGACCCCTTCACGTACTGCATCAGCGAGGAAACGAGGCTGATGGTCCAAGAGGATGATGGGCAGACTGCGGTCGACCCCCTCCAGCACAGCAGGTAGGCCGGGGCGCTTCTGTTCACCTGCCCGCTCTCCGGCGGTATCATCTCGACCGGCCAGGTAGAAGCTGTTCGCGACCTTGATCGTTTGATTGCGCAGCACGGTTACACCGGCGCTCTCTAGTTCAGTGGTAATCCGCTCAGCATGTCCGCCGATAAACTCATGATTGCCCAAGACCGCATACGTCCCGAAGCGGGACTTGATACCGCTCAGCACCGGCCCCATCTCTTGCTCTAGATATGGACCGATATCACCATCGATCAGGTCGCCGACGATGACCACGATATCCGGCTGCAGACGGTTGATCTGTGCCACCATGGTGGCCAGGCGCTCGCGGTCAACAACCCCGCCCAGGTGAACGTCAGAGACCATGACCAGATTGAGCCGCCCAAGCGACCCCGCCGCCTTGGGGATGGTGATCTGATACGGCACCACCTTGGTGCTACGTGCGTTCCATGTGCCATAGATGATAAGCGCGATCACTAGTCCCAGGATGGCCCATCCCACTACGGGCTGGGGCCAGGGGGCGGCCGCCCAAGCTGGGACAAGTCTTCGTGCTACCCAAGCGACAGTATCAACTAGTAGCCAAGCCAGGGTTAGGTAGAACATGGCCGCCAGCCAATACGAGCCGACGTGACTCAGCCATGCACCAAGCGGCGGCCAGATCTGTCCACCGAACCGCCCCGCCAAGAAAGACAGCGCCAGGATCCAAAAGAGGGTCCAATAGACCGATCGAGGTAAGAGCGGGAACTGAACAACCAGGGTTTGCCAGCTACGCAGGCCGATATAGTAGTTGATCCCGGCGAATAGGGTGATGACAAAAGCAATAATGGCAAGAAAGATTGGACGCATAGGGTGCTCCTTGTTTCTTAGGCCTGCAGCCCACAGCCCGCAGAAGCACTCGACTCCACGCGGGGAAGGCACGGGGGCTGCGAACCGTTGGTTACTCTATGAGTATGTCCAAGGGTTATCGCTGAGTCCACGCCCTAGCAACCTCATTATCACGTACATGTGGCCGGTTGAGAGTCGAGAACGGGATGCCCGGATGGGCACCCCGTTTTCTTAACAGCTCCAACAGAAGAAGGCGGCTGCCATAGGTCCGCATCTTGGAACCACTGTGGGCTGCGGGCCGCGGGCTGTGGGCTTATATCCCTACCGATACATCGTGTTGAACAGCAGCTTGAAGGTCCCATGGGTCTGGCCGCGATACTGAGACCAGAAGCCGATCAGGATCGCCTCGCCCTGTCCCTTCTTGGCGGCGATCATGGCCGCTTTGCCCTTGATCTTCTCCTCACCGATCAAGATGCCGCCTTGCAGGACCTCGGTCTCAGGATATTCCACGATCACGCGATAGTCCTCAGCATGGGCGGTGTCGGTCACGGCGAAGGCCGGGCTGTCGGAGTGCAGGATCAGTGCTTTGTCCGGCATGCCATAGGCCAGGGCCGCGGTCGTATCCACTTCGGTACGCAGGGTGGATCCTTTGGTGTAGAAAGCCTTGGCATCCAAGCCTTCGAGGACGTTTTTCACGCGCAGGCCCAAGATATCGATGGCGAGATCGCAGGAACGGTTCATGGCTACCAGACGACCGCCTGCTTCCACAAACGCCATGACCGCCTTAACACCGTCATCACCGATGCCGCTACGGTACTCAGGAGGCATATTGCCCAACCAGCGCATAATCATGCCGCCAAATGGGAAGTTCTTGTCCGGCTTGGTAATATCCACGACCATCTGCTTGCGGTCGCTCGGGAAGACCAGCACATCAAATCTCTCATTCAGGTTGCCGGCCTTGATATCGGCATCCATGACTGTGACGTAGGGGAACTCGAACTTCTCGAGGATCAAGCGGGTCCAACCTTCATCGGCGTTGCCGCCAAAGTAGCGCTGATACATACCGACTCGGAGTGGCTTCACCGCATGCTTGGGCACGTTCAGTTCGCTCTTCGGGGCATGGGCGGTAATCCCCAGCTCACCGGTAACCTTCAACACTTGGTCGCCTGCACCGCTCTCGACATAGAAGCAGCCTACGGGCAGCTGCTCGCAGCACAGATCGACCGCGGCATCGAGACGCCAGACCTTGACCCCGGCCTGCAGCAGGCGGTTGACGGCGGTGAAGCTGTCATTCAGGCGCCCGTCGAGGATATAGCCATACTGGCCGCTGACAGCGGGAACCACCATCTGTCCGAGTTCATGCACCACGGAGAAGATGCCAGAGAACTTCTTCTCGATCGGCTGCACGTCGACGCCCATGTACTCGGCCACAGTATCCGTGGCACAGTCAAAGACGCGCGGCGAGCCATCGAGACCCGTGTTGAAGCTGTTGAGCGGGAAGAGGGTCCGCCCGAGCAAAGCCTTGATCAAGCCGCGCTTGGGCTGCTGCAGCATCACGGCATTGGTCCCGACTGGATAGGTCTTGCCATTGGCTTTGAATGGCTGATCAGCGACCTTGACCTCGATCCCTTGGTTCAACAGCAGTTGCACCAGCTTGCGGGCGGTGAGCGGATCATGCTGTTCGGGCTCGATCACATAGGCGTAGGGTTTGCCCGCTTCGCCGCGTTCGGTCTGCCGTGTCGCCTTGAGATAGGCGTTCCAAAGAACGGTATCCTTGTTGCGCGCCATGATATCGAGCAGCGCCCAGGCCGAGACCTTCTGCTGTTCGACGATGTCGCGCAGGCGCCACCAGCCGCCTTCCCAGGGATGCGGGAAGTTGGTCTGGGCGGCGTACTCAGGCATGCTCTTCTCACGGGTTCCCTCGAGTTGAGTGGGATGGATGTAGAGCGGGGTTGCCAGTTTAGCGCTGGCCGACTCAGTCAACATGCCAGCGATATTGTGGTGGATGGTGATCCAGTGGAATCCGTAATGCCCCCAGCCGGGATATTGGCCAGCGTTTAAGATACCGGTCTTGCCCGCCTCTTCGAGACGGTAGGCCATATGGGATCCGTACCAGGCGAGCTCACGCCAGACCAGGGGATCGCCGTCCGGACGAATCGGTTCGGAATAGGGGGCGACAAACAGGCGAGCGCCGTAGCTGCCCATATGGTGATGGTCCTGATAAGCCTGCGGCTTCCATTCACGGAAGAGCAGCTTGGCCATGTATTGGGACTCAACGATATTTAGCATGAAGGCATCGCGGTTGTTGTCATGGCCGGTGTACTTCTGGTAGAGCCAGGGCAGGCTGCAGCCTTCATACTCGGTCCCCACATAGCGGTCGTACCAGTCGGTAACCATGATCTGGCCGTCCGGGTTAAAGCAGGGCACCATCAGGAAGATAACATTGTCCAAAATGCGCTGGGTCTCTTCACAATCGCGGCTAAGCAGGTCGTAGGCCAGCTCCGGAGCCATCTGCGTGCCGCCGATCTCGGTGGCATGCATGCTCATGCTCTGCACCACGACCGCCTTGCCTTCCTTAACCAGCGCTTTGACTGCGTCCTCGGTAAGGCCGCGGGGGTCGCTGATCTGGGCGTTGATCTGACGATAGTGGTCCAGCTTGGCGAGGTTCTCCGGCGAGGAGATGACCGCCAGCAGGAAGGGGTTACCCTCGGTAGAAGGGCCCATATCCTCGACCTGAATACGGTCAGACTCCTTGGCCAGCAGGCTGAAGTAGTCGACGATCTTGTCCCAACGGGCGATCTTGCGGTCTTCACCCATGATATGGCCGAAGAACTCCAGCGGCGAGGTGACTTTACGGGTCATAGCCAGCACTCCTTTCGTACTACAAAAGAATTACTGGATTACTTCGCCTCCGGAAGAAGCAATTCCTTCCCAATTTCGTGTATTCACGCAGATAGCCGAACACAGAGCCCCCAGCCCCTCGTCCCTCGCCCTCGTGGCAATGTGCAATTGCTACGGCGCTCACGGCTGTGTCTGCGAAGACTTGTGATTAGTTAACAAAGGGATCATACCCCTTTGTTAACTAATCTCCGGTATGGGTGGCACCTGAATGTTCCTGTAGGCGATAGAAGAAACTGGTTATTTCATGATATACTGAAACTAGCTGACGTGTCCGTCGTATGTATACTCGTCAGTTATTCATGAGAGCAAAACTTAGACACGAGGAGCGAATGGCAAATGCAACAGCTAGGTAGAATCTTGATTGGTATCGTGTTAGTGGTCTTGGCTATCAAGGCGCTTAGTCTATTCTTCTGGGTTGCCAAGATCGCCATCGGTCTTGCCATCATCATCGGCATCGGCGCTGCCTTGACCGGCCGCTGGGATCAGTACGTTGCTAACCTAAAGCGTATTGTCGGGATGAACTGAACACCGAAGATGAACTAGGCGGTGGTGAGCATGCTCACCACCGCCTAGCTTTTCGGTCTTTGGAGTTCATTGAGACTAGCGAAAGTCAGGGCGCAGCATGGCTGCGCGACTACACCGAAACCTGGTACACAACATGTAGTTGCGCAGCCATGCTGCGCCCAACACTTCCGTCCCGTTACCCGCTGTGGACTGTGGACTGTGGGCTCTTCCCTGCCTACTGGATCAGATGCAACTTCGTCTGCCGACCATCGAGAAAGTGAATCTGGCCGCCGCTGAAGAGCACCGTCTGCTCCAGCGCCACCATCATCTCTTGGCCGTCCCACTCGGGGATTGCCTGACGGATATTCAGCTCCATGGCATGGGCGGTGTCGTCAAACAACTCGTAGTCGCCACGACCCGGGACCCCCTGCTGGGCATCGACCAAGCCGATGGTCGGGCCGGCGGCATGGCCGTGGTAGCCGAGGGGATGGCAGTAGATGGTGGCCTTGATCCCTTCGCCGCGCGCCTGCTCCAGGGCCAGCCGCAGGATCTCATTGCCACTGCGGCCGGCGACAAACTGGCAAGCAAGGATATCCTGCAACCGGTTGCCAGTGGCAAGGGCTGCTTTGATCCCGGCCGGTGCATCGCACTCGCCGAGCTTAAGGATATAGGCATTCTGCTGGGTGTCGGTGGCGAGATTCAGGTAGTAATGCCCCACATCGCAGTGCAGCAGGTCGCCAGGCTGGATCACCGCATCGCTGCTGATCGAACGTTCGCCGCGGCGCTGGATGCTCACTGAGGGATGGAACCAGGCCTTTAGCCCGAGGTCATGCATGCGCTGACGCATCCACCAGACCACGTCGCTGGCAGTGGTGACCCCAGGATGTATCACGCGGCTGGAGAAAGCCTCGGCGATCACACCATGGGTGATCTGGACGATCCCAGGGTATACGACCATCTCCTCGGGGGTGCGCCGCTCCAGCCAGCCGACCGCCAAGCGCTCCGCCCCGCGGGTACGCTGGGCATACTCGGGTCCCAGTGCGGCGATCAACTGCTCGTATTCGGTGTGGCTGAGGCCATCGCCAAAGGCGAAGGTCTCAGAATGGTTGATCCCGATCGCCTTGGGATCGCGCTCGCGCACGATCCGCCCCAGGCAGGCCCACTGATCTTCCTTCTCGCTCTCCCAGACGCCTTCATAGTAGCCGTTCAGGCCTAGGCCCGCGCGCGCCAGCGTCAGCCTCTCCACTGTGCCATCTCCGCGGCGGTGGAAGACCAAGATGGTACGGCGCCGGGCGGAGAGCATCCAAGCCGGCAGTAGGGTCATCAGGACCGGGTCTTCGTTGTACTCACGGGCGCTCACGATCCACATATCGATCCCTTCGCGCGCCATGATCTCGGGCAGGACGGTCTCTAACCGTCGCTTCAGCCAACCATTGGTCACCTCTGCCTGCTTACGCAGCGGCAGCACCTTCTCGCTCCAATCCGAAGCGCCGCCATGGGAAAACGGTTGCACCATCTGTATCACTCCTTGCATGTATAGAGTCCCTCGCCCCTCGCCCCTCGTCCCTCGTGAGACCGCCGAAGAACTGCGGGCCCAGCATGGCGGCGCCCCTACGCGAGGTACGGGGCTTTCTTGTAAGGGACGTTGTTTGGCCGCGCAAGCCAGCCTCAGATACACCCTACGTTCTTACGTCAAATCTAGATCCTTGTCGCCCGCTCCCTGATCAACTGATCCTCCAGGTCATAGTTGAAATGCAGCGCCTTATTGCGATGCTCTGGGCGCTCCTCCATAAGGGGATTGGCACGGAAATACTCGATGGTCTCAACCAGCGCCGCTCGGACGTCGAACCGCTCGCGGTAACCTAGGCCCTCCAGCTTGGCCGTGGAGAGGGTGTAGGTCGTCGGCTCAGCCAGCTGGATCGACCAAGGCATCTCCTTGGTCGGCAGGCTGTAGAGCTCCAG
>CAYOCI010000008.1:11319-65397 GCA_964402415.1 uncultured Clostridia bacterium
CAGCCAGCTGGATCGACCAAGGCATCTCCTTGGTCGGCAGGCTGTAGAGCTCCAGGTCAGCCCCCATGATCTCCGCCGCCATCTGGACCAGCTCGCGGTAGGTTTGATAGTGGCGATGACCAGAGTTATAGGTCTGACCGATGCTCGCCGGATGCCTGAGCAGGAAGGCTAGCTGGTCAGCGATATTGCCCGCGTACTCGCGATGGTTGACGCCTAAGCCTCCATCCGGAAGCAACATCTGCCGTCTGCCATCGAACAACCGGCGGATGAAGTACCACTCCCGCGCTTGATAGTCATAGGGACCATAGACTGCGGGAAGACGCAGGATCGTGAAGGGGAACCCATGCTGCTGATAAGCAAGCCTAAGCACACTCTCCGCCTGTGCTTTGTGGTAACCATAGGCCTTCTGCGGATCCTGTTCGAGGGGATCAGTCTCACGAATAGGCACTCGGCAGGGGTGTTGGTAGACCGAGCGCGTGCTGATCAGGAGGTAATGCTCTGTCTTGTCCGCCAGAGCCTGCACCGCGTCCTGGGTATCCGCGGCCGTGTAGCCCACCATGTCGATCACGGCGTCAAAATGTTGCCCCTTCAGCCGTTCAGCCAGCTCTCCTGGCTGCTTGCGATCACCATGGATGACTTGCAGGTCATCTGTTCCAGCGGGCACCGGATGTTGACCCCGGTTGAACAGATAGAGCTCGTGCCCATCTTGCACGAGACGGGGGATCAGATGACGCCCGATAAACCTCGTTCCGCCAATCACCAGTACCTTCATCTCAATCACACTCCTGAAGGCAGGACCCAAACGGCTCGGAACTAGCCTTGGCCAATGGTGCCCTGCATGTTTTGCTATAGCGTCATTTCAGCATCTGCTTCCCGTTTTCCTCCGCGAGAGCCATGTCGCCCCATAGCAATCGTGAGATTGTGAGAGGCTACTCCCATTCTCTTCGACACCCCCACTAGGGAGACTCTCGAAAAAACCTAGGCGCAGCATAGCTGCGCCCTACCGCCTGTGGCGTATGATGCCTGCGGGTGCGAAGAGAAATGGCCTTTCTCGACACTCTCACTAGGGACTAGGGACTCGGGACTAGGTACTTGTCTATTGACAGTGCCAAAATATTGAAGCATGATGAGCATTAGTAACCGTGGAGGTGAGAGTATGGACGTTCGTCAAGCCATCACGCAAAGGCGGAGCATCCGCCACTTCTCAGATCGTCCCGTGGGCCGTGAAGCGATCGAGCATCTGCTCGAGGCCGCCACTCTGGCCCCATCAGGGAAGAACCGGCAGCCCTGGCGTTTCGTCGTCATGGAAGGAGCGGCTAGGAACCGCTTGGCTGACGAGCTCAGTCGGGCAGCCGAAAGGCTTCAGGGGCAAGGGCGTCCAACGGGAAGCGCCATCAACACAGCTCGTGCCATGCGGGAAGCACCCGTAACCATCCTGATCTTCAACCCTGAATGGACACCCGAAGCAGAGCAAGAGTACTATACGGATCAGTGGGCTTTGGTGGACACTCAGTCTACCGGCGCAGCCATCCAGAACATGCTGCTCGTCGCTGAGAGCTTAGGCCTCGGGACACTTTGGATCTGCGATACGATCTTCGCCAGTGATGCCATCGCCGAGTGGCTGGGCACCAAGGAACAGCTGATCGCTGCCGTCTCTGTGGGCTATGCGACCGAGAGTCCAGCCGCCCGCCCGAGAAAGGCCTGGCCGACCATCACCCAATGGGTTACTAATTAAGAATTAAGAGTGAAGAATTGAGAATTGGAGATACGGAAAGTCGGAGAACGAGACGGCGAAGGCGAAGTGCGACCTTGCCGTTATGGTACTCCACGAGGATAAAATCAGGGAGAGACCACTGCGGATGAGTGGGCTCTCCCTGTAAGTTATTCATGGTCATTCTTGAACCCCTAATTCTTAATTCTTAATTCTTAATTCTTAATTCTTAATTCAGCGCGTTGCTGTAGCAACAGCGCGTACCTCCTCCCGATCCCGGTTATCGGTCAAGAAGCGCATCATCCCTTGGATGACCAGGGGGTCAAATTGCGTTCCCGTATTCCGATGCAGCTCGATGATGGCCTGATCAATGGTCAGTGCTGGTCGGTAGGGACGGTCAGTGGTCATGGCGTCAAAGGCATCGGCACAGGCGATCACCCTGGACTCAAGGCAGATCCACTCCCCTTTGAGCCCCCGCGGGTAACCCTTGCCATCAACACGTTCATGGTGCTGCGCCACGATCGTGGCGATCTTGTCGAGCTGAGCGTTGGCCGATAGGATCTGCGCCCCTCGAATGGGGTGTTCTTTGATCCGGTCAAACTCCTGCTCGTCCAAAGGCCCTTCTTTCATCAGAATGCTGTCAGGCACAGAGATCTTACCGATATCATGCAGCTGGGCAGCCATCTCGATATCGGCCCGGACCAGAGGCGGCAGTTCCATGGCCAGAGCAATGCCGCGGGCGTAGAAAGCAACGCGCTCACAGTGCTTCTTCGTATAGCGATCCCGAGCATCAACTACATGGACCAAGGCCTCTGCAGACAGATGCCGCCCGACGGCGTTGCCCACCACCTGCCGCTGCGTCTGCAGCTTCGAGTATGCGATAAAGGTCGAGATCAATAGGCCTTCAACCCCAGCCCAGTGCGTGATCTGGACACAGATAACACCGAACAACAGATTATCGAGGTAAGCGGGGACGATCGGACGATAGAAGGCGTTCCAGAGCACCGAAACCGAAGCCACCCCAGTGACCACCCGCATCAACGTCACGCAGGCCAGATTAAGCACAACGATCGTGCAGATCGCCGCCGCGTTGGGGATAATAGTTCTCAACGCCGGAACACTGATCTGATCGAAGAGCAACCAATACACTCGCGCACCCATACCGGAGAAGAAGATATACTGACTAGTATTGAAGATCTTCAACGACCAGGTCTTGCCCGTGCGCAGCCAGACAGTGGCTAACGGCACCACCGCCCACGGCCCCAGTGTGATCACTGTGGTGTAGAGCAACAGAGACGAGGGCGAAAAGTTTCCTGCTGGTCCAAGGCTGACCGAGCGATGTTCCACCCAGTGGGTCATCAAGATAACCAGCACCCAGGAGATCAGCCAACCTGGTTCGGTCAGCCGAGTGGGAAGGCTGGACGTAGCAAGGACTCCACCCGCAGCTACCACCCCGAGTGAGGTGATTATGTAGCGGCGTGATCGCTCGCTTAGCAGCATGTAGAAATTCACCCCACATCAGGAACAATCTTCCCGTAGTATCCGAACCTATTCTTCGACGAGAATCGTCAGGATTCCTCTCTGTATCCTAAATGTGTTACACAAATATTTCGTTTATGTTCAAATCGCATACAGCCGCTCCCAGTGCGACATTATGAGGAAGCTATGGTGAGATCGCATCAGCAATCGATAATGCGGGTACGCTAACCGAAATGGAACCGAGGAGGGACTACGATGAGTGAGACAATCCGCAATCCCCAAGAGATTCTCCGCCAGATCAACGCCGTTTTCGCCAAGCTCGAAGCCAACGAAAATGACAATGCCCAGCAGTTGAAGCGCCTCAGCGAAGATACCAAGGCCAAAGGTATTGCGTCTGAGCTGCAAGCTATCCAACAAAGAGAGGTCCTTGCCACTGAGATGATCGAACAGATCAGCATGATGCTTGATCACCTGGGCGCTCAGATGACGCGCCAGACCATTGACTACCCGATGGATCCAGAGGCCTACAATGCGATCTTGGAGTAGTCGGGGTCGAAAAAAGCGCACGGGATTGCCCCGTGCGCTCTTGCGTCGTCTCCTGTAATACTAGGCTCTTGATTTATCGTGTCCGGATGCGGCACTCGGAGTAGTCGATGAGTAGCGGCCTTCCTTGCCGTATGCCCCAGTGTTTGTGCTCCAGCGGTGAGGCGTTCGCCATATGTAGCCACTGCTCGGCCCGGTTATAGATATCCCAGAGCAGGCCAGACATCTGTGCTGCCTCTTGGGCATTGATCGGTATCGCCTTCGGATAAACGCCCCAACCATAGCCGGCCACCGAGCACGGTGCCAGACCATCAAAACGTTTGTCCTGTAGGAACTGGCTGATGGCATGCTCTTGAGCAATGGCGGCCTGCCCATCAGCGCTGGTCGCAAACTTGACCACATACTGGTCATCCAAAGTGAAGACGTTCCGTCTCGTTCCGCAGGCCAGGCAGGACAGATCCAGCAGTTGCTCGATCTCATCAGCCGTTGGCCAGATACCTTGGCTGAGCAAATCCTCAACCAGCGACCAGTTCGGGTGTTGAGCTAACGAAAGAGCCGGGTTCAAGAGCATCCCTCCTCTCGACTCACCTCTCTATTCTAATGCGAATCGCTCCTCGATAACAGTGAAACCAACAGAAAAAAACATTAAGACTTCGTGAAGCGACGAGTTTCTGCCGCTCAATCGAAAAGTCCTACCAACCGAGGCAGACTCTTCTCCCTTGAAACTGAACCTCCACTGTGATATCATATTTCTGTCATAGATCCACGTGCCGGAGTAGCTCAGTGGTAGAGCAGCTGATTCGTAATCAGCAGGTCGCGGGTTCAATCCCCATCTCCGGCTCCACTTAAATCAAGGCTTCCCGGCCTCGGGAAGCCTTGATTTTTCGTTTGCCAGTTGCCAAAGCGTTGCCCATCGTTTTGAAGCAATGTAAGCCCGGACAGGATCCATCGAGACACAAAACGCCTGATAAGGATAGCTTCTATCTCGGCTGGACGCAGGAGGGTCCTCTATCCAAGAGGGAAATGGAATAAATAGAACCATCCCCAAACGTCACAGGTTGTCCTTATTCCTCGGAAGCAACAGCAGTCTAGGAACAGGATAATCAGGTAAAGGATGCGAAGGCGTAACGGCGAAACATCCTAGCATCAGGTGAATATGGAGGGAATGTGGAATGCGGGCGAGCCAGGATGTTATTAGGGAGATAGAGCGTCTCGTAGATGAGTACACCCGGACCGTGGATCAGAGACAGCGCGAAGGCATCCTACAGCCTAATACGGCACACACTTATCAGCTGCATGCGAGTAATTTCGTTCGCTGGTGTAAGGGCGAATTTGACCCTGGGGCCACGAAAGCAAGACGGTAGAGAGATCCGGAAACAAGAAGGCACCGTGTGGAGGCGCTCACAGCGCATGCTACATGGTGCCTCTTTTGTGTGTTTTACGTTATCTAGTTAATGCGTTCTCCCTTGGAGTTCCATTGTCCGTCTTTCTCGGGATCATAAAGACGATATTGGCCTTGATCTAGTCGATAGTATAGATCCCGCTGCCCGCCTGGGTAGTGACGACGTGAGGGATGGTTGACGCAGTCTGCAAAAACCTGGCATCGCACTGTGCCATCGTTGATGTTGGGATGTTCTTTACGAACCTCTTTGATTACATCCGCGGGCTTAAATGTGGTATCAGGATTGCCGTTGGTTATGCGTATGACCGCTTCAGAGATCACAGTCTTCACCTTCACCGGCTCATTCCAGCGAGGGACCGGGGTGGTACTGCCCCTCCCAATTGTGGGTCCTGCTTGATCGTAGCCCACTCTTTCTTCCGTCGAAATGAAGAACTCACCGGTCTTTGTCCTGTGAACTTGATATTCAAGACAGTTAATATCCACACCATACTGCTGCCGCAGATGGGCTGTTACTTGTCGGATAATAGGAGAGATCTCTTCAGCAACAATGAATAGGCGCTGTTTACGGTTGAAGTCCACTGTTGGTGGCTCATCGGAGTCCAGATAGAAAGCTTCCTGGAAGACTGTCTTTAGGTCCTTACCCTCATTTTCCCCGCGCTGGTGCCAATAGGCCAGTGCAATCGCGTTGAGATCAGAATATGAGAGACTGGCTCCCCAGCTCGCATACTCGAGTATCTGCGCCACCACTTCGCGCGGGGTCCGTCCTTTCTTTAGCTCGACCACTATTAGGTGGCCATCCGCGTCGATGCCAATGAGATCAGGGTATTTATCTCCCTCACCGACGGTGGCAGTCACTTGTCGGCCGATCCAAAGGACAGTCCCTTCTTGATCCTCGCCAAGCAACACGGCAGGGCTATTTTCTAACCATTGCTCAAAACTGCGTTCGTAATCGATACTATCGGTTTTGGCTCGTTCGAGTACGCCAGTGTTGGTGTCACCAGGACGCGCCATCTTGAGGCTATACAATGCCATTGGCTGTAGCTCCTCTCCAACAAATGGGCACACCTAATCAATCTTCCATAGTAAAAGAACGTGAGATCGGAGGTCCTACTGCAAGTGACGTCTCACACCTCGATCTTGGGAAGTCGCTGAAGATGCGGCGCAAACGCGTCTCAAAGGCGACCAGTTTCTCTGCAATCTCGTGCTGACCCTTACCCCAAGTACCCTTGTCGGTAATTCCAAAACCATCCATGTGAAACTGAATGCGGCTGGACTTCCCATCGTCTATTCTCTGCCACTCTAGCGGATGACCGAAGGCTGCTTCAATCTCGCTTTGGTTCTGGTGGAGGTAATCGAAGATCTGTTTGTTCGCTTCACTGGCCTTCTTCTCGATGACCAGCATCAGGGATGCATCGGTCATGCGAATGCGGATCTGAAAGTAAACTCTGCTCACGCATGATACCGCTGCAAGCCAGCTGCTCTCGGTAGGTTTAACGTTGCGATACAGTGTCGTCTTTTCGTTAAGCACTCCAAGGAGCCCTTCCCAGAACTCAAGTCGCCGCACATGGCGTTCAGCCTGCTCTTTTTTCTCTTTACCCAGTGACTTGATCTCTTCGCTGGGTCCGATCACCTTGGCGAACTGGGGAGCGACTGCATCTTCACTGAGCTTGATCGCCTGTAATTTGACGAGGTACCAGCGGACATCATCAGGTGTGATCTCATTCAACCACTGAACAGCAATGGCGTGCTCGTCTCGTGGTTCGGGCGTAACCCAGATGATTGTCTTGGCGTCTGTCCCAGCAGAGTAGGTGACTATCTGACCTAAATGGCTATGGTCAGTTCGCTCCAGCTGGTTTTCAACAATCACCGTGTTGCCCTGATCATCCTCAGCCAAGATATCGATGATGAAAGAACCAATAGGATGCTCTGTCTCCCGCACCGTTATGTTAATACCCAGACTTTCGGATAAATGATCCATGTTCGCTGCCAACCAAGGGGTGAAGTTCTTTGCTTCGTGCGCCCAAATCAGACGAGGATCTACGTATTCTGGCTTTTTGATGGTCTTGAACACCCCGTCACCTCCCTGCTATCTAGTAAGGGCTGCATCGATCATATGTAGCTCAAAGTGCTCCCCCCATGGACCTTTCAGCATTCGCGCTACCCGCTCACGAACCAGATCGCGATGCTGTGGTTGGAGCACGCATATGTAATCACGGACCGAGAAGCGCTTGAAGCGAACGAAGAACAGGTCGCTGGCACCGGGACAAATTTCATAGAGTTGACCAAACTTGGTAATATACTCCAATGATGGCTTGCGATCTCGGTGATTGTAGATAACTAGGCTCTGACCACGCTTGTAGTATTCGATCAGCTCATCAAAAAAGACAAACTTTGGTCCTTTGCTGCTGGTCCTAGAGTAACTTTCGACCTGAAAGCCATTATCGGGATCAAAGAAGACGAGATCACAGCTCGCCAGATGCTCTGCTCCGCGGCGAACCCATGACCAACGCTGCCTTGAGCGGGCAAGGGTATCGCTCTCTGGATCAAATTGCAGCATGTCGTTGAAAAAGACAGTGTCAGCGGGTAGGAACTCTAGGCGCTCAATCTCGCTGACGGCTCGGTGACCACTGGCAACAATCCGCTTGAGCTGGTCGTAGAGAACCGGATCACAGCCACGAAACTGTCTGTTCTTGGGGTCGCGATCGTTGAGGTAGCTAGTGAACTTTCCGTCATCGTTGTGCGTTTCATCAGGCGTGAGGTACCACTGCACCCCCAAACGCAGGGACCGAGAGGATGACTGACAGATGCACTTGAGCAGGCCATACTTCCCAAAGTCACCAACGTCTCCGGTGTAGCGATTCTGCATTTGACACCATCCTTGCTTGTGTTGCCGGTTTACCCATCCTTGTACCTACTTGCTGGAGCAGCATAGGTTGAGACCGTTGTCTCAACTCCCTTTACACGAAGGGGGCTTGCCCACAGAGTGGTCTTCTGGTGTCGTTGGGCACATCCTTCTGTCGTTTGGCTATTATTCATTTAGCACAAAACCCCACTCGGGTGTCAGTTTCAACAGCTCGACTCTATTTCCTGCAGTCCGACATAATGTGCACAGGTTCAAGTGAAGAAACGGTCCAGGAAAAAGGTTGGTGTCAGAAGGTCGAAGCGTCAAATAGTATCCACCTGATGACCAGATGGATGCTAGTTGACGCTTACGAACGCAACGGGGCAGAACCCCCTCTGCAGGAGAGGCTACGGCATTCCTAGATAAAACCGAGAGAAACGAGGGCTTGCCCTGTGTCCCGACAGGAAAATCTGCGTATATCACAGTTAAGTTGAGTACGTACAAAGAAACCATGAGAGGCACCCATGGTCCCCCGTTTGCTCATATTTGTGCAGACGTAACAGGAAGCTGATTTAATTGAGGCTGGCCCCTGTTTACCCCTCGTTACGTTCAACATCCCTCAAAGTCTTACCATCATCGGTTTTCCACACCATGGTCCCGCTGGCGCTATAACCACTGGCAAAGGACGCCGCCGCGGATGGGCTAGTAAGCAGTACATCAGCAGTCAGAACGCCTTTCGCGTCTATCTTGTCAGCATGCTTTTCACGGAGGCGTCGGGCATTCTCTGGACAACTAGGTTGCAGCAGGGTGGCAAGTTCGCTACCCTTTAGGACAACGAAACCGTCACGTGTACGGCGACCTTGCGCCTTTCCGGTGCCACGGTCGTAATGAAACATCGGCTCATCGGCGTCAGGTGTAGGCACAAGGCTCGAATCATCGGTGATTCTTGGAAGCGACACAATCGGTTCGAATACCTTATGCCCAAGGGTACCCATCACAATCATGGCGTAGTCGATGAACTCTTCTAGTTCGCTCTCTTTTTCTTCCGTGATATTCCCGATTGTTGGGTCATTGCCATTTCTGATGGCATACCGTTTGGCCTCAGTAGCCAGCTTACAGAACCGGTTTTCTAAGTAGCTTATCTCAGTAGGGCCAAACGAATTATTGGAAGTGGTGAATACGACAGCCTCTGTCCAGTAATCCTTGTCGGGATTACGCCGGTGTTCCTGCAGACGAAATAGGATGCCCTCGCCGTTCTTTCTCACTCCAGCTTGTCCGATATAGACACTGTCTTCACCAGTCTGGTCGGATGTGCCAAATAGAAAATAGACTCCGCTCTGTTTGAGATCGTCTCGCTCCCTGCACTTCTCCAGTTCAGTTCGGGGAATTTTGTATGCAACTCCTGTCCAGTTGGCCAGGGTGCATTTCACACGACCACTTGCTGAGCCATCCATGAGGAACAGATTTATGCTCTTCCCACGAGCGGACATGCGCTATTCCACCTCCAACGTTAGCTGCTCCATCGGTACTCTGTTGCTCTTCGATCCATTCGCTTTGCAGGGTGCCAGTCCAGACGAGCTTTATCCTAACCCGAGACAACAATTACGTCGTCTCCCAAACACGCTACCCAAGTCTCATTGAGCCTGGCATCAATAAGATCCCAGTTGCCATCCAGTAGTTTTTGAACGTGCTGTAACTCAGCGTTAGGTTTATCGAGTAGACCCCATTTTAGCTGCGAGATCGAGTAGCGGAAGAAGGCCATCCACTGGGGATAGTTGATGGCGAGCGGATTCTGATGGAAAGTCACCTTACCCGCATTGGCAAGTGTCGCCAGTGAATGCGAAAGGAATAGCATTGTACCGAGTTTCGGCTTGTTGCCGATAGGGAGCGCTTCCATTACGTCATTGCCATCCATCAATCGTCGAGCGAGGTAAGAGGTGCGAACGATCACCTCAATGATCAAAGGGGAGATAGACATTGAGATGAAGCGGCGGAAGTCGTACCCCTGACGATACATAATGCGGACCACTTCGGAGATCGAGTATTCATTCCTGCCGAATTTGCCAAACTGAAGGAACTCAAACAGCGACATCAGGGGAACAGGAAGACCCCTAGAGGATGTAATATCCGACTTCATATGACCGAAGACCCGGGCAATAGCGTCGAATAGACCCATCCCAGCCGTATCTCTTCCTGTCACATCTACTACCTGGATGATCAACTTACCGTCAGAACCAATAGCGGTAAACGTATTGCGGAGAATATCGGTAACACCAAAAATAAAGCCCAGAATAGGGTCATGACCGAGTGAGTGAAGGCGGTGTAAACTCGGGCTCAATCCAGGAACCGATTCACTGAGGTTAGTATTTGTTGACGGGTCGTATGGAACCCAGTTCTCCTTCTCAAGCCGCGCAATCTCTTCAGGTGTCAGGGACGAGTTGATCTTCTCCTTGATCCAGTTAGAAAGAGGGCCACCCTCAGATGCCTTTCCGCCTAGGAAGCCAGGATGCTTTGGCATTCCAATCAAAAACCAATCCACCAGTGCGGCAAGCAGTCCAGCTACACCGCAAATGGCATAATCAGTGGCATCCAAGCGGTACAGGTCAGCAAACTCTTTTCGAGCCAGACCAAGACGGTCCTCTATAACTCTCATCTCTGCGTCTGTCAGAATGTCCTCAAAGCGAATAGGGCGGGCCTGATTGGCTCGAGCTTCCGTAAGCATTTCATCCCAGGAAAGCAGTGTGACTGTCTTGACAACCTGAACTGGTCTTGGCTGCTGCGTGACCACGGCTGCTTCTTGGATACCTAGCTTGGCGAGTAGCTCCTCTGCACCCCGGATAGCACCGTCAACCCTATCATCATGTCGGCTGGCTCGATCACAGAGTCGGTCTAGTTGTTGCTCGTGGTGACCTAGTATGTCAAGGACCTCTTGATCCCCTTTGCCGATCCCATACTCATCTGATGTCATGCGGCAAGATCCTCATGAAGCTCAGAAGCGGCACGCTTTAGAAGAACGAGTAGGGACTCAAGGTATTGAATGCGGTCTTCAGACAAAGTCTGCCGATTGCTCAACTCTCTGATGATGGCATCCTGTTTCCTGATCGCCTCTTGATATGCAGCTTCCTTTATTTGCTTCAGTTTCTGATTTCGCTTGTAGTTCATTATGCCATAACCAGCAGTAGCTAGAATTGCCACAGGAGCTGCCAGAACAGCAATACCGGCTACCATACCTCCGCCAGCAATTGTACCGGCAGTGGCTAATGCTGACGTAATACCCGCTGCGCTGAGGCCAACGGTGCCTAGGCCATATAAAGCTGCAAACGATAGAGCACCGCCAATGCCTGCTCCAGTGACTGCTCCTAGTACATCGGGGATAGAACTGGTGACAATTGTTCGCCTGGAATCCTTAATTGCCTCCCCTGCTTCGTTGAGGACATTCTGAACAGAGCGTAAAGATTCCATGTTTGCGAAGTTTAGCTTTCTAGCCACTTCATACATCTCCTTTAAATGACATTATAGGACAAAGAAGTATTCCACATTTTATCAGCCTATCCTGCACTTACCTGTCAGGACACACATTCCGCACCCCCAATTTAGGAATACGGAATGTAGAGCATTAGCATCCAGCTAGCCGAATCATGAAACCAGAAGACTGCGCAGCTACCTATCGGCGGGTACAGGTTTTCACTCTGGCAATCTTGATCTAAAGTCCTCTTTTGTTGCTTCCCAAATTGGGCAGACCGATACCAAGGAGGCGAAGGGCAGCACCAAATAAGGACATAGTAATAGGCGTCGGCATCCTTTAACGGATGCTGACGCCCCTTTTGCGTTGGAAATATGACATGTCCGAACCGATTGGCTTGCCGATAGAAAGAAACGCACATCTATAAAAAGCGTCTGATGTCTACGGCAAAGTGCTCCTCCAGATCAATCAGTCTCTTGGCGATCAGCTTTGATTTCTCGTCAGCCGCTTCATACTGGTTCAGATACCGGCTTAACGATTTCACTCCCATGTTACAGCCGTCGGTCATCAGGTCAGCTATCGTCTTATCCGATTCATCTATGACTAGCTCAACATTTGCTTTCATCCATGACATGCCCTTTGCCATCGGACTTGGTTCTTTTCCCTCGTCGTGGTATTGATCCAAGAGAGTCCGGATTTCGTTCTTCAGCTTTACGTGCTCTGACTTGTAGTCTGTCAAACAGTGTTTCAGAGTGGCATCGTGAACAAAATCGCTGACCTCATCTATAGAAGCCACTCCCATTTTGACTCCAGCGTCACATTCCCGTAGAAGCTTTATTGTGTCCTGTTCTACCATCAAAGATGCCTCCCCCACTTTTTTCATAGAGGTAGTATGTTCACTTTGATAGGAGCTATTCAAAAATGGGCTGGGGTAACGGGGTCAGGCCTAACTCTCTCGGTGTTCGTCTATCACTCGAGCACTCGCCACCCTGAGGCGCCGAGCACAACACGGGTATCCAGACAAGTACCCAGAAGGTTGGTCTCATCACGGCTTCCATGCTCGGTAGAGTTCTTACAATAACGCAAAGCTTGATCGAACAGATGGATTTGATGAACGCCAAGAGCGACCTGCTCTCCGCACGCGCCATCCACCAAGAAACGGAGATACAGTTGCTCAAGAAGGTGAAGTGACTTACCGCGCGATCATGTACGTCAGAAAGCAGCCCGCGAAGGGCTGCTTTTTCTTGTGTCCAGGTGGACGTGAGGGCGGTTCGCCATGGATCCGGGCAGGCTCTATGCCGCTTCTGGACCCTAATTCTTCAGCTTCGGATCAAGCGCATCGCGCAAGCCGTCCCCGACCAAGTTCAGCGATAGGGCGATAGTCGCAATGGTCAGGCCCGGGAACAGAACTCCGTATATGGAAATCCGCATGAACTCCTTGGCATCAGACAACATCGACCCGAGCTCGGGTGCCGGCGGCTGCTGCCCTAGGCCAAGGAAGCTAAGCGCTGCTGTGTTCAGGATCTGTGTTGCTACCGACATAGTCGTCTGGACAATCACCGTGCCGCTGGCGTTGGGAAGAATGTGCTTGGCGATGATGTAGTAGGATGGGCAGCCGTAGGATCGTGCGGCTTCAATATACTCCATGTCAACGATATTGAGTATCGCAGAGCGGACGACGCGGGTAAAGCCGGGAATCTGAGAGATCGTCAGGGCGATGATGAGGTTCCGGACACCCGGACCAAGCGAAGCGGATATGGCGATGGCCAGTAGCAACGTCGGGATGCCCATCAGCATATCCATGATCCTCATGGTGATGTCATCTACTTTGCCGCCGTAATAGGCCACCACTGACCCGATCACGCAAGCTACAAGGGCTGACGATACCGTAGCCACAAGACCAATGGTAAGGGAAACCCTAGCGCCGAATAGGACCCGAGCGAAGATGTCTCGGCCGAAGTCGTCTGTTCCAAAGGGATGCTCGATGGAGGGGGCGAGGAATCGCTTGGTGTAGTTCTGTCGGATGGCATCATCTTCATAGTTGCGTATGACACCTGCGCCGAGTGAAGAGAGCAAGATAATCGAGATCATGACCAATCCAAGCATGGCGAGTTTGCTTTTCTTAAACCGCCGCCAGGTCTCGGTGGTTTTGCTCTGTTTCGTGGCAATGCCCGCATCAGGTTGCAATCTTCTTGGCCCCCCTTGCGTATCTCGCTCTTACCCGGGGATCAATGTAGCCGTACAGAAGGTCCACTGCCAGCATGATGACTACATTGAGAACCGCGAGGAACAAGATACAGGCTGTAGTCTGCGGAATGTCTTTTGACCGAATAGATGCGATGGTTAGTGAGCCAAGTCCCGGAATACCAAAAATCGATTCCACGAGCACAGTCCCACCCATTAGGTAGCCAAAGCTGATGCCGACAACGGTGACCACAGGCAGCAGTGCGTTGCGGAGGCAATGCCCGAAGATGACAGTACGCTCGGGAGCCCCTTTCGCTCTAGCAGTGCGAACGTAGTCCTGTCGAATGGTCTCCAGCATATTGGAGCGGGTCAGACGAATGATCGAGGCCGCTGTGCCCAGAGAAAGCGTCATCACCGGCATAATAAAGTGCTTCGGGGTAATCGCGCCCGTAAAGGTGGACGGCAAGATTCCCATCCGCAGCGCAAAGAAGATGACCAGCATCAGTGCTAGCCAGAACTGGGGTACTGCGGCAAAAAACAGCGCAACGACGGTGCTCACAAAGTCAACCCAAGAGTACTGCTTCACCGCTGACACAATCCCTATGGGTACCCCGATCAGCACCGCTACACAGATCGAAAGAACACCCAGCCTAAAGGTAATGCCGAAGCGGGCGAAGATCTCATTAAAGACTGGTTTCTGCGTGCGGTAGGAGTTGCCGAAGTCGCCCGTGACCGCATTGACCACATAGCGGGCATATCTGATGAGAAAAGGATCGTTCATCCCTAGCTCTTGGTTTAGCTCGGCAATCTGCTCTTTGGTTGCAGAGGTCCCCAAGATCGCCGTGGCCGGGTCTCCCGGGGTAAAGGACATAATGCTAAACACGATGAAGGATACGCCAAGCAAAACTGGTAGCACAAGCAGCAGTCTTCTGACGATGTATTTAGTCATGGGCTGTTCCTTTCACGACTATGGTCTGATACAAGAGCGGGGCACGGTTTATTGAGTTTTCAACAAACCGCGCCCCTGCTGACCACACATCAAATACCTACGATACCCCTATTTCCAGCTCATGTGCTGGACCAATGAGAAGCCATTGTTGTAGGCGCGATCGATGGTAAGGCTCTTGTTATAAGCGCAAGTGACAACACGACGATAGATCGGAATGATCACCGTGTCTTCATACAGCTTCTTCTCGATGACGGAGTAGGCCTCTTTGCGCTTCTCTGGATCTAGTATCGATGAGCCCTTGGTAAACGCCTCATCCACGCCGGCATCCTTCAGCCTGGAGAAGTTATAGCCGCCGATGGCGTTGGAGTGTAGGATGGGGCTCCACAGGTCGACATCGGGATCGACGGTCTGAACAATGGTGGACAGGGCAAACTTGCCGCTCTTCATGTCCGTAACCCAGGTGTTGGCTTCCAATAGCTCCACCGAGATGTTAATGCCAGCTTTCTTCAGCTGCTCTTGGTAGACGATACCGATCTTCTTGTAGTTCTCATAACCGACCTTAAAGGAGATCGTCTCGCCCTTGTAGCTCGTCTTGGCCAAGTATTCCTTCGCCTTTTCGAGGTTGGTTTCGGGGATGCTGTACTTGCCAGAGAAGCCAACGGTCTGCTTATCGTAGAGATAAGAGGACTTCTCGGCAACGCCGTCCATACCGAACTGGACGATCTCGTCGCGATTGGTTGCGTAGGCCAGGGCCTTGCGGAAGTTAGGGTCGCTGATGAACGGGGCTTCGAGGTTCATAACGATATAGCCGCTACCCATGGTGGGGTTGAGATCCAGCTTCAGCTTGCCATCCTTCTTGATCTGCGGCACTGCGACCGAAGGAATGGTATAGGTCAGGTCGATCTCGCCTGTCTGCGTGGCGATCAGAGCGGTCTCGGGGTTGGTGAGAACCACATACTGAGCTTCCTTGATCTGCGGCTTCTGACCATGGTAGCCATCGAATCTCTCCAGAACGGCCTTGGCGCCCGCATCCCATTGTTTGAACTTGTACGGTCCGGTGCCAATGGGCTTGAGGGAGACTTGGTCGCCCGCGTCTTTGACAGCCTTCTCATTCATAATGCAGACTGTGGATGCGACCGCGTTGAGGAACGGCACGTAAGGATCCTTTAGGGTAATCTTGACCGTAAGGTCATCGACAGCTTCCGTGCTCACAATGGGCTTAGTGTAGTTGGCCATCTGGCTGGATGTCTTGGCCCTGTTCATCGAGAACACGACATCCTTCGCCGTCAGGGTTTCACCGTTGTGGAACTTGACTCCACTCTTGAGTTTGAAGGTGTATACCTTGCCATCTGCGCTCACCTGATAATCGGTAGCAAGGACTTTCTCAAAGGTTCCGTTGTAGTATCTAAGCAGCGTATCGAAGATGTCGGTGTAGACCACTTTGTCCAGCGTCATGCCGCTGTTGTAAGGGTCAAAGGACTTGAAGTCAGAGTAGACCGCCAGCTTGAGTGTGTCTTTGGGCTGGGTGGTGGCGGCCGGGGTGTTGGGAGTTGCCGCAGGCTGCTGCTGACATCCGGTAACTGCAAACAGAACAAAAACCAGTGCCAGTAGGGTGATCAAAGGCTTTCTGAATCTGTACATTTCGTTCCTCCCCTTCTCCTGTTAATCAACAAGAATGCAAGCGACTTGGTGATTCTCCGATGCGTTTCTCAGCGGTATGTTCTCTCCCATGCACCTCTCGGTCACGTGGCTGCATCGAGAGGCGAATCGGCAACCTGGGGGTGGGTCAATCGGGCTGGTGATCTCCCCTTTGATGCTCTTGCGCTTGAACCCGGGCTCTCTTAGGCGGGGGATCGGAATAGCGTCCAACAGGGCTTTGGTGTATGGATGCAGTGGATTCGCGAAAAGCTCCTCGCTGGTGGCCTTTTCAATGCACTGCCCCAGGTACATCACCATGATCTCATTGGAGATGTGCTTCACAACCGATAGGTTATGGGTGATAAACATATAGGTGAGGCCCAATTTTTCCTGCAGATCCATCATGAGGTTTAGAATTTGCGCCTGAATAGACACGTCAAGCGCGGAGACAGGCTCATCGCAAACGATGAAGGTGGGGTTCAGGGCGAGGGCCCTGGCGACACCGACTCTTTGGCGTCGGCCGCCATCCAACTCATGGGGGTAGGAGTTGTTCAACCGTGGCGCAAGACCTACAGTATCCATCAGCTCAATAACCCGGGTATCAGCCTCCTTTGCAGTTGGGTATATTCTGTTGATCATCATGGGCTCGCGGATGATCTCACTGACCGTCATCCTTGGATTTAGCGATGCGTAGGGATCCTGGAAGATGATCTGCATCTTCCTGTGCATCTGCAGGGCCTGCTTTTTGTCCAGTTTCAGGATATTCTCGCCTTCAAAGAGGATCTCTCCATCGTCAGGCTCTAGCAGCCGAATGACCGTCCGGCCCAGCGTGGACTTCCCACAGCCAGATTCGCCAACCACGCCCATGGTCTTGCCCGGCAGTATGGAAAGGCTGATATCATCCACGGCATGAACGACGCCGGAAGGGGTGCGAAAGTACTTCTTCAAGTTGCGTGTTTCCAGCAATGGTCTGAGCTCGCTCATGGTATCACCTCATATATGAATGAGTCCACAAGAACACAAGTCCACAAGTGGGCTACAGGCTCCTGCGTTCTCCCCAACTCTTAATTCTGCATTCGTAATTCTGCATTCTTAATTCGCAAACTGGTGGCAGACAATGCTGTGGGACTCTTCTGTGTAAACCGGTGGCTTGGTGTGCTTACAGATATCCATGCACTGCGGGCATCTGGGGTGGAATTTGCATCCCTTGGGCAGGCGAGTGGGGTCCGGCATCAGACCTTCAATCGGGGTCAACCGCTTGGTAGCTGACCTGAGGTCTGGGATGGAGCCGAACAGGCCCTCGGTATAGGGGTGCTTTTTGGTACCCGCGTAGATATCTTTGGCGGTTCCATACTCGACGATCTCGCCCGCATACATAATGGCAACCTTGTCGCAGAACTCCGCGACCACCCCAAGATCATGGGTGATCAGTAGGATCGAGGTGTTGATCTTGTCCTTCAGCCCTTCCATCATATCGAGGATCTGCGCCTGGATGGTGACATCAAGAGCGGTGGTTGGCTCATCAGCCAGCAGCAACTCGGGCTCGCAGGCCAGCGCGATGGCGATGACCACCCTTTGCTTCATCCCGCCGGAGAACTGATAGGGATAATCATTGATCCTCTTCTCCGGTATACCGACTAGCCTAAGCATCTGTTCGACGCGCTCCTGCACCTGTTTGGCATCAAGACTCATGTGCAGCCGAATGGCTTCACCGATCTGCTGACCAACCGTAAGAACCGGGTTCAGGCTGCTCATCGGATCCTGGAAGATCATCGCTATCTTCTCGCCCCTCACGAGGCGCATGTCTGCTTCTGTGGCGCGGACTAGATCTCGGCCCTGAAGAAGCGCCTCACCTTGGGTGATTCTACCTGTTACCTTGGGGAGCAGACGCATGATGGTCAAGGCGAGAGTGGTCTTGCCCGCACCCGTCTCCCCCACCAGACCGAGGGTCTCGCCCTTGTTCAGGGTAAGAGAGATATCGTTGACCGCTTCGACCACTTGGTTGTCGCTGGCGTAAACGACGCTCAAATTCTTGATTTCTAGCAGCTTTTCACTCATACGATCCTCTTTCGGCCGCAGCACCGCGGCAAGATCCCATAGAGATCGGCCTTATTTCAGGAAGTCAATCAGCATATTCATGGATTGGGTGTTGACCTCGCCAAGCAGTTCGCACACAGGAACACTGTCATGCACAATATCGCGCATCAGATCGGCGGTTGTAAGTGAGGAACCGATGATCAGCAGTTTATCCGCGATATCGTCCTTATGCTTAACGCAATCATCGTAGGTGACGGTGACCTCGATGTCGTCTCGCACCGACAGGACCAGGTTTTGCAGGGCAGAGACAGAATCACTTCGCTGACACACGATCACTGCCTTACCTTCCCTGGGAAGCTGATTCAGCGCCTTGATCACGGTTTTCCTGATGTTCTGAACCATGCCGCAGACCATGGGAGCGTAGACCCCATGGGTGCTTCTGATTCTGGAATAGTGAAAGTATGTAGTGACAATCGCGCTGTACCTGTCCATTTCGTCCTGGTGCTTCTTCACATACCCTTCAAAATCCCTAAGCAGAATGCCCTCCACGGGAAAACCGGTCGCCTCGGCAATTTGCTTACCAAGCGAATCGATGGCCTTCTGGGTGGTCTCAACAATCAGCAGCGGTTTGCGCTCTGCGGCTCTAATGAACTCCTCATAGGTCTGCTCAAAGATGGAGCGGACCTCCTCGTGAGTGAGCGCAGAGCGCAAGACATTCTTGACGGCGCGCTGAAAGTCTCTGGTGCACTCATCGACGTTCTCAGTGGACGACAGCACATACGTTCCGTAATGCGGACGGGTAACCAGGTACCCTTCTCTCTCCAGCTTCTTGTAGACGCTACGGACCGTATTGGTGCTAAGCCCTAGGTCCTGTGCCAGAACTCGAATGGTGGGCAGCCTTTCTTCTCTAGCTATGTCGCCAGCGGAGATACTCCACCGTATATTGTCTTCTAGCTGTTTCGCGTATGAGGTTGTCATCTGGGGATTGGGTTTCCATTTAGCTCTGTAGTCAAACATATGATATCTCCGACTTCTGTATTAATTGATCCTATTCGTTCCATTGTTGCCATTTTATCATTGGCGTACTGCTACTGTAAAGCGCTGTTCTGCAAATAGTGTCGTAACTGGATCTTTTCAGCAGTCTTATGAAGTTTGTGCCTTTACGAATCGGTAAACAATAACTACAATACAATTGATGTCCATTTGTTATGCCCCCGGCATCACTAGGAGCGGCATCCAACTTGACTATGGTGCAAATCCACCAAAGGAAAGGAATCCTGAACATGAAGTTTGTGCCCAAAGAAAACAAGATCCGGACAATGCTTGCAAAGCGGGGAATTGCGGGGGCAATCGTCAACTCACCCGAGAATTTTCACTACGTTACAGGTTTCTCTGGTCACCAACATACGGTATCCAGAGCACCCGAGTTCTCGTTGGCCGTCGTAGCGGCTGATAGCAGGGTCCCCACCCACATCACCACCATGGATTTTGAGGTGCCCACATTTCGGCTGAGAAGCGAAGGCCATTTCGTCATAAAGCAGTATGACACCTGGGTGGGAGTCAAAAAGTGGGGCGAGATCACCCAGGGAGAAGGCATCCGGACGCCAGCCCCAATGGCCCACCCCATAGATGTGCTGAAGGAATTCATCACCGAGATGGACCTTGCGGATAAGAGAATAGGTCTCGAGCTGAGTTATATACCGGTGAAGTATTACGAGACGCTCCGGCATCACTTTCCCGAGGCTGAGTTTACGGACCTCTCCGATCTATTCGTGTACGCCAGAAGTGTAAAAGAGCCGGATGAGGTCCAAGTCTTTCGCACCTTGTGCACCGCAGCGGATAATGCCTTTCTCGAGGTAAGCAAGATTGCCCGCATCGGTGTCTCAGAACGAGAGCTCTCAGACTGCTTCCGCTACCATGCCTTAGCAAGCGGCGTTTGTATGCCCAGCTCCTGGTCGATGTTTTCCGTTGGGGCCAATGCCGCCCGGCTGACCTTGCCCACCGACGCCATTGCCAAGGAGGGCGATGTCGTCAAGTTTGACGCGGGTGTCAATGCCGAGTTTGATTTCTACACCACGGACACCTCACGCAGCTGGATACTGGGCAAGGCGGACGGAGAGCTGGTTCTTCTGAAAGATCGGCTGTATGAGGCTCAGCGGCAGATGATTGCACTGGCCAAGCCAGGGCTCTCTTTTGACGAGCTTTTCCACATCGGCTTTGAGCATGTGAAGAGAAGATATCCCCGCTATGTCCGTGGCCACATGGGCCATAGCATCAGCCTTGGACCTGCGACAGCTGAGGACCCCTTCATCAGTCCTAACAATCACCGCCCTCTAGAACGGGGGATGATATTGGCGATTGAGGCACCTTGCTACATCGAAGGATTTAACGGCTTTAACATCGAGGATATGGTGCTGATCACCGACACTGGCTGCGAGGTGCTCACACCCAAGACCCCACACTATCTCTAGCCTGCGTCTGCCTCTCCCTTGCACAAAGACCAACAGCGTCATCCTAAGGAGAGCACCCATCCAGATGGGTGCTTCTTCTGTGAGATGAAGAGCAAGAAAGCCAGCCGCCCCTTGGTGGGCAGCTGGCTCTTGCATGTCTTTCGCACATGGCGCTGTTACTTTTGCTGTGAGAACTCTAGGGCCGAACAGGTCTTGCGCCGACAAACTTAGGAAACCCAAGACCTAACCCCGAGTTGGCACTCCTCACAGCGGTTTCTCTCCCCGCTCTTCTTGGACTTGCTCTCTTTCGATTAGCGCGAGCGCAATCCTCAAAGCGGCGATTCGCCGTTCAAGAAGAGTCTGCTGTGACTTAGCCAATTTCGAGATATCTATCTTCTCGCACTTGCGGAGCGTTGAAAGCAAAGCACGGTGCGCCTCGCTCAACTCTTCGGATGTAAAGCATGCCATGCTCAAACCCCCGCTTGTTTCACCCGCCACCGCACGATGTCGGCGATGAGTACATGGTCTATCGGCTTAGCGAGCGGCAACTGAATCGCGCCCTTGCTTGTCTTATATCCCGCGAGCCGCTCCGCAAAGTGTGTTGTGGCCTCGCCGCCGGGGTACAGCCCGATATGCTTCTTGAATGCGGCGAAGTGGATAAGGTTCTCGCCTTGCCAGAATGTCGGCATCTGCCACGAGATCTTCTCGATAGCTTCCGGCGCTGCGGCGCGGATGGTCTCGCGGATGCCCTGAAGTAGCGGCTGGAGCTCCTCTGGTTGTGCCGCGATGTACTCGTCGATGCTGTTTGGCTTCACACAAAAGTGGTCCTGTTCCGTGTTCTTGAACTCACGACCACACTTCGGGCATGTCCACATCTCACCCACGCTCCTTAATCGTTACTTTTTCGCTGCCACCGGTCTGTCTCCGATTCTAGCATGGACACAACACCTATCTGATGCGTATCCAGCGGTTATTTGCTAGTAGTAAGGCGACAGAGAGTATGACAAGAGTTGTTAATACCGCAGCGAGTACGTTGATGACCTTGTTTGTCTTACCTTTCATTAACTCAAATGATAAGGCATAGATGCCAATCCCGACTACCCCTCCAAGCGTATTACTTAGCAGGTCAGTGATATCGGCTCTGCCGATTGCGAAAGTGAACTGGGTCATCTCAAAAGCCAGAGTAACAGCGACAACTGCAAGAACTTTCTTCACAAAAGACCACGGGGCTTTCAGCATGCAAATATAAACTCCCAAAGGTATGAAAACGAGGATGTTGTTTCTGATTTCGCTAAAGAGAATAACACTGTTGTCATCGAAAGACCCCAGAAGCGGAATCAGATTGATGATTCGCCCTTCGTCCAATAGCGGAATAGAGAACTGCAGCTTGAAGAGAATCAGCCAAGTCAATGCCAGCAGATAGATTACAAACAACACGAATGTAAGTGCGTTCTGTGTTACCGATCTCAGATTCTCCGATCTCGAATCCTCCATATCACACACACTCCTTAACTCATTGGCGGCGGGAACGTCAGGCAGAGAAACCTGAGGCCTGACCCCTCAAGGTTCGGTACACCGCGAGGGCATCGGTGATGTTGTATTGCACGGTCCGGAGATCGCCCTTGGCGCCAACCGTCACGAGGATGTAGTCCTGACCGCTCACACTCGCCAGGCTTGCCAAGCAGAGACCTGCCTCCTCGGTGTATCCAGTCTTGCCTCCCAGTATCTCTCCACCCGCGGCGCCACTCTCCCTGAGCTTGCTAAAGAGAGTACTGGGAAGTGTCACTCCATGGGGATGCAGGTTTGTGGGCTGGGTGACATGTCTGGCAGAGGTGAAGATCGCACGGAATGTCTCGTTCTGCAGGGCATAGCTCAGCAGCGCAGCCAGATCCTTGACCGATGTGTAGTGATTCCGATCTTGGAGCCCTGTGGCGTTGCTGAAATGAGTAGCGCTCATACCAAGCTTGGCTGCCTTCTTGTTCATCATTTGCACGAAGTTCAGCTCTGATCCTGCGATTTGGTTAGCCAGCCCGATGCTGCACTCGGCTCCGCTGGGAAGCATCGACCCGTAGAGGAGGTCAATGGCCTGCACCTTCTCCGCGGGCCAGAAGCCGGCCATGGATGCTTCAGCGCGATACAGATCACCAAATATGCTATCAGGCAGTTCGATCTCTTCCTGGAGATCAGGCAGGTTTTCGATGGCAACGATGGCGGTCATGATCTTGGTCAGCGAGGCAGGGTAGACCCGCTCCTCGCTTCGCTTGTCCATCAGCACGGCGTGGTCATGCAGACGGATCAAGATCGCGTTCGAGCTACGCAGGCGGCTGGATTGAGCGGCCAAGGGGTTATTGGCTAGGGGCACGTCACCGCCGTTTCTGGCAAGCAGGCCCCAACTAGCTAAGATCCCAATAGCGACACAGGTGATCACAAAACCAACAACCGCACGCATGCGGATGACTGACCGTCGCACTCTTGGTCCCCGTCGTGTCTCGCGCCCCATAGATGACAACAGCTCCTTTTGCGGTGGTGATCTGATTCAACCACAAAGCAAGGAGCTGTACTGAAACACGGTCTTAGGAAATCCTTAAGATTCTCTTATCTTTGGTGGGCTGGGAAGGGTCACGGTGAATACGGTGTGCCCCTGGTTACTTTCTGCAACGACCGTTCCGCCATGCGCGGTAACAATCTCTTTGGCGATGGCTAGACCCAGCCCTGCCCCACCGGTATTGGTCGATCGGGAGTAATCCAGCCGGTAGAACTTCTCGAAGATCGTGTCCAGCTTCTCTGGTGGAATGGTGGCTCCATAGTTGGCGAAGCAGATAACGACAGAAGTTCCTGTCTGGGAAGCTGAGATCGCGATGGTACTGTTGTCATAACTATAGGCGATCGCATTCTTGAGGACATTGTTGAACACACGAGCCAGCTTGTCCGGATCCCCCCACAGAACGAGCCCCTCCGGAGCATTGACGACCACCTTTTTCTCCCCCGGCGCCAACATAGGGTAGAACTCGTCAGCCAACTGTTGGAGCATGAACGGCAGATTGATCGCTTCGGTGTTCAAGACGACGGTCTGGAGGTTAAATCGAGTGATCTCAAAGAACTCATTGATCAGGTTTTCTAATCGATAGGCCTTCTCTAGGGTCACACCGATGTACTTGGCTTGCTGCGCCCGTGGCATATCCGCCGCTTCATCCAGTAAGCTCAGATAACCAATCACCGAGGTCAATGGGGTCTTGATATCATGCGCAAGATAGACGACCAGATCGTTCTTGCGCTGCTCAGCATCCTTGGCTTCACGTTCCCGTTTGGCTAGACTGCTCTTGATCTTGTTCAGCTTGGCTGCCATAAAATCCATCTCAGGCGACAAGGTGATCTCATGATCACTCTCTTCGATCAGTTGGTCTAGGCCCGCGTTGAGCTCGTGGAAGTATCTCAGCACCCTCAGCAGTGAGTAATAGAAGACAACCAGGAGCAGAAGAAACAGGCCACTGGCCAGCCACCACGCCTTACTGTTGCGAAACAACCGATTGTAGATCACCAGAGCTTCACCGTATGACATCTGAAAGGCGCTCTGACAGAGCCGAACAAACCCTTCGGCAAAGGATTGCTGCAGAAACCCATCGATGAGAACGGTCTTGATAATCGCGCCCAATACGAGCGCCATGATAGCGGTCAGTCCTACCTGGGCCAGGATCTTGCGTTTTATCAGGGCAAGCTCATCTCTCAACTTTATATCCCACCCCCCAGACCGTCTTGATGTATCTCGGGTGTTCGGCCGAGTCATGCATCTTCTCACGCAGGTGTCGGATATGAACCATGACCGTGTTGTTGCTGTTGTTCAAGTATTTCTCGCCCCAGACCTGCTCAAACAGCTCTTCGGAGCTGACGACCCGCCCACGATTAGCACATAGGACCCAAAGGATTGAGAACTCTGTGGGAGTGAGTGAGATCGTCTTCTCGTTAAGCATGCATTCGCGAGTATCCATATTGAGAACCAACCCGGAGAAAGCGATCTGTTGCTCCCCCCTGGCTGCATCGGCGGGATTGTACTTCGTGTATCTGCGGAGCTGGGCCTTGACACGAGCCACTAGTTCCAGTGGTCGAAAGGGCTTCGTGATGTAGTCATCAGCTCCTAAGGTGAGCCCGGTAATCTTGTCGATCTCCTCATCCTTGGCTGTCAGCATGATAACCGGAAAGTTGTGCTTCTCACGGATGCGCTGACAGATGGTGAAGCCATCCAGATCGGGCAGCATGACATCCAGGATCGCTAGATCCAGTTCCTCGGTCTCTACACACTGCAGAGCATCTCGACCATTATAGAACTTGAACACGTGGTAGTTCTCGTTCTTCAGATAGAGGTCCACCAGATCGGCGATCGCCTGCTCATCATCGACGACTAGGATCTTCGCTTTCATCAGCATCTTCCTTTGAATGAGTTAGGGGTAGTCACTGATTATTATGGGCTAGATCCAATCGACACTCAACAGTGATCATCTTAAGAAGTCCTTAAGTTCTGTACAGCTAGATATGTGGCGGTCGTTTTCGTTCTCATGTGGGGCGAGTTCCTAGGTGGCGATTACGCTGTTCTGGTCTTCACAATTTGCGTGTATCCTGGCGCCCGCAGTAGAGGAGTAAGCCCTATGACACGGAAATTAACATGGTCAAATATCCCATCGCTTACCGAGGAGCAGTGTTCGAAGCAACGTGGGATAGGTGCACAGCTAGAATGAAAAGCCGCATATGGGAGGGGATTCTAATGGACAATCACCACGATTTTTATCTGGGACTGCGTGACAAAGTGATGGATTACCTCAAGACCCCAGATGGCCAGACGCACAAGTATACCGATTATGTGCTGATGCTTCCGGACTTCTTCCACCTACTATATCACCTTGCGCTGGAAGAGAATGTCGACTCAGCGGAAAAAGTCAAATTGGGGTTAGCACTTGCCTATTTCGTATCGCCGCTAGACGTCCTCCCTGAGGGGCTGTTTGGGTCCTTGGGTCTGATCGATGATCTGGCAGTCGCAGCGATGGTTCTCAACAGTGTGATGAACTCCATCGATCCCGAGATTATTCGTCGGCACTGGGTGGGCAGCGGCGATGCGCTCGAACAAGTTCAGAGGGTGATCAGTAGCGCTGACCAGATGATTGGCACCGGCGCTTGGAGTAAGATCAAGGAATGGTTCAGCTCACAGGATCACCACAATCTCTAGCATCGTGTCACAAGGCCATCCGGTCGACGGATGGCCTTGTCTTGTCTGTCACCGCTCAGTACCGTTTGGTCGATCTAATCAAATCATCATCGAAGGTGAACAAGCTTGCCGCGGAGAACGAAGAAGCAACTAGCAATTCGCGAACCCAGTCAAAGCAGCGAACGAAAGGGATGTTCTTGTGTCTTCACATGACCTGGATATGAGCAACGGACCGTTGTTTGGTAAGATCTTGATCTTCGCCTTACCCATCATGGCGATGAACATCCTGCAGCTGCTGTTTAATACGGCGGACATGGTGGTGGTCGGACGCTTCTCGGGGAGAGATGCGCTCGCCGCCATTGGCGCGACCGGTGCCCTGATCAACCTCATTATCAACCTGTTCATGGGTTTGTCGGTGGGTACCAGCGTCGTCGTGGCGCAGGACTATGGAGCTGATCAGCCAGAGGCTGTGAGCCGATCGGTTCACACCTCCATCGCCATCAGCGCCATCGGCGGGTTGATCGTCATGGTGATCGGCCTCGTCCTCTGTAAGCCGTTGCTGCAATGGATGGGCACCCCGGACGATATTTTCGGTATGGCACTGGTCTATATGAAGATCTACTTTATCGGCATGCCTGCCGGCATGATCTACAACTTCGCGGCAGCGATCCTGCGCGCTGTGGGTGACAGCCGCCGTCCGATGTACTTCCTGATCATTACTGGCATTCTGCATGTGTTTCTCAACCTGTTCTTCGTGATCGTGCTACACATGAGCGTCGCCGGCGTGGCATGGGCGACGGTGATCTCCCAGTATCTTGCCGTGCTGCTGATCATGAACTGCTTGTCAAAGTACGATGGAGCCGTCCGCTTCAGCTACCGGCAGATGCGTATTGATGGGCAGAAGCTGAAGGCCATCGTGCGGATCGGCTTGCCGGCAGGCCTGCAGGGGACGCTGTTCTCTATCGCCAATGCGCTGATCCAATCAGCGGTTAACTCATTCGGCTCCACGATGATCGCGGCCAACTCGGCGGCCAGCAATGTTGAAAACTACATTGGCACCACCATGAATGCCTACTACAACGCAGCCATCACCTTTACCGGACAGAATATGGGCGCGAAGAAGTACGATCGAATTGACAGCGTGGCCAAGGTATGCACGATCCTGATCTTCGCCACTTGGGCTGTCATGGGCGGTGCGATCATGCTCTTTGGAAGGCCGCTGCTGGGTATCTACACGTCAGATCAGTCAGTCATTAACTTGGGTATGGTGCGTCTCAATGTCATGATCGCTCTTTACTTCACCTGCGGCACCATGAACGTCTTTCCAGGCCTTACCCGCGGCATGGGCTACTCCATTTTGCCGATGCTGTGCACGCTGGTCGGTGCCTGCCTGATGAGAATCGTCTGGCTGGTGACGGTCTTTGCTTGGTATCCCACCCAGATTGTGCTCTTTGCCTGCTATCCGGTCACCTGGGCGTTGGCGGGAGCTGGGCAGGTGGCAATCTTCTTCTATGCACGGCGCGATATTCGCAGGCAAGCTGCGCTACGTATGAACGGCTCGAATGTAGCCAAAGCCACTGGCTAGGCTGAAACAGCCCGAAGCCATCAGGCATCAGCCATCAGGGGAGTCAACCGTCATCCGTCTGGAAGGCGCGAGGTATCTCATCCTCTTTGGCGCCGCTGAGGGTTCGTTTGTGATTAGGCACTGGCATCGATACACAGCGGGGCGGGCGCCTTCATGTTCTCTTGTTCACTATGCCGGTTAGCGGTATAATGACAGAGGAAATAAAAGGGAGGCGATACGGTGAAGAAACTGTTGTGGAAGCTGCTGATTGGAGCGGCGGTGCTGACAGGTCTTGCTTTACTGCTTGATGAGCGCGATATCGATCACGGCAAGCAAGAGGACGGCACCGTTCCCCCGCAGGATGAACAGGGTCAAGACCAAGATCCCCAACCGTAGTTGGACGTGGGAGCGGTTCTTCCGCCCAACCACGATCAGGCCAGGACTAGATATGCGCGCGGTGGCCCAGGCAGCGGCCTCGCGCCCATAGAGCAGGGACCGGTGAGCGTTCACCGGTCCCTTTCTGTATCCTTCTATGACTGCACCATGACCCATGTAATAGACCCAATCCGGTTCCTATGCAATATGGTGTATGGGAATAGGGCGCCACGCGGCTTGCTGAGAATCAGGCCAAGTGGTGCCCCCTCAATACCATATTAGGAGGTCGACCGTAATGCCTAGTCAGTTGTGTCGTCGGTTCTCCAGCATCATCGGCGGTCGTCCCGGCGTGGTCAACGGTGTCTGCGTAGCCACTGCTGAACGGAATCTCAAGCTCCGCATCCTTGGTCGTCCCACCGACTCGGCCCTAGCCCTTTATGCCTTCTTCTCCTTTGAAGCGCTCGACGCCCAAGGGAGGGCGCTCAACCTCGGCGAGACGGTCGTTCTCCAGAGTGAGGCGAATCGCTTCATCTCGGCGCTGCGCCGCCGCGATATCATCGTTACCGCCCTGCACAATCACTGGCTCTTTGAATCCCCGCGCACTCTCTTCATTCACTTCGAAGCGATCAAGAGACCGCTCCAATTCGCACGCGACGTTCGCGCCGCCTTCAGAGTCCTCGGTGGCCTAACCCCTGCCGAAGCACCCGAGGCGCCAACCGCTCAGTGCCGTCGTTTCGCCCGCATTCTCGGCGGCATGGGCATGAAAGAGGAAGAGGTCTGCCGGGTCATGGGCAACCGCAATCTCAGAGTCCGCGTTCTTGGTCGCCGCACCCGCTCGCCGCTGGTCCTGGCCCCGATGTTCTCCTTTGAGTCCCCTGACTCCCAAGGCCGCACCCTAAACCTCGGTGAGACTCCTCTCCTCCAAAGAGAAGTCAACAGGGTCCTCTCCCGCCTGCGCCGCCGCGGGCTTACGGTCACCTCGCTGCACAATCACTGGCTGTTTGAGAGGCCACGGATCATGTTCGTGCACTTTGAGTCCATCGACAACCCGATCCGCTTCGCCCGAAAGGCGGCCGCTGCCCTGAGAGGGCTTAGATAGTCGTCCCTACGGACTAAGAGCCAAAGCTAGCGCCATAGAGGTACAATTTGCGAAAGCAGCCCAGTGAGGGGCTGCTTTCGTTGTACCCCCGGTTGCCACTCAGCTACCAGCAGAGCTCGCTCATGCGCTGACCTATCGACTCCACGGTAGTAGCATTGATCCGCTTGACTCTCGGGTTAAGGGCAGACTGCTCAGCATGCTTCTCTTCCCTAAACTCCACCTTAAGGGTATAAGGATGCTCCATGACAAAGGGTTTGATCTCGTGTAGGCGGCTGATCGCCCGTCTGGCGCCCTCGAGGATCAGTTGACGGGCTTTCGCGGGAGCGAGCGAGATGCAGCCGGTCTGCTAGAGACCAGACTTGACCGCCACTGTCTCCATGGCTGGCACCTGCTTTGCGGATGTGGCGAACAGCGTGCTGCTGATGATGATGCCAGGCTTGGCAATCCCTTTCTTCTAAGAGAAGCATCACTTGTTGGACACGGCCTACCGGTCGCCCACGTCCATGTTTCTTTCAGGGTGGCAATATTCAATACGCGAAGAGTATTGAAAAACGGCTCAGTAAACTGTAAAATCAAGAATGGTAGCATGGTAGGGTGGTATGTAATACAGACGAGTTTGGATGACTTTGTAGGACGGTAGGACCCTGTAGTATTGGTGACTCTGTGGCGACCCGCTAAAGCTATGTGGGTTTGTTTGGAGTTGCTCGAAGTCAGACAAGCAATGAGAATGCTGTACGCAGATACCCTGTAAAGGGTATCTTTCTGTTTCCTAAGGCATGCTGCTGAATAACATATTTGAGGTGGTTGAGTGATGTCTGGTGTGAAATTCTTCTACGGAGGCAGCGTTCCCTTGGAGATGCACAAGGTCAGAATTGTGCAGAAGCTGAACTTGGTACCAGTGGAGAGACGTCTAGAAGCGATTAGCGAAGCCGGCAATAACACATTTCTTCTGAAGAACCGCGACATCTTCTTGGACATGTTGACGGACAGTGGTGTGAATGCCATGAGCGATAAGCAGATGGCCGCCATGATGGAAGCCGATGATAGTTACGCCGGCTCTGAAACCTTCACGAGACTGGAGAACAAGGTACGGGATATCTTTGGCAAACAGTTCTTTCTTCCCGCCCATCAAGGCCGAGCCTGTGAGAATATCCTCTCCCAGGTCTATGTGAAGCCGGGAACTACCGTCCCTATGAATTTTCACTTCACTACTTCTAAAGCTCACATTGTGCTGAACGGCGGTTCGGTAGAAGAGTTGATCATTGACGAGGGGATGCACATCACCAGTGATTATCCCTTCAAAGGCAATATGGACATCGCGAAGCTGAGGGAGCTGATCCAGAAGCTCGGTGCCGAGAAGATTCCCTTTGTCCGCCTGGAAGCAGGTACCAACCTGATCGGCGGTCAGCCTCTCTCCCTGGAAAACATGCGTGAGGTGCGCCGGGTCTGTGACGAGTTCGGGATCATGATGGTTCTCGACGCTAGCCTTTTGGCGGATAACCTATATTTCATCAGAACCCGTGAAGAAGCGTGCCGCGGCATGACCGTCCGCGAGATTACCCGTGCCATGGCGGATCTGGTGGACATTATCTATTTTTCGGCCAGAAAACTGGGCTGCGCCCGTGGTGGCGGCATCTGCACCAATAGTAGAGATGCCTACATGAAACTCCGCGAATATGTAACGCTGTATGAAGGTTTTCTCACTTACGGCGGCATGTCGGTGCGTGAGATGGAAGCCATGGCTGTTGGGCTCGAAGAGACCATGGATGAAAACATGATCAATCAGGGACCGCAGTTCATCGCCTACATGGTCAATGAACTTCAAAAACATGGCGTCCCCGTGGTGACTCCTGCCGGCGGCTTGGGCTGCCACCTCAATGCCATGGAGTTTGTCGACCATATCCCACAGGCTCAATACCCTGCCGGGGCCCTGGCAGCGGCCTTGTATCTGGTCAGTGGTATTCGTGGCATGGAACGAGGAACGATTTCTGAACAACGGGATGAGAGCGGTAACGAAACCTTCTCCAGCATGGAACTTCTGCGTTTGGCGATGCCGCGGCGTGTTTTCACCCTCTCCCAGGTCAACTACGCCGTCGACCGCATCAGGTGGCTGTATGAAAACCGGAAGCTCATTGGTGGCTTGACTTTCGTAGACGAGCCGAAAGTCCTGCGCTTCTTCTTTGGCAGATTGACCACAGTTTCAGATTGGCAAACCCACTTAGCCGCCAAGTTCAGACAGGACTTTGGAGGGACTCTCTAAAACGGCAGCGCACGCGTGGTCGGAAGGCGATATGCCGGTTCTGGTCTAGACTTTTGGCTCCTGATCCACAGACTTTCCTATCTACGAGCTTGATGTTACTGTTCCCGTTCTTGAGGATGCGCTGGATGTCATGGCGACTTGCGGAGCTGGTCTATCTGGATCATTGCCCCGCCCCCGTTCCTGTTCCCGTTGCGGTCGTTGGCGAATTATGTCGGAACTTCCACGGGACGACCAAACTGTTCTAACTTCTAATCTATAGTATCTATGAAGCAACGCAATGGATTTGGTAGCATGCTGTGGTGATATGTATGAGCTCAGCGGAGCGTACGGAGCTCTAGCCGGATCGCTTTGGTGCTCGGCAAGGGAGGTATGTTCCCCCTGGGAGCAGATAGGCCAAGCACGCGCAAAACGAAGAGCAGCCCATACGGGCTGCTCTTCTCGATCAGATCGACTTCTCGCAGGGACTGCATCACCCTTACCAGCAGAGCTCACTGATACGCTGGCCGGTCGACTCCACGGTGGTGGCGTTGATCCGTCTGACCCGTGGATTCGCCGCCGACTGTTCGGCGTGTTTTTCCTCTTTGAACTCTACCTTGAGGGTATAAGGCGGCGCGATCACAAAGGGTCTGATCTCATGCAGGCGACTCATCGCTCGTCTGGCGCCCTCACGGATTAGCTGACGCGCCTTGGCGGGGGCGAGCGAGATACAGCCAGCCTGTGAGAGACCAAACTTGACTGGCACCGTCTCCATGGCGGGCACCAGACGACGGGCTTCCTCGGTCGCCGCCAGGTCACCAGCCAGCAAGATGGTAGGAACCCCGGCCTCGGAGGCCATCAGGCAGTTCATACCGATCTCGCCCAGCTCCAGACCGTTGAGCTCGCAGCGTTTGAGATGAAACATGAAGCTGTGTGCCAGTGGGCCCGTAGCCGTTCCAGCCATGGCGTGCAGACCCAGCTGCATCGCGGCATCAAAGCTGCCATCCAGCCCTTCAGGCCCGCCATCGCCGGTGCCCATCACCATCTTGCACTCAGGGTGAAGCAGCTCTACGTCGAGCCCTCCCGGAAAACCGCCATGTCCATCCCAGGCGACGATCTCTGTGGCACCCCCTTCGAGAGCCCCTTCGACCAGCGCGTTGAGTTCGAGGGTAGCTAGCCGTCTGGCTTGCTGGTAATAGTCGCCGTCAAACCAGCACTGCTTGCGGTGGTTGATCACTCCGGCTACGCCTTCCAGATCGCACATCACATAGATCTTCATGGTTTTCCTCCTCATCTAAGCTTCTCTTTCAGTATACGGGTAGTCCTTGACAACTGGTTGTCAGGGATTCTACGATGGCTACAGAAAATGTGAGCTTGTATGGGGGGGAGAGCCATGCGTCTGCATCGTTTGGTGGCCATACTGCTACTTTTGGAGTCGCGCAAGCAGATCAAGGCGAAGGATCTGGCCAGAGCACTGGAAACATCGGAGCGAACCATCTACCGCGATATCGACCTTCTCTGCGAGGCGGGGATCCCGATCGTGGCGGCCAGTGGACCAACGGGCGGCTTTAGCCTGATGGATGGTTACAGCGTCAACCGTCGGGAACTTCACGGTGATGACATTATCAATCTTTACCTCAGTGGCATCGGCGTCAGGCCTAGTGGCCGTAGTGACGCCAGTCTGCGCTTAGCTGAGACCTTGGCCCGCCTGGAGAGCAGTCTACCGTCCGAGTATCTCGGTGACGTGCGAAAGGCTCGCCAACACTTCTACTTCGATCCTGCGCCGTGGTGGAAAGAGAAGCCACCCGTCACGCACATGGATACTCTGCGCCGCGGGGTATGGGATGGTCGGAAACTAGAGATCACCTACCTCAGTTCCAGCCTGGATAGATCGGAGAGCAGCACGCGCATTGTCCACCCTTACGGCCTGGTGGTCAAAGAGACCGATTGGTATCTGGTCGGCTGGTGCGAGATGCGCGCTGGCATCCGGGTCTTCCGCTGTGAGCGGATCGCTGCTGCTGTGCTTCTGGAAGAGCCTTTCATCCCTGCCAGCGGTTTTTCCCTGCCGGAGTTCTGGCATGAGTGGACGAAGCAGTTCCGAGCCATAGTCCGAGGGCCTAGGCAGTGAGACCTGCCGACAGCGGCTGTGTAGTGGGCCGTGGCCTGCGTACGGTAGCCCGCCATAATCGGTCACTCGCCGACGCCTTATTTCTTATACGTGTGATAGTATGAACGGCTGATATCCACCGGGAATGCAAGGTTCTGCTCCTCAAGCTTACCAGCGATACGCTGCTTGTCGGCGAGCGGTTCGGTGGGGTTCAGGGTCTTCATCACTCCGTCGACCATGTCATCAAACTGCCGGTAAGGTATCCCGATCCCCATCTCGTCTTTGCTCCATCCGCACCAGAACCTGGTGCCAGAACAGAGCATGGAGAAGTTGGTGTCGCCATAGGCCACAGGCTCCGCTGTCAGTTCGCTGCAAAAGGCTTGGTTGCCACTGACGCTGCAGGTTTTCTTGACCCCATGGTAGTAGCCGTAGCCCTGCATGAGGCGCATGATGTTGTAAGCTGAGGTCACGATGATAACCACGTCAGGGGCCTCAGAGAACTCAGCCAGCGGCATGATCTGCATGCCATGGGACCTGTTCCCGATCCGTGACAGGTTGGCCGCCGCCCTTTGTGCGACGTCTTGGTCGCAGTAAAGCCCCAGCCGGACACCGGACTCGCCGGTCAGAAATGTCGGCAGTGGTTCCGTCAGGCCCAGCACGTTTCTAGCTCCATTGCAGGAGATGTTGTCAAGGGTGACTTTGAGCGCCACCCCGGCCATTGCGACTTTGACCATCACGCAATACGGCATCTTGGTGGTTAGGTGCTTGCCACTGGCTGCGTCAAACGCGGGTTTGTCAGCTAGGAACTTCACGCCTACCACACGCCGCTCGATCTCAAGGACTGATGTCAGGTTTCGCAGCGAGAGCTGCATCTTCGTTCCGCTTTGCATCGCTAAAGACCCCCAATACAGATTTGAGCGTATCCAGCTTCCGGACCGCCTAGGGCAAATGGGCCGCACACGCGGCCCATCTGGAGTCACTGCTTATTTGTAATACGGATAACATCCTGGGGGATAGAGGGCATCGGCCTTATCGGTCCATTTGTCCTTGATCAGGTTCTCGGCCAGATACTTGGCCCATGCGGCATCCTTATCCTCAGCACGAACGACGACACCTACGGGGAACTCCGCTTTGTCCGTTTCATTCTCCGCCAGGAAGTCTTCAGCCTTTACGCCGCCTGCACGAACTGCGTAAAAGGCGAAAGAGATGACGGCATCAGCATCGTCGATACTCTTGGCCACATTGATGGTCTCTGCCATGACGAGCTTGATATTCTTGGGGTTCTCAATAATATCAACCTCGGTGTAGAAGTCCCCTGTCTTCTTCTCCGCGAGCTTGATCAGCCCGACCTTCTGTAGCATTTTGAGCGCGACCTCGAGGTTGCTGGGGTCGTTGGAGACGGCGATGACCGCTCCTTTGGGGAACTCCTCGACAGACTTCCACTTCTTCGAGTACATGCGGATCGGCGAGTAGTAGTAGTAGGGCTCAACCATAACCAAGTTGCTCTTGTTGGCTGCGTTGAAGGTATTGATCCACTTCAGATGGTTGACCAATAGGCCATTGACAGAGCCGTCCTTAAGAGCGGTTGCTGGCATGGCGTTCCCATCAAACACGACGATCTCGAGGTCGACATTGATCTCTTTCAGGATCTCTTTGGCGATCTGCAAGCGCGGTTCGATGTTGGGAATGGTGGCCATCTTGATCTTGAGCGGTCCGGCTGCTGCACCTCCGGCGGGTGGGTTCGCGGGTGTCGCAGCAGGCTTCGCTGCACAGCCTGTAAGTGCCAGCAGCATGGCGGCAAGGAGCGTGAGGGCGATGATCTTCTTGGTCATGGTAGTTCCTCCTCCGACGTTTGTTACTTCACTGAGCTCTTATATACCCAATTGCCCACGGCCCTGATCGTCAGGACGATCACGAACAGCACAGCAACGGATGTATACAGCACCATATCGTTGAAGCTCTGGTAGCCATAGTTTAACGCCACAGCGCCGAGGCCCCCCGCCCCGACAGCGCCGGCCAGGGTAGTTGCTCCCAGATAGCTGACTGTGCTGAGGACAAGAGTGGAGATAAGCGACGGAACGGATTCCTTCAGGATGACTTTGAAGATGATCTGCAGATCCGAAGCGCCAAAGGAACGGGCGGCCTCGATCACCTGCTTGTCCACTCCCATGAAGATGTTCTCGATCGTCTGCGCGATGAACGGCGTCGCTGCAATGGTCAAGGGAAAGATCGCGGCTTTCTCACCAATCACAGTGCCCATGACCGCTTTGGTGAGCGGCGAGATGGCAACGATCATGATGATCATTGGGAATGAACAGATACTGTTGATGACGAAGCTCATGGCGTTGTAGATCGCTCTGTTCGGCCGCAAACCTCGAGGATTGAACATGGTCAAGGCGACCGCTACGATGAACCCAAAGAGAGTGGAGAGTATCATCACACTGCCGAGCAGCCTGAGTGTTGCCCCGATATTGGGCCAGATGATCTTCACAAAGTATCTCTGCCAGGTAATCCAAAACGTGCTGCTAAACATGCCTACACATCCCCATCCATCACGCTCTCATCCGTCTCGAAACGCACCCCGCGTTCGTCTAGGTACCGGGTCACATCGGCCATATGCTGGCTGGAAACAGCGATGTGGATGGTTCCCATAACACCACTTCGATACATCTCCATCTCGCCGCCATTGATCGCGAAGTCGATGCCTAGCTCTCTCGCCATCTGCGTGAGGACCGACTGTCGTTCCCTGCCCGCAAATACGATCTTCATATTGGTCTCATCAGCACGTGCAGGGATGCCGCTTCTGCCAATGAGGTTGACCAGAGCGGGCGGCTGTTTGAGAAAGATCTCCTCCACGTCGCCGCTAACCTCGACGCGGCCATTCTCAAGAATAGCGATCTGCTGGCAACAGCTGCGAAGAACAGAGATCTGATGGGTGACAATCACGATGGTGATCCCGAGGTCCTGGTTAATCCGGTTCAGCAGCGCGATGATCGCCTGGGCAGATTTTGGGTCGAGCGCTGATGTGGCTTCATCGCACAGCAGGATCTTTGGACTCATGGTCAGCGCCCTGGCGATGGCCACGCGCTGTTTCTGGCCCCCAGAAAGCTCGCGCGGCTTGGCATGGATCTTCTCAGGGATATCGACAAGCTCCAAGAGCCTTCTTACTGTTTTGTCGATTGTGGAGCGGTCATACTTCCAGCACTGCATCGGCAAGGCGATATTATCGTAGACCGACAGGCGTTCCAGCAGCGAGAACTGTTGAAATATGACCCCGATCTCTTTTCTAAACTGGCGGATGTTTTGAGGGGTCAGGTCCCCGACGGCGACACCATCCACATGAAGATCACCGCTCTGAAACTGCTCTAATCCGTTGATGCAGCGTAGGAGCGTCGATTTTCCTGTACCACTTCTGCCTATGAGACCATAGATGCTACCAGCCGGGATGTGCAGTGTGACATTCTTCAAGACATCGTTGTCCTGATACGACTTGCAGAGCTTGTCTATCTTGATCATTGCCTCGCCCCCGTTCCTGTTCTCATTGCGGTCGTTGGCGAATTATGTCGGAATTTCCACGGGACGACCAAACTGTTCTAATTTTAACCTATAGTTTCTATGAAGTAAAGTAATGGATTCGGTAGCATGCTGTGATGATGTGTATGATCTCAGCAGAACGTACGAAGCTCTAGCCGGATCGCGCGGGTCCTCACCAAGGGAGGTATGTTCACCCTGGGAGCAGATAGGCCAAGCGGTTCCACGCAATCGTGCGCGGCCCGCACCAATAAAAAGAAGAGCCTACATCGGCTCTTCTCTGTCACTGTAGATATGGTATTCTACTTCCTCTTCGTTGCTGATGGTGTAGTCGTATTCCAGCCCCTTGTCGACATCTTGTTTGATCCTAGAGCGTGCGAAGTCTCTGGCTTCAGTTAGTGACCCAAAGGTGTGCTCCTCGATGACCTTCGGGTCACCGCTTACGGAGACAGTCCATATCTCGAAGGTATACCTCATCCGAACCCTCCCTTGTGTTGTACTAGCTTTAGTTTACGCTATTTGGCACCATACGCAACATCTACTTCGCTCGGTCGCCGGTAGACCCTTGAGATCGTGGCCCAGACGATTGCTTTCCGCTGGCGTATCTCTCTCGGAACCCTCTCGATCCTGATTTACTTCTACCTTCGAAGAATGATCTAGCTTCTAGATTGACAACATGCTGAGTACGCCATATAGTTTGTATGTCTGCATGCGAACGTGCAGTGTAGCGAGATCATGCCATGAAGGCATTGAGCACCACCGAAGTGGTGCCATGTCTCATGGCCTTTTTTATCGGCTGGGCACAGATGAGTTCGCATATCTATGCGGTTCGTTCCTGGCGCGTAGTTGCACCGAAGCCCCTCCACTCCAGCAATGACCGAAGGGAGATAACAACCATGACGCTTCAAGACTTTTTCCGCGAGAACCCCAAGGTGGCCGTCGCCTTTTCTGGTGGCGTGGACTCATCCTATCTTCTATATGCTGCCAAGCACTACGGTGCCGAGGTGAAGTCGTACTTCGTGAAGTCCCAGTTCCAGCCTGAGTTTGAGCTGGAAGATGCGCAGAAGCTGGCCGAACAGCTCGGCGTGGAGCTGACCGTGCTGCGCCGTAACGCGCTGGACAGCGATCTAGTCAGAGCCAACGACCCGCTGCGATGCTACTACTGCAAGAGCTCGAACTTCGGCCTGATCCAGGAACAGGCTCTGGCCGATGGCTACCCGGTGCTGGTCGATGGCACCAATGCCTCGGATGATGAAGGTGATCGCCCCGGCATGAAGGCACTGGAAGAGCTGAGTGTGCGTTCGCCGCTGCGCGAGAGCGGGATCACCAAGGCTGAGATCCGCCGGCTGTCCAAGGAAGCAGGCCTCTTCACCTGGGATAAGCCTTCCTATGCCTGTCTGGCTACTCGCATCCCCACCGGAACCGCCTACACCTATGAGGCACTGGCCAAGGTGGAGAGTGCCGAGAAGGTGCTCTTTGAGCTGGGCTTCTCCGACTTCCGTGTCCGCATCTTCAACGGGGCCGCTCGTCTGCAACTTCCTCTGGATCAGTTTGACAAAGCTATGGCTTTGCGCGAAGATATCTTGAAACGGCTCTCCTCGGAGTTCGCGGCGGTACTGCTGGATCTCATGCCGAGAGCATAACGCACTGGGGAGGCTACCATGGAAAAGCAGGCTATGCTGGATCTGCTCCGTCAAGTGCAGAGCGGAGAGTTGACCCCTGATCAGGCCGTTCTTAAGTTCAAGGCGCAGCCCTTCGAGGATCTGGGCTATGCCAAGGTTGATTTCCACCGAGGCGTGCGTCAAGGTGTCTCCGAGGTCATCTACGGGCAGAACAAGACCCCCGAGCAGATCGCTGGGATCGTCGGCAAGATGGAGGCGCGCGGCCTCAGGGATATCCTCATCACGCGCATGTCGCCGGAGGCGGCAGCCCATCTCGAGCAGCAGACCAGACTGGAATACCACACGATCCCGAAGGTCGGGATCGTGGCCCGCACGTCGGACAAGCCTCTGGTTGGCTCCGTGGTCGTGGCCTCAGGCGGCACCAGCGATATGGCGGTCTGTGAGGAAGCGGCGCTGACCGCCGAGGTCCTCGGCAACCAGGTCACGCGACTTTACGACGTGGGGGTGGCCGGCCTGCATCGTCTGCTCTCGCGACTGGACGTCTTGATGCAGGCACGAGTGGTTGTCGCCGTAGCCGGGATGGAAGGGGCTCTCGCCAGCGTCGTCGGAGGCTTAGTGGACTGCCCGGTGATCGCCGTCCCCACCAGCGTGGGCTACGGTGCCAACTTCGGTGGGCTGGCCGCCCTGCTCTCGATGCTTAACTCCTGCGCCAGCGGCGTCAGCGTGGTCAATATCGACAATGGCTTTGGCGCCGGCTACCTGGCCAGCATGATCAACAAGATGGAGAGTGCAAGATGAAGACGCTATATATCGAGTGCAACATGGGTGCGGCCGGCGACATGCTGCTGGCCGCTCTCCTAGAACTGCTCCCCGATCCGGACAGCTTTATCGCCGAGCTGAACCACCTCGGCATCCCCGGCGTACATATCGAGAAAACCCCAGCGGTGAAGTGCGGCATCACGGGCACCCATGTCTCAGTCTGGGTCAAGGGTGAAGAGGAAGAGAGCATTGACGTGCCCCACCATGGCCACGAGGCTCACCAGCATCACCATGACCACAGCGATGACCATGGGGAGCATCGTCACGACCACGGGCACACCCACGAAGTCCATGATCATCACCATCGTCATGAACATTCGCACGTACACCAGCATGGCGGCGGACATCATCACTCCGGGATGTCCGAGATCGGCCATATCATCAGCCACCTGCCTGTCTCCGATCAGGTCAAGGCGGACGCTCTAGCGGTCTATGGTCTGATCGCCGAGGCGGAGTCCCGCGCTCACGGCAAGCCCGTCTCCCAGGTGCACTTCCACGAGGTGGGTGCCATGGATGCCGTGACTGATATCGTCGGCATCTCACTGCTGATGGAGCGGATCGCCCCTGACCGTGTAGTCGTCTCCCCCATCCATGTGGGCAGCGGCCAGGTCAAGTGCGCTCATGGGATCCTCCCTGTGCCGGCCCCCGCCACCGCTCATATTCTCCAAGGGGTGCCCAGCTATTCCGGCAACGTCCGTGGCGAGCTCTGCACACCGACGGGCGCAGCCGTACTGAAGCACTTTGCTGACAGCTTCGGCCCCATGCCGGTCATGGCCGTAGAGAAGATCGGCTATGGCATGGGCAAGAAGGAGTTTGAGGTGGCCAACTGCGTGCGACTCTTCCTGGGCGAGGAGCAGGTAAGCTGTGAGGGGCCCAATGGCGAGATCGCCGAGCTGAGCTGCAACCTCGACGACATGACCGGCGAGGCGATCGGGTTTGCCTCGGAGATGCTGTTTGCCCATGGCGCCCTGGATGTCTTTACGGTGCCGATCACGATGAAGAAGAGCCGTCCCGGTCAGATGCTCGTCTGCCTCTGCCAGACCGCTGACGCAGACTCGATGGCCAGGTTGATCCTGCAACACACCACCACCTTTGGCCTTCGCAAGACGATCCACCAGCGCTATATGCTGGACCGCAGCTTTGCGACGGTGGAGACAACGTATGGCCCAGTGCAGGTCAAGACCGGTACTGGCTACGGTGTGACCAAGTCGAAGCCGGAGTATGAGGATGTCGCCAAGGTAGCTAAGGAAGCAGGGGTGCCGCTTGCAGCGGTTCATGAGGCCGTGATCAAGAACTAACCGCGATCCACGTACGGCGAGCACCCAAAGGCGGCCAGATCCACCGGTGGGTGTTCGCCTAACATCCGGGGCGTTCGCGGATGGGCACGGAAGTCCTAGACGATCTTTCGCAGCAGGATACAGCAGGGGACTCAGCGAAATGGCTCAGGAGCCACAGGCTAATTTCTGGGGGAGGTGCTCGTGATGAAGAAGCTGGGATTAGTCGGCGGGATTGGCCCGGAGTCCACGCTGGATTACTACAAAGGGATCATTGCCCGGTACAGGGAGAAAGTGGCGATCGATAGCTATCCTCAGATGATCATTGACAGCATCGATCTCGCCGAGATGTATGCCTATGCCTCAGACAAGCGCTGGGAACCGTTCACTGATCGGCTGGTTGAGTCGATCGAAAACCTGGCGGCTGGTGGAGCGGAGTTGGCGGCCATGGCAGCCAATACCGCCCATATCGTCTTCGATAAAGTCAGCCGTCGGTCGCCGCTGCCCCTGATCAGCATTGTCGAGGAGACCTGCAGATACGCCCAAGCTAAAGCCTGCAAGAGCGTGGTGGTTTTTGGCACCGCCTTTACCATGAGCAGCGGTCTCTACACCGAGGCGTTTGCGCGGTACGGCATCAGCGCCTTCGTGCCGGCAGAGGATGAGCAGGCAGCCATTCACCATATCATCTTTCCGAATCTGCAGGAGGGCATTGTTCTGCCCGAGGACAAGGAGATCATACTGCGGATCGCCAAGGGGATGATCTCTGAAACAAGCGCAGACGCACTGATCCTGGGATGCACCGAACTACCCCTGATCATTAAAGAGAGTGATCTCGACGTCCTCGTCTTGGACACAACACAGATCCATATCGACGCGATCGTAAACCGCCTACTGGGGTAGATGAATCAAGCCCCTGGTCAGACAGCGCCAGCTGCGGAGGCGGATTGGATGTCTCATGAACAAGAGGCCGAACCCCTTGGATGTCAAGGGGATCGGCCTCTCCCAATTCACCTGCCTATTTGGCCTTCTTGCTGGGTATGGGCGAGATCATGATGCCATACCCTGGGCTGACCTGCACTTGCCCGCCAGCCACGATGGTCATGCCCCGCACCATGGTTCGGATAACTTGGCCCTTCATACGACGACCCTCATAGGGAGTACGGTCACACTTCGCTGCGGACAACTGCTGAGCGCCTTGGTAAACCCACTCAACGTTGGGGTCGACTAGGCACAGGTCGGCATCAGCGCCCAGACGGATACTCCCTTTCTGTGGATACAGACCAAAGATCTTCGCCGGATTGGTGGCGGTCAGCTGCGCCAGCAGTTCCCAGCTCATCCCGCGCCGATGGACCCCCTCATCAACCAAGGCGGGAATGAAGGCAGCGACCCCGCCAATGCCAGGAGGAGCCTGCCAGATATTATCGCCGCAGCGTTCACGATCGTCATTGGTGTAGGGCGAGTGATCGGAACCAATCATGTCAATCCGCCCTTCCAGCACGAGCTCCCAGAGGGCTTCCACATTAGCGCGACTGCGCAGGGGGGGATTGCATTTGGCATACATCCCCGACCGCTGCAAGTCATCGAGATCAAAGATCAGGTAATGTGGGCAGGTCTCCACTGTGATCTGCAGCCCCTTGCCCTTGGCCTGCCGCACCAACTTTTCGCCCTCGGCGATGGACATGTGGCAGATATGAGTCCGGCAGCCAGTGTACTCGGTAAAGAGCAGGGTGCGTTGGATGGCTTCCAGCTCAGCCATGATCGGACGGCTGGCCTCGTGAGCTAGCGGGTCCATATTGCCTTCGGCTTCGAATAAGCGGCAGGCCTCGTCAATCATCTCCCGGTTCTCGGCATGAACGCCTAAGAGACCGCCAAACTCAGCCAGTCTGCGCATCCCCTCGAGCATCTGCCGATCGGTCACGTGAGGGTATGTATCTGTCGCCGTAGGCATGAAAGCCTTGAATGCGGGACAGCCCAGCTCATGCAGCTGCCGTAGATGGGGAAAGGAGTTGGGAATAAACGCCCCCCACAACGCCCAATCAACAATCGCCTTTTGCTTGGCGATCTGGGCTTTGGCGGCGAAGTTCTCTGGTGCGTCCGCCGATGGTACCGTGAGCGGCATATCGATGATCGTCGTGATGCCACCTGCGGCAGCCGCCGCGGTACCGGTATCGAAGTACTCGCGATAGGCATAGGGCCCCGGTTCACAGCTATGGAAATGAGCATCGACCGCCCCCGGCAGGATGACCTGTCCCTGAGCATCGATGATCTCAGCAGCATCTGATGTGATCTGTGGGGCGAGGATGGCGGCGATCTTGCCGGCGGTGATGCCTAGATCAGCTGCAAATACGCCGTTCTCCAATACGACCTGACCGTTCTTAATCAATAGATCAAAATAGGCCATCTTCGCACCTCCTAGAGCTCGACATCGCGATTGCAGTCCTTGGAGTAGACGTAGGTTAGTGGTTCACGGCCAACCCCGTAACAGGCCTGCGGTACGTACGGGCCGAACCAGATGAAGTCGCCCTTCTTAACCGGCATCCATTGATTATCGAGGTTGTAGACGCCTTCACCACTCAGGAGATAGGCGCCGTGCTCCTGAACATGGGTCTCCACGAACGGATGGCAGCCACCGGGTTGAAAAGATAGGATATGGAAGTTCATGTCAAAAGCGAGATCGGTGGGTAGCAGGTCTAGGATGGTGACATTGGCCATCTCGTCGTAAATACGAGGTGTCATCGCATGGACATTGCCAATCACAACCCAAGGTGAGACCCCTGCAAGTGGCTGATAACGCTGTTTGTAAAGGACCAAGTGGTTGGCTGTCGCGCCATGGTTGGTGAACGATAGCTTCTCGTGGGTCGGGGCGTAGGCGTAGCCGCCCGATTGCAGGCGATGCTCGACCCCGGATATGGTTACGGTCAGCTCGCCATCAGTCACATAGACAAAACTCTCGATCCCATCACCGCCAAACTCCTCAGCGTGACCGCCGGGCTGCAGCTCGACTAGGTATTCGACGAAGGAAGCCCCATACTTGGGGGAGGCTACGATACTGATACGCGCTTTGCTAAACCCTGGAACCACATTGTTGACCAGTCCCTCAGGCGCGATAAGGGCATACTTGCCAGGCTCAATGATCGAACGGCTGGCTAACAGATCGCGGGGGTAAGGCATGATCCCACTCCTTTAAAGATGATGATTGGTTCAAGATGCATGGCGTCATGATCGCGCCAGCAACAGAGGCCCAACCGACTGCCTTGCTCTTTCGTGATTTGGACGGTCAATCCTTTATCCAGTGTGGATAAAGGATTGACCACAACTGAAACGAAAGTAGAGGGAAAATGCATGGAGGTGGCGCTATGGCCATTGCTACTTCTCTATCTATCGATCGTCTACAGCGGGATATTGATGCTCTCGCATGTTTCACATCCACACCTGAAGCGGGGGTTACCCGCCTACCGTTCACCACGGAGCAAGCGGGTGCGATGCAGTGGCTGGTGAAGCAGATGCGTGAGGCTGGGCTGTCCGTAACGACGGATGCTGCAGGCAATGTTGCCGGAAGATTGGCTGGTCGTCAAGGGGATGCTCCAGCGGTCTTGATCGGGTCACACTACGACACAGTCCCGCACGGTGGCAAACTGGACGGAAACTTAGGCATCCTGGCTGGGTTAGAGGTCCTGCGCGCTATGCAGGCCGAAGGGCTGACGCCTCACTACCCAATCGATCTGTACGCCTTCAACGACGAGGAAGGTGTGCGCTTTGGCAGCGGGTTCTTCGGCAGCAAAGCGCTCACTGGCCAGTTGGGTGACGGAGACTTGGAGCGTTTCCGCGATGCCCGTGGTATCAGCATCGCCCAAGCCATGCGTGCGCAGGGGTTTGACACCGAAGAGCTCCTGGGCATGGCCCGCCATAGAGCTTCGGTGAAAGCGTTTCTGGAGCTGCATATCGAGCAAGGACCGGTCTTGGCTCAGACGGGTAAGTGCATCGGCATCGTGGAGTCCATCGTGGGCATGCGGCGGTATCAGGTGGCCCTTCAGGGACGCCCCGATCACGCTGGAACCACCCCTATGAACGTCCGAGCAGACGCTCTAGTTGGTGCGGTGCAGGTAATCGCGCAGCTGAAGCCCTGGGCACAGGAGCTCGGGCATGGTATGGTGGCAACTGTGGGGCAGCTTGAGCTCCTGCCAGGAGCGGTCAATATCGTCCCTTCGCTAGTACGGTTTAGTCTCGATCTACGCTGTGTGGATGGTGAGCTCTTAGAGATAATGGTGACGCGGATTAGTTCGGCCTTGGATGCGGCATGTAAAACCGAGGGGCTCAGCTGGAGTTGGGAGCAGCGGCTGGCCACGCCGCCGGTACTGATGGATCCCGACCTGCGTACCATTATTCAACAGGAGGCGGATTGTCTCGGGCTGCCCTCCATGACCATGCCCAGTGGGGCTGGTCACGACGCAGCCGTCTTGGCAACGATAGCGCCAACAGCCATGATCTTCGTTCCCAGCGTGGGAGGGCGCAGCCATTGCCCCGAAGAAGGAACAGAACGCGCTCACCTCGAACAAGGGCTACATCTGCTCTACAGGACCGTTTGCCGTGTCGCCAAAGCCGGTGACTAGCTGGAGACGAGAGATCAAACCATAAAGGAGGAGCAATGACCATGCGTATCCGATCAGGCGAGAACCGAATTGAGCAGGTACAGGGGCTCAAAGGTGGAGAGGGAACGATCGAGCTTCGGCATTTCATGAGCATTGATGAGCTCAGCGGCGCTGGAAGGTTATTCGCCATTTCGGTCATCAAGCCCCACAGCTCAATCGGCTACCACCGCCACGAGGGCGATCTTGAGGCCTACTATATCCTCACGGGTCGTGGTCTCTACAATGACAACGGCGACATGTATGAGGTCGGGCCTGGAGACTTCCTGCTCTGCCGTGATGGCGAGAGTCACTCGCTGACCAACACGAGCGATCAAGACCTGGAGTACATCGCCGCCATTCTCTACACCAAAAGGTAGGATAATTCGGGGGGCGATGCGTGTCGCAGACGAGAAAGGAACTGGGATGACTGAACTCACCGTGCGCGCTATTCTCGATCTGGAGATCCTCAGCGGCGCCCAGTTGCTGATAGGGGGCGATGAGTCCTTGGGACGCCCTGTCAGCGGCATCACCGTCATGGAAGCGCCGGATATTGAGCAGTGGCTGAAGGGTGGCGAACTGGTCCTGACCAGCCTCTACTCCGTAGCGACAGATGTCGCACGTCAGCGGCAGCTAGTTCGCGCCTTGGCGAGCAAGGGCGCGGCCGCCCTGATTGTCAAGCTGCATCGCTTCGTCGATGATCTGGCACCGGAAGTAACCGCCGAGGCCCAAGCTGTCCAACTCCCCATCGTGCAGATCAGCCCCGAGCTTCGCTTTGTCGATATCTTGTCAGCGGTGATGTCTGAGTTGCTCGATCACCAGTACCGACTCAGCTCCTACTATCGCCAATGCCATGAGATCTTCACCCAGCTAAGTCTGGATAATGCAGGCGTTTCGGTCATCGCCAAAGCGCTGCAGGGGATGATTGGAGCACCGGTCTTGGTGGTGGACAGTTGGCAGGTCCCCTTGGCTCAAGCGGATGATGAGCAGAACCTCGTCTGGGATATAGAGCAAGGCTGCCTAATAGATGACCACACGCATGATCCGGTTCCACAACAGCAGCACTCCCTGCGCTTGATGGGGCAGAACCGTGCTGCCCTGGTCGTTGCTGAAACAGCCAAAAGGCTCACCGATCTTGACCGTGTAGCTGTGGAGAGTGCCGCCACGGTTATCTCTCTACAACTGCTCAAGGAACTGGCCGTTCAGGAAGCGGAACAGCGTTTCGAAGCGGACCTACTGGATGAGATCATCAGGGGTCACGCGACCGCGGATCATGTCCTCCTAAAGAAGGTTAGCCAGAGTGGACTATCACCCGCGGGCGACTGTTACGTCATTGCTATACGCTTAGCCGCCTGGGAGCACTATCTACAACAAGACGGGCAAGATGATCAGAGTGATCATCTCACTCAGTACCTGTCGCGCCTGCAGCGACTGCTTCATGCGGTACTGACCCGCAGCAACAAGTCTGCCTTGAGCCGGGTTGGACCCGATCAGATCGTCATACTATGGCAAGGGCGGCTCGAGGAGCGTGTTGAGCTGCGGCGCATCAAGAGCTTCTTACAGCAGCTGCAAACTGCACTGCGCCGTGAACTGCCGGAGATCAAGGCAGCCGCTGGGGTTAGCGAGCTGGTTCACGGCTTGCATGAGGTAGGGCGAGCACTGAAAGAGGCCCTAAGCGCGCTCTCGATCGCGGAGATGCTCCATGGCAGCGAGGGCGTAGCGGTGATGGGCGAGTTGGGTATCTACCGCCTTTTGTGCAGCTTAGGTGACCTTGAGCAGCTGCGTCAATACATACCCGGTTCCCTCCGACGGCTGCTGGATTATGACCACCATCACCATACATCCTTGACAGAGACCCTAGAGGTCTTCCTGAAGCATCAGGGCAACGGGCGAGCCGCGGCTCAAGCGATGTTCATTCACTACAAGACGCTACTCTACCGCCTCAGACGCATCCGCGAGATAACCAAGATCGATCTCGATCGCCACGATGAGTCGTTGGAGCTTCAAGTGGGCCTAGCCATCTGGCGTCTCTTGGCTCAACAATAGCGCGCTAGACAAGACGTTCCCAGCCCGTGGTCGGGCTGGGAACGTCTTCATTACCGCTTTTTGATCTCGGGGAAAGAGGGCGGGAAAAAGGTGTCGGTCGGACGGTGAAACGCATCGAACTCGCTGTAGAGGCCAACGAATCTCTCGTATACCTGTTGTGCTTCCTGCTTAAGCTTGGCTTCATCGAGACCGGGGATCATGCGATCCTTCATCACCGTGCGCCCATTGATGATGGTATGGCGCACGTTGTTTCCGGTGCAGCTCATGATCAGGGTACGGATGGGGTCATCATACGGTCCGACACGGAGATCATCCAGATCGATGACCACGATATCGGCCTTTGCCCCCACGGATAGCTTGCCAAGATCATCACGCCCCAGCGCCTTGGCCCCATTGGTGGTAGCCGCGCGGAAGAAGTCAGCGGCCGTGGTGCGCGGGTATTGGGGTTCGGTGCGATAGTGGTTGATCACCTGGTTATCCTCGCCATAGCGGTTATGGATCTGCTTAGTCTCAAACAAGCGGGCTAGGTCCCAAGCAAAACGCAGATTGCGGATCATGTCATCGGGCTGAGCATCGGTACCCATGGTAATATTGACACCTGCTGCCTGGTATTTGCCAAAGGAGTGCAGCGCCCAGCCAACATTGGCCTCGGCAAAGGGGGTGTGGATGATCGAGACACCGTGCTCCGCTAAAATCGGCAGTTCGCTATCTTTCACTACGATGGCATGAGGGATGAGCAGCCGGGAGCTGAGCAGGCCAATGCTGTCAAAATACTCGACGCTGGTCTTCTCATGGAGCGGCAGAAGATACTCCCACTCGCGAGGGCTCTCGCAAGCGTGTAGGCGAATGGGGGCGCCTGTTTCTTCGCCGAAGTGCTTGGTACGGAGCAGGAAGTCCTCGGTCAGGAAGACCACTTGGCACGGGTTCAGGAAGCCACGGATCAGACCGCCATACGAGTGGTCATGCTTGTCGTAGAAGCGGAACGCATCCTGCAGACTTTGCTCCCCCCGTTCCATATCCCAGAAGGTGCCTCGCCAAGCGGCGGCTCGGTAGCTGGGTCCGAGATACATGCGCAGTCCCAGGTCAGCGGCATTACGCGCCATCTCCTCAAACTCATCATAGGTCTGACACCAGCCGCGGAAGAGCTCACCGGCGATGGGCATGGCGGTGGTGATCCCGTTCATAATCAGCTGGACGATGGAGTAGCGCTGACGCACGCGAAAATCCTCTTCGGTGAAAGGATCGGTGGTGCGAAAGCGGGTACTCATCTGAAAGGCATCTTGCTTGTTCTTAGGGAAGGCGACATCGATCAAGGCATGGTCAGTATCGACATCCGCGTCCAGATCGATGAAACCGGGACTGATGATCGACAAGCCGGTGTCCCACTCTTCGTCAACGCGGCCTGCAAAGTCGTGGCCAACGTGGAGAATGCTGTCGCCTTCGTAGACCACCACGCCATCACGGTAGATGACGTGATCACGTCCGTCATGACCAATGACGAACTTGCCGCGGATCAGTGTGCGTTTGGACATAGGAGTACTCCTTTCATCGGTCACTGGTTCTCAAGGCTGGCTGATCTCAGCCTCAACAGCCGCGCATCCAGGCGGGCCGCTACAGATTGGTCGGCAGCCTAACTGGCTTGGTGAAGTTGCGGTAAGGCTGCCCAAAGGCGGGATCCAGGATGAACTCATTGAGGCCAGCACGGCTGATAGTGTCCATAGCTTCGGCGTGCGCAGCCTGGAGTATGGCAGCCTCATCAAGCTTACAGATGCGCCGGTTCTCCATGACGATCTCGCCGTCGACAATCACCGTTTCCACATCGCGCCCAGAAGCACCCAGCACAAGCTGATGGACCGGCATAGTGAAGGGCTGTAGATGGGGCTTCTGCACATCGAGGATGACGATATCGGCCTTCTTGCCCAGTTCCAGTGAGCCCAGATCCTTCTCCCAGCCGAGAGCCTTGGCCGCATCAATGGTGACACACTCGAGCAGTTTGCCGACGGGCAGACTGTTTGGATCATCGAAACGCATCTGCTCGATCACCTGAACGCGGCGAATGATCTCAAACAGATCAAACGGTGTGGCTGGAGCATTGCCATCAGAGGTGATGGCAGCGGTGATCCCCATCTCCAGCATCTCCGTAAAGGGCATGGCTCGGAAGGTAGGAGCCGCCGAGTGAGCAAGCTTGGTATCGGTCTGGGCCAAGATCTCGACCTCGCGATAGGTGAGGTCGTAACAATGCTGGATCAGCACATCAGGACCTAGTAGGGCATTCTCATCGCGGGAGGCAAGCTCCACCAAGTTGCCGAAGGCATCCGTATGGATCCACGTCTGGTACTTGTCGGCGAGATCACGCACACGGCGGAATTGCTTGCGGTCAAACTCATCCAGGATATCGCAGAGGTCGCTCGGCGAGCGGCCGCTGGGAAAGCGCGACGGCACCAGACTGAACGGGGTCACAAAGACACGAATACGATCGTTGGCCTGCCTATGCCATTGCTGGATTAGCTTCTCGGTGCCCTCAAAGTATTGGTCCCAGGTGGCTTGGATGAGCTTGCGCTCGCCATTTACATAGCGCGCCACGGTCTTCGGCCAGGGGGTAGAACCCGGGCCGACACACACGACCTCACGTAGTCCGGCTTCGGTATAGGCACGGGCATGGTTGGCGCCGAAGACAGGATCATCAGCCCGCGGTTCACAGCCCATGACGCTGAGACCGGTGGTGACCCCAGCACGCAGGCGTTCCATGGCGGAGAGAAGTCCATCCAGATACCAGAACTCATCCTTGGAGTAGAGGAAATAGATACGATAGGCGGTCTTCATCCAATAACTGCGTGTGTCCATGCCCATCTGTTTGATCATCGAGTGGCCGCCATGGCCATGGGCGTCGATTAACCCAGGCATCACCACCTTGCCTAGGCAGTCAACCACGCGCTTGGCTGTACACTGTGCAGCGACTTCAGACGAGGTGCCAATCAGGACGATACGATTGCCCTGTACGGCAATAGCAGCGTCGGTGAGAATGCGACGTGTGGCATCCATGGTGATGATGGTGGCATGTTGGAGTAGGAGATCAACGTTCATCATCGCGCGTCACCACCTTTCGGCTGAGCGAGATCCAGAGCTGGGTCATCAGGACTGATGGCGAAGTAGGCCTTGCCCCCGCAGACGTCGTGTCGCCCACCGGACAGTCCAGCGGCCTCAACGAGCCAAGCGGACTTAGCGCTTGCCGCCTGGTATAGCGCCGCTTCATCGACCATGGTTGACCTGCGCTTCTCAATGACGATTCTGCCGTCGACGATCACGGTCGAAACATCAGCACCAACAGCCGCGTGTACCAGTCGGTGGACCGGCATGAACCAAGGGGTAAGGTGCGCCTGCTGCCAGTCGAAGATGGCGATATCCGCCCTCTTGCCCGGCTCCAAAGAACCAATCTCATCATCCCAGCCCAGCGCCCGAGCAGCGTCAATGGTAACCATCTCCAAAGCCTTCCCGGCCGGCAGATAACAGCGATCGTCGAAGTGCATATACTCGATGATCAAGGCGCGCCGCAGGGCCTGCAGCAGATCGAAGTGCGTGCGCGGCCCGCCTCCATCAGTGGCGATGGCCACATTGACCCCGGCCTGCAGCAGCTCCGGAACCGGGAGGCGTGCAAAGCTGACGTCACCTGTATGCACCAGCTTGGTGCCAGTGCGCTTAATAATGTTGACCTCTTCGAAGGTCAGTCCGGTGCCGTGGGACAACAGCACATCTGGCCCGAGGAGGGCCCCATCGTCCTGGGCAGCCATGCGAACCCAATATCCCCAGGCGCTGGTGGTGATCATGGTCTTGTACTTGTGCGCTAAGGCCCGTACCAAGCGGGCCTGACGGAGGTCGACCTCGTCTAGACGCGCCGCTTTCTCCGGCGCCACTCTGCCCTGCTCACACGACAAGCTGGGCACGAGCACTGCAGGAGCCACAAAAGCTCTGATGAGACCGTCAGAACTACCGTGTGTGCTCTGCAGGATGGCCTCACAACCATCGAGCATGCTGTCTAGAGATGCCTCACACTCGTGGTAGTTGCCATGCTCCCAATAGCCATAGCGACGCGGCCAGGGGCCCGATGGGCCTGCGGCGATGACGCCGCGGGCACCTGTCGCCGCGATCCCCCGGGCAAGCTGGCAGGCCGGGGCTGGCCGATCGCTGCGTGGCTCAGTCCCCACCACTGAGAGTGATGTGGTGACGCCGGCATAGAGGTGCTGCAGGCCCTTGAGCATCCCATCCATTTGCCAACTCTCATCATCGCTGTACCGATCACTGACACGGCGAGCGGCAAGCGGCCAGAGGGTGAGGGTATCGCTGTAGTGGCGTCCCAATAGCGCGGTGCCTGCATGGCTGTGGGCATCGACCAAGCCCGGGGTGACGATATGACCCGCACAATCCACCGTACGGGCGGCTTGGTAGCGCTGCACAAGCTCTGAGCTAGGGCCTATATCGACGATCTGTCCTTTGTCCACCGCTACCGCTCCATCATCAAGGATCCTACGCTCCTGATCCATGGTGATAATGGTGCCGTGCACGAGTAATAGATCGATCATGGGATCTCTCCTTTCTCGGTTGCTCATAATCTCAGTATCAGGCAAGTCAGCCTCAGGTTCATTATCTTTTGTGGGCAAGGTGGTTTATCCTCTTGTGCTTACGTTTCTCTGCGTGACCCCCGGGTATAATGGACGAGTGTTGTGATACGTGATGATCTGAAAGGAGCTGTGTTGATGAAGAACACTGGAGTCTGGTTAACCAATGTCCGCCTAGAGTCTGGTCACGAGTTTAGGGATGGGATTGTCGTAGGCACCCAGACAGATCTCTACCATCTGCGCATGGAGAGTGGCAAGATCACTTCCATCTTAGCGGCTGACAAACCTCCCCAGGACAACGAGCCAGTATGCGATGCCAGGGGGTTGCTGGCTCTGCCGTCATTTGTGGAATCCCACTGCCACCTGGACAAGACGCTCACTGGTACACCCTGGCGCGCTCAGCTTCCTGTGCGGAACATCTTCGGGCGCTTTGAGGTGGAAAAGACTTTACTCCCCACCCTACCTCTGACGACCGAGGAACGTGCAGTCAACCTGCTGGAGATCATGCTGCGCCATGGATCAACCCATGTTCGCACCCATGTTGATGTCTATCCTGAGGTGGGGGTGAGCAATCTCGAAGGAGTGCAGCAGGCGCTGGCCCGCTTCAGCGGCCGACTGACCCATGAGATCGTCGCCTTTCCCCAGCATGGCTTGCTGCACAGCGGCTCGGCTACTGCGATGAGAGAAGCTGTTCGCTGCGGAGCCACCCATGTGGGGGGCGTAGACCCGGCTAATGTTGATGGCAATGTCGAGGCATCGCTGCAACAGATGATGGAGATCGCCACCGAAGGCAATGCTGGCGTAGACCTGCATCTGCATGATCCGGGGCATCTCGGAGCATTTACTCTAAGGCGGTTGGCCGCACTGACGATTGAGGCGAAGTGGCAGGGGCGCGTGGCTGTCAGCCATTCGTTCTGTCTAGGCGACCTCACTACAGCTGAGGCTAGGGAGCTGGCAGCAGTGCTTGTTGAGGCTGGCATCGCCATCATTAGTCACGTTCCCATCAACCGGGCGATCCCTCCCTTTGATCTGCTGCGTGAATGCGGGGTCAACGTCGCCATCGGGTCGGACAATATCTTTGATACATGGCAACCGTACGGCAATGGTGATCTGCTCGAGAGAGCAGGCCGACTGGCAGAGCGCTTCCGCTGGAGCGACGAGGTCGGTCTGGCGCAGACTCTGGGCTATATCACGGGCGGCAAGACCCCTCTGGATCGTGCCGGGAATCGTATCTGGCCGAAGGTCGGTGATCAGGCAACTATGGTTCTTGTGCACGCCAGCTGCTCGGCTGAGGCAGTCGCTAGGCGGGCAGTTCGTCAGGCGGTGCTGTTTGGCGGCCAGGTGGTCGCGGGCGAGATCTAGACGATCAACCGACCCACTGAGGCTCATCTACCGGATAATCCTTTGGAGTGATCACGCCATAGGGAGTATAATCGAAGGTGCGCCGCGCGAGCGACGCACCATTTTCTATGGCGGGGTGATACTATGAAACGCTACAGCCTAATTCTCCTCGATGCCGATGGTACGCTGTTTGACTTTGAGGCGGCTGAGACCGTCGCCCTACAACAGGTCTTTTCGCATCATCAGCTCACCTACAGCGACACAGTGCGCGCGAGATATCGCGAGATCAACAGTTCGCTGTGGAAAGAATTTGAGCGAGGTCATCTCGACAAGGCCCGTCTACAAGTGGCTCGGTTTGAGAACCTGATGGCAGAGTTCAGACTAGAGGCAGACCCGGCGGTGCTCAACACGGTCTACACCGACTACCTGTCCGAAGGCCGTCATCTGATCGATGGTGCCGTGGAGCTCTGTCACCAGTTGTCCCAACACTATACGCTGGCCATCGCTAGCAACGGCATCGCTAAGACCCAGCGGCGTCGGATCAGGGGCTCGGGCGTCGAACCCTACATCAAGCATATCATCGTCTCTGAGGAAGCCGGATATCAAAAGCCCCATCAAGGTTTCTTTGAGTATGCCATGCGTAGCTGCGGTGAAACGGACAAGGCGAGGGTGATGATCGTCGGTGATTCGTTGAGTGCCGATATCAAAGGCGGTGCCGATTTTGGCATCACCACCTGTTGGTACAACCCGGCCGGTGCCGTTAATAGCAGTGGGCTGAAGATCGATCACACGATCCGTGAGCTGCAGGAGCTGCTGGAGATATTGGCATAGAGTGCAACGACAATCCCCCCCGCGGAACGCCGAAGTAGCGCCCCAGGGGGGCAATGTCATTAAGTTAGGTATCTAGACCATACCAACTGAAAAAGAGCGAGGT
>CAYOCI010000009.1:0-62870 GCA_964402415.1 uncultured Clostridia bacterium
TCGAGATGATATCGCGGCAACCGGCCTCACCGAGTATGCCCAGATCGGACAATACTCGTAAGAGGGCTTTGCGCGCCCTGTCGATATCGATACCAGCGGGCTTTGCCACCAGCGGTGCTTGCCCAGGCATGACGTTGGTTACGGAGTCGCGAATGGTGGCGATCGCTTCCTGCAGGCGCATCTTCTCCAGGATTGACTTTATCACTGAGACGATCTCAACTCGATTGAGTGGCTTGTGGATGAAGAACTCAATCCCACCGGCATACGCCTGACCGATCAGCGTCTGCTCAGTCACCTGCGAGATCATAACAAACTGTCCGTTGTAGTTGCGGTCACGGAGATGCTGAATGGTCTGGACGCCATCCTGATTGGGCAGAAGTAAGTCAATCAAGACGATATCAGGCTCCAGGCTGAGAATGTCTGCTTCGGCCTGTTCACCGTCGTCCGCCTCGCCGACCACTCGACCCAGGTCGTCAGCTTCGATAATCTTTCGCAGTATTCGACGGATACTTGGGTCGTCGTCGACTAGGTAGAACCCGCGCTTCATACTTCTTATCACCCTTCATTTGCGTAGATTATGGTTAGTTTCTTCTAATAGGGACGAAATCCTTCATGGTTGGCGGAAAATGTTGTGTACTGTCAGCGGACAGTGGCAGACTTCTAATCCAGCTGCGCTCCTCATAGGGTGTAATACCAGGTTCCATGAGGAGGATGTGGGGTGCCAAAGTTCATAGCATGGGGAGCGACCTGTCCCAACCTGGCTTCCGAACTGTGCCCGTGCCTACTGGCAGATCTGAAGGCCTGTCCCAACTGCTCGCATTTGGCTGGATACCCCTTGTGTAACTGTGACTGGCGGGGCTTCTGCCCGTTCCTGGAACGACAATGGTCCGATCAGCAGCCGGCACGCGTGGGGTCACCACCCCGCGTCATCGCCAGCAGTCAATCAGCACCTCGACTGCTGGAACTCGCCGTCGCGGTGGGCGATCGACGCTTGGAGCCATATTCCTATCCCGGGACTGTGGTGCGGCTGGGGTTGGGTGACTCACCGAGCGGCCGAATCCGGCCGACGGCCATCGTCAGTGATGTTGACTTGAGGTTGCGGGCGGTTCTCCTCAGCATCAGTTTAGCCCAGCCTGAGAATATGCTGCTGGGTGAGGCCGATACCATCTGGCTCGATCCTAATCCAGGCAACCTGTTGCTGGGAGGCAACCGCCTTGCCGATCTGGCGGGTGGCTCGGTCCTAGTGATCGCCAGCGGAATAGGCCAGTCTGCTCTCCCACTTTTGGCCAAAGAGATGCTGAGAAGAGGCGTGGGGCTGACCGCGGTGATAGCCCCCGGCAAGGCTGGGGTGAGTTTCATCACGGGGCGTGTACAGAATCTCGGCGTCACCGTCCATCAGGTTGACGAACTGTCCGGTCATGGCCGGGAGCTCGCCAAAAGACTAGTGAAAGAACACTCCTTCAGCCTGGCAGTCTCCCTTGGCGGTGAGGATCAAAATCGCTGGCTCGGGCAGACATTAGCCGATACTGGCAGTATGCTGCCAGTGGTCGCCTGTGATACCTATCGCTATCCATTCTTATCGGAATAACTAATAGGCCGGTGGCATCGCCACCGGCCTATTAGTTATTCCGAGCCACTAGGCCCTAGACATTAGCTACTAGGAGAGAGATCTGGGGAGCACCGAAGGTGTACCACCGATCGCCTCTCTCGTGTTCATCTTGCGAGAGCTCCTGGCGCCTGGTGGCCGGTGCCTAGTGCCTTTGTGTTGAGTTTGCCCATCGTTCAGCGATAGATAAACATCAACACAATCATCATCACAAAGATCGAGGCAAATGACGGTGCCAGGTCACGATAGGTATCCGACAGCTTGGCACCGAAGAACTCGTTGGTCAAGACCGTGCAGAGATGCAAGGGCGATGTGAAGTATCCCAGATACCCGCTGCAGTAGATCATCATGGCGTAGACCAAACGAGTCTGCTCGGGGAGCGTAGGCGCCACCAGCATCGGCATCATGATCCCCATGGCCGACGAGATACCGCCAGTGGCGTAGGCAATAATGGCCGGCAAGGTAATCAGGAGCAGTTCAATTGGTAGGCCATTGGAGATCAACTTCTCCACGAGGGCAGGGAGGACCGCCACCTGATTGATCATGCCGCGGAAGATCATGATCCCGGCGGTGGCATAGATCATCTGCTTCTGTGAGATCAGCCCAGCCCAGGCATCTGACCAGGTGAGCCTTCCCTGGCGATAGGCGAGTGCTGCACCGACACCGATGCCGATCAAGAGAGCATAGGCAAAGTGAAGGCCGAGAACGAGGGCAAGAAACAGGCTGAGCAGGAGTGGCGAGCCATTGATTAAAAATGCCGCCAGATCCTTGCTGAAATTGCGTGGAACGTCAGGGCCCCGATCGGCAACAGCCTTACGCAAGAAGAGGAAGTAACCGGACGCCAGGACGAGCAGTGAGACCGGGATCATCATCGCCGCCAAGCGCGTGGCCGAGATATGGCCTAGGCTCGACGCCAGCAGGATCCCCGATACAAACGGGAACATGAAGTGGCCGCCGTGACGGTAGAGCAGGTTGATGGCTGATTTGTGATTCGGCGGTAGGCGCAGGCGATCCCCCAGACTATCAACCATAGGAGCGGAGATGATGGCTCCCCCTGAGACGGTCAAGCAGCCGATCATCATCGGCACCAACATGATCGTCGCCTTGGTGCTGGGAAGCAACCGGTCGAGAGCCTCAACCATGTTGGTGAGAAAACCAAACTTCTTCAGCAGATGACCAAGGATGCAGATACACGCGATAATGCTCAGCAGTTCAACCGTAACCGGATCCAAGAGCGATCCCATGATGATCTTCCCGGTCTTCCATAGCCCGTTGCCCGTTCCTAAGCCCACCACCAAGCTAGCGATCAGCATGGCGTTGCCCAGTGAGACCTTCTTGTTGACCAACACAATAACTAGGATGAAGGCAACTCCAACGGCATAGATCCCCATAAACAACCGACCCTTCACTATAGGCTTGATCCACCATGCTGCTACTACGTGAGTATCTACTCAAACAAGCGCATAATAGATATTTCATCATGCCCATGGTGGTTTCCTATCGGACTCGAAATAAAACCTAATTACGCATCGATGAACCGCGCTGAATGTTGCCGATGCATGACGCCGCTGCGGTGCCACAAGGGGTGAAAACGCTCCCTTAGCGCACGGGCACCTACTGTGGGCTGTGGGCTGTGGGCTGTGGGCTGCGGGCTGTGGGCTGCGGGCCCCGGGCGTTCCTAAATCAGTCCAGCGCGATCTGCAGCTGCCGGGTAAAGAACCATAGCCTGTAGGTCACCACTAGATTGCTTCCTCCCACCGATGCAGCCGAGGTTCGCTTCAGGCTGATCCCCAATGTGGCCTTCCCATCCTCTCTGATGCGAAACCCACCGACGGGCGTCAACGCGGCGCCGCGCCCGGCCGCCCAGGTCTGCAGAGGCTGTTCTGTGTAGGAGAGCCCACTGGTCATCTGGGCAGCAGACAGCTCCCAAACCGTCCCTGACACATGAGCGTTGATCAGGGTGATTGGTCGCCGCCCGTTGTTGTAGAGGTTAAGTCCGATGGTGGCAAGATCCCCTGGTTGACGCCGAGAGAGTAGCACCCGGTCGCCCACCGCGAGTGGGAGCCGCTTGGATGCATCCCATACGAAGAAGCATCCGATGAGCGTGAGTAGCAAACCAACAAAGATCAGTAATTGCACCAGCCGTTTGTTCTTTCTTTTCACCAGCGTCCTCCCGTGACAAGTATGCGTTTTCATCTATTGTATCGAGCTATGGACCTACTGGCAATTCGCTTTCCCGGATGCGTTCGCCGTTGCTGGCAAGTGTGGTATACTATGGAGAGTACCGCAGGGTCCTGATACGCGGTGAAGGGGCCCGTGCGCAGGCGGTTTAGGAACCGTCACCGGGCGATCATCATCGACCGCTACGTCCAGGAGGGATAACGATGACAGGACAAACCACCAGGGGGATCGTCCAAGTATACACGGGCGATGGTAAAGGGAAAACAACGGCCGCCTTTGGCTTAGCCGTCCGAGCTGTCGGGCACGGCAAGCGTGTCTTGATCGTACAGTTTATGAAAGGTGATGCATCCTACGGCGAGATCAGGGCAGTGCGCAAGTACCTGCCGATTCGCTTGGAGCAGACCGGAACCCCCAATTTCGTGGACAAGTACAACCCCGCCGAGGAAGACCTCGCTGAGGCTAAGCGTGGTCTCGAACTGGCTCGCCAGGCGATGACAGGCGGAGAGTATGATCTCATTATCCTTGATGAGATCAATGTTGCCATGGATTTCAATCTGCTGTCGGTGGAGAGCGTTCTTGAACTTCTCAAGCAGCGCCCAGCATCGGTGGACCTAGTCCTAACAGGACGCTATGCTCCGCAGTCGATCCGTGAAGAAGCGGACCTCGTCAGCGAAGTGATGGAGGTCAAACATCCCTACATGAAGGGGATCCCTGCCCGCGAGGGAATTGAGTTTTAGTCGGGGTGGCTGCTGTAGGGGCGCCGCCATGCTGCGCCCGATGCCCACGCTCACCGTAGTCACAACTAGCACCGGCTCGGACGCGGCTACGTAGTAACGCGTCCACGCCCCTTCGTGCGACAACTAGCGCCGGGAAGGCGCGGTGTCGGCAGCAGCCTCTACAGGCTGCGAGAGACAGTTGGAGCCAAGAATGGGGCGGTTAATCGGCCAATATTAGGTGCGGTGTCTCCTGTGCCCGATAAGGCACAAGGGACAGTTGTGACGGGGGATGAGCGGTTGCATGCGGTAACATAGCCATCAGGACGAAATGCTTGGTAGCCCCGTATCATTCATTGCGACCTCCGCGAATACCCTTTAAGGAACATGGGGTAATGGAGGGCGCTGCATGATCTGGAAAGTCTTCTTATCCACCTTTGCCATGGTCTTCCTGGCCGAACTCGGCGACAAGACACAACTCGCTACCATGCTCCTGGTGACCCAAAACCGAGCACCGCTGTCGACGTTCTTGGGCGCCGCTTCGGCCCTGGTCTGTACATCCGTGATTGGTGTCACCCTGGGTGGCGTCTTGGTGCGCTACTGCCCCGCCGAGTATCTGCAGATCGGCGCGGGAATTGCCTTTGTCGTGATCGGGCTGATACTACTGTGGGGAAAAGCATGTTAGGGCCTGCGGGCCAGTCCCTAGTCCCTAGTCCCTAGTCCCGAGTCCCTAGTGAGGCTGGCAAAGAAGTCACCCACGCGCCTAAGGAGTAGTCACCTGTTTTGTTGAGGTCGCCTTGCAGCGACCTGCGGGCGTATGCATTACGCCCCTACAACCGATTCAACCGTATGAGTTCCATAGCATGCAGGCCATTGCGTAGGGGCGTATTGCATACGCCCACGCGACCGAAGCATAGCGTAGAGAGCGCAAACGCACGGGTAACTAAGCTCGATGGCCCTTTTTCGACAGTCTCCCTAGTCCCTAGTGAGAGTGGCGACAAACCCGATGCGCAGCGTGGCTGCGCGACTACAACGAGACACGTAACCCCAAATGTAGTTGCGCAGCCATACTGCGCCTACAATAATCGATATCTGAGGTCTGTAAGAGATTTTTCGGACAGACCCCTAGTAGGACTAGCTAGACGAGCTAGTCCAAGACGATGGTTTCACACGAATCTGTCGGCCGCATGCGCTGCGGCCCAAAGGAGCAAGTTACCATGCCAAATACTAACGGACAACCCATGCGGGTTCGTTTCGCCCCCAGCCCTACCGGCTACCTTCATATCGGTGGGGCTCGAACCGCACTGTTCAACTGGCTATTGGCCAGGCAGCAGGGCGGGACCTTTATTCTCCGGATCGAGGATACTGACCTGCAGCGCTCGACCGAGGAATCAGCCACGGCGATCTTGGAGAGCATGCAGTGGCTCGGGATGGACTGGGACGAGGGGCCGCTGAAACCAGGTCCCAACGCCCCCTATTTCCAGAGCCAACGGTTACATACTTACACCGAGCATGCCGAGCGCTTACTCGCCAGTGGACATGCCTACAAGTGCTACTGCACTGCTGAGGAACTGGAAGAGCAACGCAAGGAAGCAGTGGCCAAGGGACTCGATCCAAAGTACAGTGGCCGCTGTCGCGACCTGACCTCCGAACAGTGTCAGGCGTATGAAGCCCAAGGACGCACCCCCGTGATTCGCTTTCGCATTCCCGATGGCGTGACGGTGGTGAGAGACGCCGTCCGTGGGACGGTGGAGTTCCAGAACGAGCTCCTTGACGACTTCGTGCTAATGAAATCGGATGGAATGCCGACCTACAATTATGCTGTGGTCATCGACGATTCCCTGATGGCTATGACGCACGTTATCCGTGGCGACGACCATCTCTCCAATACTCCGCGCCAGGTCCTGCTCTATGAGGCCTTTGGTTATCCGGTCCCAGAGTTCGCCCATATTCCCATGATCCTGGGGTCCGATAAGACCCGACTGAGCAAGCGTCACGGGGCAACCTCGGTGTTGCAGTACCGCGATGAGGGTTATCTGCCGCAAGCCTTGGTCAATTACCTCGCCCTACTCGGATGGTCGTATGACGCCAGTTCAACCCTCTTCAGCATTGATGAGCTGATCGAGAAGTTTAGCCTGAAGAAGGTATCAAAGAATCCAGCGGTCTTTGACCCCAAGAAGCTGGAATGGATGAATGGTCAGTACATCAAGCAACTGACACGAGAAGAATTTGTTAACCAATCGCTTCCTTTCTTAGATAGGGCTGGACTAATTGATGCGACCACGGCAGCGGAGCGCCACGAGTGGTTGTCTGCTCTGCTGGGATTGGTGCAGGAGAAGATTAAGACACTGGCTCAGGTGACCGATCATGTGGCGGTGTTCTTTGCCGATCAGGTGGTCTATGAGCCCGAGGCAGTAACGGCAGCTGGACTGACTGATCTCAAGCGGCAGTTCCTGCGTGAACTCGCATCTGATCTGCGTGGTCTGAGCGACTACTCCGCGGTTGCCATCGAGGCCGCCTATCGCGCCCTCTGTGAGAAGTTGGAGTTGCCGTTTAAGGAGACCGTACAGCCAGTTCGTGTTGCTTTGACCGGGCGTACGGTCTCACCAGGCCTGTTTGATACGATCTATCTGTTTGGACGTGAAGAGGCGACAAAACGCTTGAACGCTTTCGCTGGTCAATGATCTCGGTTTCGATGTTTGCACTAAAAAATACCAAGCAAAACTGCCTTGCGTTTGTTTCAGGGACCGTGCTATAATAAATCTCGCCGATGAGCCCCGCAAGTTCTGACGAGCGAAGCACGTTCTCTGAAGCAATGGGGAGTCGTCTAATGGTAGGACTGCAGACTCTGGATCTGCCTGTGAGGGTTCAAATCCTTCCTCCCCAACCAGTTATTACATGGCCTCATCGTCTAGTGGCCTAGGACGCCGCCCTCTCACGGCGGAAACAGGGGTTCGACTCCCCTTGGGGCTACCACTAAAACCAATGACCGCACGACAATTGTCGTGCGGTCATTGGTTTTTCTGCGCTATGGGTATGCTATGATCCACCGACGCTAATGTGTATAGACTGCGATAGCCCTCACCTGCAATACGGATCATTGCACCCTGGAACCCGGGATTATCGGTAGTCACTTTGGCGTCCAGTGGATGAAGGGTTTTCAGCTATCGCCGGCGAATGGTATCTTGCAAAGGAGGGCGTTGCGCTTGAGCGATTATCTGGGGCGAACCGCACTCTTGATTGCCCTGGACGATAGTGAGCAGGCCGAGCGTAGGGCTGACGCCGCTCGCCAGCAGGGGTTGCGGATCTGCAGCGGCAAGGTGGGTTCCATGGAACTGCCCAAGATCATCGCGGCTGTGGAGACCGCAGCGCGACGTGAAGGACTGATCGACGGGAGTTACCGTGCGCAACATGCCATCTACCATGCCACCATTGATGCCCTACAGGGTCTGACCAGAGGGCCGGTCGAACTGGGCAACATGCTCCGCACCGTAGGCTTACGCTACGCAGTCGTTATCGGGCCTCGGGTTGCTAACGATGGTGAAGGCCTATGGCTGGCGGTGGCCATGTATGGAACGATCGGAGCCCCGATCAAAGGCCATGAACACGAGGCCTGCGGACTGGGGATCAATCATCTTTAGGCACGAGGCACTAGCCACAAGCCAGTAGAAGACAGAGGCGCTAGACGTGGGTGAGCCGTGTGCTACAGTCAGGTCCACTAATTCGATAAGTTCATATTCGAGCTCATAGATGTGAGATGTAAGAGGGCTTGGGTCATTACTAAGGTGATGGCCTAGTTCCTCTTTTTCTTTTGGCCCTTCAGAGTTGTATAACGCGTTGGGGTCCCCGTGGTGCGTGCTACTCCTAGTGGCTAGTGCCTGGTGGCTATTGCCTCGACGACGACGTAGGAGGAGACGACATGGACAATCACCACTGCATCATCCGCGGCGAGGGGCTGACCATCGAACAGTTGGTGGCAGTCGCCCGTTGCGGAACGAAGGTCGGCCTGGCACCCGAAGCCAAGGAGCGCGTGCTGCAGTCGCGCGCTGCGGTCGAACGGATCATTAGCAGCAAGCAAGTAGCCTACGGAATTACCACCGGTTTTGGCAAGTTTTCCGATGTGCTCATCTCGCCGGAGGAGACCAAGCTGCTGCAGAAGAACTTGATCATGAGCCATGCCGTGGGGGTGGGCGACCCATTCCCCGAGGAAGTGGTCCGCGCCATGATCCTCCTACGTGCCAATGCTCTGTCCAAGGGCTTCTCCGGGATCCGCATGGAGACGTTGCAGGCGCTGATCGACCTGCTCAACGCGGGGGTGCACCCGTTCATCCCCGAGAAGGGGTCCTTAGGTGCCAGCGGCGATCTGGCTCCGCTCTCGCACTTGGTCCTGGTGCTGATGGGCATGGGCGAGGCCTTCTACCAAGGGCAGCGCCTGCCGGGTGGCGAGGCGCTGGCCGCCGCAGGTCTTGCGGCGATCGAGCTGGAAGGCAAGGAAGGTCTGGCGCTGATCAATGGCACCCAGGCGATGACCGCTGTAGGAGCTTTGGCGGTCCATGACGCCGAGCGGCTGGCCAGGGTGGCCGATATCGGTGGTGGTTTGACCATGGAGGCGCTCCAAGGACTCATTGACGCCTTTGATGCTCGCATCCATCAGCTGCGTCCTCACAGTGGCCAGCAGGCAGCGGCCAGCAATATCCGCACACTGGTAAGTGGCTCGACCCTGATCGCAGGGAAGCCTGCCCCTAGAGTGCAGGATGCCTATGCACTGCGCTGTATGGCGCAGGTCCATGGAGCAGCACGCGACGCCATCGCTTACGTCCGCCGTGTGGTGGAGACAGAGATGAACTCCGTTACGGACAATCCGCTGATCTTCGCCGAGACAGGTGAGGTGATCTCAGGTGGCAATTTCCATGGGGAGCCCGTGGCTCTCGCCATGGACTTCCTCGGCATCGCGCTTTCCGAGCTGGCCAATATCTCCGAGCGGCGCCTCGAGCGTTTGGTCAACCCAAGCCTCAGCGGACTGCCCGCCTTCCTCACGACCAAAGGAGGCCTGAACTCGGGTTTCATGATCGTGCAGTACTCGGCCGCTGCTCTGGTATCGGAGAACAAGGTTCTGGCGCATCCCGCTAGTGTGGACTCCATCCCATCTTCGGCCAATCAGGAAGACCACGTCAGCATGGGAACGATCGCCGCTCGTAAGTCACGGTCGATTCTCGACAATGCCAGCCATGTCATCGCCATGGAGATCATGGCGGCCTGCCAGGGGATTGATCTCAGAGGTGACGGTCAGCTTGGTCAGGGGACGAAGCCCGCATACCAGGCCGTGCGACAGCAGGTCGAGACGCTGACCGATGATCGTGTCATGTATGGCGATATTCAGGCCGTGGCTGGACTGATCAAGTCAGGAAGGCTGCTGGAAGCGGTCGAAGGAGCGGTGGAACTCAAGTAGCCCGCAGCCCACAGCGGGCGGGGAGATAGACACCTTATGGATTCCCGATCAACGTTTGCAGTCTAGACAGAAGCGAATATGGCCGATGGCCCGACTCCGGGAGCTTGCGGAATCGCGACGACGAACTGCGTCACTCTTCTGTGGGCTGCGGGCTGTGGGCTGCAGGCTGAAGATAAAGGAGGGTTACCCAAATGGCCAACACCCCGGTTCTCAATGACGTATCCAAGATGTCCTGTAAAGGTTGGGTACAGGAAGCTGCCCTGCGCATGCTGCGCAACAACCTCCATCCCGATGTGGCTGAGCGCCCCGAAGAGCTAGTCGTCTATGGCGGGCGGGGCAAAGCCGCGCGCAACTGGGACGCCTACTATCAGATCTGTGATGCGCTCACAAAGCTGGAGAACGACGAGACCCTGCTGGTGCAGTCCGGCAAACCCGTTGCCGTCTTCCGCACCCATGCCAATGCCCCCCGCGTCTTGATCGCCAATTCTCTCTTGGTGCCCGCCTGGGCAACCTGGGAGAAGTTCTGGGAGCTGGAAGAGAAGGGCCTAACGATGTTTGGTCAGATGACCGCTGGCAGCTGGATCTATATCGGTACCCAGGGGATCCTGCAGGGGACCTATGAGACCTTTGCTGCCGCTGGTGACAAGCATTTCGGTGGTTCCCTGAAAGGCACACTGACGCTGACCGCAGGCTTAGGCGGCATGGGCGGCGCTCAGCCCCTGGCTGTCACCATGAACGGCGGTGTCTGCATCGCCGTCGAGGTCGACGAACATCGTATCGACCGCCGCCTCGAGACTCGCTACTGCCATCGCAAGACCGCTTCGGTGGACGAGGCTCTTAAGTGGGCACAGGAAGCCATGAAGAACGGTGAAGCTCTCTCCATCGGACTTCTGGGCAACGCCTGCGATATCCATGCTGAGCTGCTGGAGCGTGGCGTAGTTCCCCATATGGTCACCGACCAGACCTCATCCCATGACCCGCTCAACGGCTACATCCCGCAGGGGCTCACCCTCGAGCAAGCCGCTGAACTGCGTAAGAGCGATCCTACCACCTACCTCAAGCGTGCCAAAGAGAGTATCGCCAAGCATGTACAGCTGATGCTGGCGTTCAAGGACAAGGGCTCGATCGTCTTCGACTATGGCAACAACATCCGCCAGGTAGCCTATGACCAAGGCGTCAAGGATGCCTTCGCCTTCCCCGGCTTCGTCCCCGCCTATATTCGCCCGCTCTTCTGCGAAGGCAAGGGTCCGTTCCGTTGGGTCGCGCTCTCCGGAGATCCCGAGGATATCTACAAGACGGACGAAGCGGTCATGAAGGCCTTCCCTGACAACCATCACCTGATCCGCTGGATCAAGCAGGCACAGAAGGAAGTCGCTTTCCAGGGTCTGCCGTCGCGTATCGCTTGGCTCGGCTACGGTGAGCGCGCTCGCTTTGGCGCTCTGATCAATGAGATGGTGGCCAAGGGCGAACTGAAGGCCCCGATCGTCATCGGTCGCGACCACCTCGACTGCGGCTCGGTAGCCTCACCCAATCGCGAGACCGAGTCAATGAAGGACGGTAGCGACGCCATCGGCGATTGGCCGATTCTCAATGCTCTGATCAATAGCGTCGGCGGCGCCAGCTGGGTATCAGTCCACCACGGTGGTGGCGTGGGTATCGGCTATTCGCTCCATGCCGGCATGGTCATCGTCGCCGACGGCACCCCCGAAGCAGCCGAGAGGTTGCAGCGCGTCTTGACCACCGACCCGGGCATGGGCATTGTCCGCCATGCTGACGCTGGCTACGAGAAGGCGGTGGAGTTTGCCAAGGAGCGCGATGTCAAGATCCCAGGACTGACGTACTAGCGGCTGCAGCGGCCCGCGGCCGAGTCTAAAGGCCAAAGCCATCAGTAAACCAGCTGCCACACGAATATGACGCAGGATCCCAGGAACAGCAGAAATCTTTGTAGGGGCGGGTCTCAGACCCGCCCGAGCCGATCGCAGCGCGAGCGGCTACATTCCAGGATCCTCGTTACCCTGTCACTCTCACCATCACCATCAACCATCGACGGAGGATTCTTATGGCTAAAATCGTCGAATGCATCCCTAACTTCAGCGAAGGCCGCCGGCCCGAGGTGATCGAGGCCATCCTCGGTGCCATCCGCTCTACCCCCGGCGTTGACCTGCTCGACCATTCCTCAGACACCAGCCACAACCGCACCGTTGTCACCTTTGTTGGTGCCCCTGAAGCCGTGGTGGAAGGTGCCTTCAATGGTATTCGCGAGGCGACTAAACTGATCGACCTCAACCAACACAAGGGTGAGCACCCGCGCATGGGTGCCTCCGATGTCGTCCCCTTCGTCCCTGTCTCCGAGGTGAACATGAAGGAGTGCGTGGAGCTGGCTCATCGGCTAGCTAAGCGCGTCGCCGAGGAACTGGAGATCCCGGTCTACCTCTATGAGCACGCTGCGACGACCCCGCTGCGCCGGAACCTTGCCGATGTTCGCAAAGGCGAGTATGAGGGGCTCAAGGAAGCGGTGAAGCTGCCTGAACGCTGCCCGGATTATGGCGCTCCCTGCCTGCATCCGACCGCTGGTGCTGTCGCCATCGGCGCACGCCAGCCGCTGGTGGCGTTCAACGTCAATCTCAATACATCAGATCTCAGCATTGCCAAGAAGATCGCTAAAGCGATCCGCGGCAGCAGCGGCGGCTTCGTCAACGTCAAAGCACTCGGCGTAATGCTGGAAGAGCGGCAAGTCGCCCAGGTGACCATGAACATGGTCGACTTCAAGGCCACCCCGCTGCATCGCGCCCTAGAGTTCATCCGCCGTGAGGCCGAGCGCTACGGTGTGATGGTAACTGACTCCGAGATCGTCGGCATGGTGCCGGTGGACGCTCTCCTAGATGCCGCATCCTACTACCTGCAGCTGGAAGGGTTCAAGCCTGCCCAGATCCTCGAGAAGAGACTGTATCAATTCTAAGCCCGCAGCCATGTAGGGGCGCTGCCATGCTGCGCCCGCAAACCAAAGGGGGCCTAAATATGCCCATAGATCTTATCATTCACAACGCCGGGCAGCTGGTCACTGCCGCCGGGCACACGCATAGCCCTGCCACGGGCGCGAACTTGGCTGACGCGGGGATCATTGCTAGTGGGGCGGTGGCGGTCGCTGACGGTCAGATCGTGGCCGTCGGAACCAGCGCGGAGATCCTCGCCATGGCGGATGAAAAGACTACTTTGATCGACGCTGAGGGCCGTGTGGTCACGCCCGGCTTCGTTGATCCTCATACCCATCTGATCTACGCTGGCTCGCGCGAGCATGAGTGGGCACTCAAACAGCAGGGGGTCCCCTATCTCGAGATCCTCAAACAGGGTGGCGGGATTCTCTACTCGGTGGAGCAGACACGCAAGGCCGGCGCCGAGCGTCTGCTCGCTGCCAGCCGTAAACGCTTGGACACCATGCTTGCCCATGGGACCACGACGGTGGAAGCTAAGAGCGGTTACGGCCTAAATACCGAGACTGAGCTGCTGCAGTTGAAGTTGATCGAAGAGCTAGATCAGACCCATCCCATGGACCTGGTCGCTACCTTTATGGGAGCCCACGCCTATCCGGCGAACTACAAAGGTCGTGAGGACGAGTTCGTTCGACTGATCATTGACGAGATGCTTCCGGCCGTGAAGGCCCAGGGGATCGCCCGTTTCAACGACGTCTTCTGCGAGAGCGGGGTCTTTGATCCCGATAGTTCCCGTGCCATCCTGCAGGCCGGGATGGACTTAGGGCTCAGGCCCAAGGTTCATGCCGATGAACTGGCGGTGAGCGGTGGCTCGCAGCTGGCAGCGGAACTTAGGGCGATCTCAGCAGACCACCTGCTCGAGACCGACGAAGCGGGGATGGAAGCGCTGGCCGCCGCTGGCGTCGTCGGGGTGCTACTGCCCGCCACGTCCTTCAACCTCGCCAAGGGTCACTATGCCCGCGCTCGGACCATGGTCGAGAAGGGGATGGCGCTGGCCCTGGCCACCGACTGTAACCCCGGTTCCTCACCGACAGAGAATATGCAGTTGGTGCTGACCTTGGCCTGCCTGTATCTGAAGCTGACCCCCGCCGAGGCGATGGTCGCAGCTACCATCAACGCCGCCCATGCCATCGGCATGAACACCAAGGTCGGCAGCATCGAGGTCGGCAAGCAGGCGGATATCGTGATCATGGACGCCCCCAACCTGGAATACCTGCCCTACCACTTCGGTGTCAATCATGTCTGGAAGGTGATCAAGAAGGGGAGCGTCGCGTCTACGACGAGTCCTTAGGCCGTAGGGGCGCCGCCATGCAGCGCCCGTGTTCTTGTTGCTTTTCTTGTAGCAAGTAAGCATGAACGGACGTCCATCCTGACCGGTCAAGCTGTCTGTAGGGGCGGGTCTCAGACCCGCCCGTGGCGAGGCGCACTGCGCCTCGCTATTCGTTTAGTTGTCCGTACTCGGCCCCTGCTCACCGTCCGCAGCGAGCAAGGGCTTCTGCTTTTCTCGGACTAGGCTACTCCGTTTACCCCTCGCAGGCTGAGCTTAACACGTTGCCTAGAGGACTCCCTCCACGACATAGCGAATGATAAATGCGGGAAGAATCTCGAAAGCCCAGATCACTTGCCTGAAAGCCCTCATCCCGTCGCCAGAGCTACTGTTGGCCGCGGGCTGTTGGCTGCGGGCTTCGAAGAGGTTGTGATTCCGTGTCCTTCGCCTCAACGGCCAAAGACGAACTCACCAGAAAGACCGACGCCAAGCTCTGCTGCTATCGCGCAGAGCTGGCGGCGATTATCCATATCAATGGCAGTGTTGAGATCTCCAAGCAGCACATGGCGCTGAATATCCACACCCAGAATGCAGGAATTGCTCGGCGGCTATACACCAGCCTGCGTGATCGTTTCGCCATCGCGGCTCGCATCTATGCGCGCCGCAACTCACGCTTGAGCAAGAACAACGCCTACCTCGTCGCCATTCACGAGCCGGAAGCGGTGGAGAAGCTTCTTGAGGTCCTCTACTTGGGCGAGTTTAGCTTGACCGGCCGGCACGACATACCTGCCAAGTTGGTGCGCAAGCCCTGCTGTCGGCGTGCTTACCTGCGTGGGGCGTTCATGGCCTCTGGATCGATCAATGACCCCGAGAGTCACAGCTACCATCTGGAACTTGTTACCGGATGGGAAGAACATGCCCAGGCGCTGATCTACCTCATGGCTGGCTTTGGACTCAAGGCCAAGATGATCGAGCGCAAAGGCGCTTGGGTGGTCTATCTGAAGGATAGTGATCAGATCGCTGACTTCCTGACCCTGATCGGTGCCCACAAGGCCGTGTTGGATTTCGAAAATGCTCGAGTGCTAAAGGAGACGCGCAATAACGTTAACCGTCTGGTCAACTGTGAGACCGCCAACCTCAACAAGACCGTAGAGGCCTCACTCCAGCAGGTCGAGGCGATACGGCTGCTAGGACATAAGATCGGATTTGACCGCCTCTCGCCGAGCCTGCGTATGGCTGCCGAGGTGCGGGTGGCCTACCCCGACAGCAGCCTTCAGGAGCTGGCAGAGATCTTAGGAATCTCCAAGTCTGCCATGAATCACCGACTGCGTAAGCTCCGCGAGTTGGCGGGTGAACAGTCAAACCAGGACTAGGCCTTGCTCGGGAAGCGAATGAAAACAGCTACCGACTGTGTGGAAGGGGATGGGATAATGGCGGCAGGGGATGGGCTGATTGTCTTTCTAGGGACGAGCGACCTAGAGGCCACGGATCGCTTTTACCGCTTGACGCTCGGCTTCGACCTGTACAAGGACCAAGGGGTTTGCCGCATTTACTCTGTCCCCGGCGGTGGTAGCGTTGGCTTCTGCACCCATATACCGATCGTTAGGGGTGAACGGAGCCCGATCATCACCTTTGTCGTCGACGATGTGGACCAGGTGTATCAGCGCCTTATCGATGCGGGTGCTCAGGTACCCCATGTGCCGCAGGAGAACCCACGTTACCGCATTTATCATTTCTTCGCCCAGGATCCCAACGGCTACACCGTGGAGGTGCAGCGCTTTCTGTAACTCGCCGCTTAAGGCCCCAGTTTGAGTGAGCGAACTACTTACGAGCGATGATCTACGACTACTGACTCACAAAGGGAGCGTGGTGCCGTGAAGACTGCCATCGCCGCTGTTCTCGGTTATCTCTTGGGCTGCATCCAGACAGCCTACCTGGTGGGGCGCACGGTGAAGAGCATCGATATCCGCCAGCATGGCACCCAGAACGCGGGTGCATCCAATGTCACCACACTGATGGGCTGGAGCTATGGAGCACTGGTCGCCATGGTAGATATCCTCAAGGCAACCCTTGCGGTCATTGTCACCCGTGCTCTCTTTCCACAGGACCTAACGCCAGCCTTCGTGGCTGGGTCCTTCGCGGTGATTGGGCATATTTACCCAGTCTTCTTGCGCTTCCGAGGGGGCAAGGGGGCGGCTTCGCTGATCGGCATGCTGTTGGGACTGGATCTGCGCCTGGCAATCGTCGCCGCGGCTCTGCTCGTTGGTCTTACCATCGTGACCGATTATATCGCCCTCGGCTCGATCGCCATGTTTGTCATGGTCCCCATTGGTCTTTATCTTCTGCACTACCCACCGCTGTGCATCGCCATTGGTGTCTGTCTGGCAGCGCTGACGTTCTGGAAGCACTCGATCAACATCTCCCGCATCATGCGTGGCACTGAAGTGGGCCTGCGCAGTGTGATACTCAAACATGGGCCAAAGGGCCATGTTTGAAGCTATCAGCCATCAGGCATCAGCCAGCAGCGAAGAAACGGATCTACTACGCACGAACAGGCACGCGTTTTTGGTCGTCCAATCACAGCATGGGATACTACCCATGCTTTTCTTGTGGTCGTGCTATCGTGATAGCACTAGCTCCATGCCACTGATGCCTGATGCCTTCGGGCTGCACATCCCACTTTTTCCTCTACTTAGATGAGTGAGAAAGGAAAGAAAGCTCCCCAAAGCGAAATGATTCACCGCCATTCGAAGAGGGAGGTGCACTTGTGAAGATTGAGCTGATCAATGAGCGCTGCTCGGGGTGTAGGGCCTGCCAGTTAGTCTGTGCCCTGACGAATTACAGAGAGAACAACCCGAAGAAGGCAGCCCTGAAGATTACCGGACTCTTTCCTGAACCAGGAACCTACGAAATCAGCCTCTGCAATCAGTGCGGCGCCTGCAAAGAGGTCTGCCCAACTAGTGCCATCAGTGAAGAGAATGGGGTCTACCTAATCGACAAGGATGCTTGTATCGGTTGTGGGGTCTGTGTCAAGACCTGTCCAACGGGCAACCTTTATACCCATGCCGAGGAGACGGCACCGATCAAATGCAATCTCTGCGGCGCCTGTGTGGAGTACTGCCCACGCAAAGCGCTCGTAACCGTGTAGGAGGTGGCTCTTTGATGTACGGCTGCACAGGCAAGATTCTACGTATCAACCTGACTGATCGTACCCACCGGACCGAACCGCTCGGCGATGAGTTCTATCGCACCTGGCTCGGCGGGCGTGGTCTGATCGCCAAGTTCCTCTATGATGAGCTGGATCCAGCGGTGGACCCGCTAGGCCCCGGTAACAAACTCATTATGGCCTCTGGTCCTCTGACGGGTGTTTATCTTCCCGCCAGCGGCAAGCTGGAGTTTGGCGCCAAGTCCCCGGCCACCGGCGGCTATGGCGACAGCAACATGGGCGGCCATATGGCTCCCGAACTGAAGTATGCCGGCTACGATGCCGTCATCTTTGAGGGCGCCAGTGAAGAGCCATCCTATGTAGTGATCGATGACGACAAGATCGAGATTCGCTCTGCTGCCTCGCTGTGGGGCCAGGGGACCTTTGCCACCGAAAAAGCGCTCAAAGAGCAGCTGGGTGAAGACTTCCAGATCTGTGTCATCGGCCCGGCCGGTGAGAACCTGATCAAGTTTGCCTGCATCCAGCACGACTTTGGTCGTCAGGCTGGTCGTACCGGGATAGGTGCGGTGATGGGCTCAAAGAAGATCAAGGCTGTGGCGGTACGCGGCACCCAAGGCATTCCGGTCGCTGATGCATCGGCCGTCTTGGCTAAGGGTCAGCAGATGTATAAGGGCTGCTTCGAAAAACCTGGCTTTGAGGAATGGACCCCCATGGGGACCGCTGGTGTGACCAATTGGGTCAACGAAGTCGGCGCCTTCCCAACCCATAACTTCAAGACCAGCTACTTCGAAGGTCATAAGGGGATCAACGGTGAGGCGCTCAAGGAACGTATTCTCAAGACTGACAAGGGCTGTTTTGGTTGCCCCACCCCCTGCGGCAAGTACTCCCGTACCAAGGTCAAGATCAAGGAGAAGAAGTTTGAGGTCCATGTGGAAGGGCCTGAATATGAGACCATCGCGCTGATCGGCGGCAACTGCGAGCTTGCGACCATCGAAGAGACCGCTTATGCCAACTACGTCATGGACGATCTCGGTCTCGACACCATCTCCGGTGGCAACGTGGCAGCCTTCGCCATGGAGTGCTTCGAGCGCGGCGTGATCACCGCCGATCAAGTTGACGGTCGTGAACTGCGTTTCGGCGACCTCGAGTCGGTGGTCTACCTCACTGAGATCATTGCCCATCGGCAGGGCCTCGGTGATCTGTTGGCTGAGGGGGTCAAGGTCGCTGCTGAGAGACTGGGCAAAGACAGTCAACGTTACGCCATCCAGATCAAGGGTCTCGAGCAGAGTGGCTATGAGGCACGCTGGGCACCGGCTATGATGCTGGCCTATATGACCGCTGACGTTGGCGCTCATCACAACCGCGCTTGGGCGATCACCCATGACGTCGCCGTTGGCCGAGATCTTATCGAGGGCAAAGCGGCCAAGGTGATTGAACTCCAGCATATCCGTCCGCTCTTCGATGCTCTGGGCATCTGCCGCCTGCAGTGGGTGGAGCTGGGCTTCGAACTCTATCACTATGAAGAGATGTTCAAGGCGGTCACCGGCGTTGACTACAGCTGGGAGCAACTGCTCAAGATCTCCGAGCGCATCTTCAACTTAACCCGCATGTTCTGGGTTAAGCATATGCCCGGGTTCGGTCGCAGCTGGGACTACCCGCCAGCGCGCATGATCGAAGAGGAGACTCCAACCGGACCATCCAAGGGCAAGCGCATCCCGCTCGAAGACCTGGATCGCCTGCTCGATGACTACTACACTCAACGTGGCTGGAGCCTGGAAGGGATCCCGACCAAGGGGAAGCTGGAAGAGCTGGGCTTGGGCGAGCTGGCCGCGGCGTTGCCGACACAGGCGGCGGCGCGATAGTGATGATCATACACTTTCGGATCCGCGGGCATTCGGTGTCCTTCTTCCCGGGGGCGCAGGAGCGTTTCGATCTGGAGTTGCGGGAGGGCGCGCCGCTTCGCGCGATCCTATCTGATCGGCTGCAGGTCAATCCCCACCTGATCATGGGGGTGTTGGTCAACGGCAGTCTGAGCAACAAGGACTACGTCCCTCGCGACGGCGATACCGTGACGTTGCTCTCACCCCCCTCAGGCGGGTAGCGGCAAAGTGTGTCTTGCCGAGCCCAGAGGCCAACGGCCAAAGCCCAAAGCCAAACAGACCCATGTTCACCAACGTAGCTGTTCGCAAAGAACACCCTACGTTGGTGTTTTTTGTGATCCTAGCCTAGTATACTGTGGCAAGCAGATAAGCCCCGGTCGTTCGCGCGGTTTCCTACTAGGGACTCGGAGCGAGGGACTGGGGACTCTCGAAGAGCGGGGTGAAGAGCAAATGCGACGTACTGTAGCAGTTCTGATGATCGTGATGATCTTGATGACGACTTTAGTCGGCGCGTCTCCCAGCAGTCCTGACAAGGACGGGATGTCGGCCGATCTAGACCTACTGTTGGGCTGGGGCGATCGGGCAAGTGGGTCGCCCAATGAGAAGAGCGCGGCAAAACTGATCGGCGATCGTTTCAGGGAACTGGGCCTGTCAGTGGAGACGCAGAGTTTCACTGACCGTGGGATACAGTCTCAGAATGTGATCGGCATCAAGCCTGGTAGCGATCCCAAGGCAGGCGTGATCACGGTGACGGCGCACTACGACTCGGCAGCGCCCGGGGTCCCGGGGGCTAATGACAACGCTTCAGGCACCGTGGTCATGATGGAACTGGCACGACTATACTCTGATCGAGTAACCAGCTCCACCATCCAGTTCATCGCCTTTGGCGCTGAGGAACGTGGGCTGCTCGGCGCCCAGCACTATATCACCTCTCCCCACGCGGAGAATGTGGCGCTTAATCTGAACCTTGATATGGTGGGCAGAGGGGGGAAGATTAGCCTTGACCGGGCCCCGGCGTGGTTGATCAAGGCCATCGCCCAGTCGGCGCGAGCGCACGACTATCCCTTTGAACTCCACTTTGGCACCATGGCAGCACTGCGGACCGATGGATCACCGACCGACAGCAGGCCATTCGCCACCAAAGGCATCCCCACTGTCAGCTTCGCCAGCGCTGAAGGGCTGGAAGATGCCAACTACCACTCGCCATCCGACAACAGGGCCAATATAACGGGCGAGGACCTCCTGCGCGTGGCGGTGGTGGTCAACGACCTTTTGGAGCGCTATGATGGTCAGAGAGTCCCTTGGGGCGATCGCAACTTCATTGCCTTTAGCGTGCTCGGGCGACTGCTTGTCATCCCGGGATGGATCAGCTATCTACTGATCGCCGCGGCCCTGCTCGTTTGGTTGGCGCGCTTCTACCTCTCCATCCGTGGGAGCGGAAGCAGCTGGTCTCGTCTCGGGCGAGCGGGGGGCCGCTGGATCGCCATGGCTGTTGCTATCGAGCTGATTGCTGTGCTTCGTTACCGCCTGATGCCAGGTTCTGGTTACCCATGGCACTATCTGATAGCCCTATTGCCTTCGTTCGCCATCTGCTGGCTGATCGATGGGAGGAGCGACAAGAGGCAAGACCAGGAAACTGCCGAGATGCCGATAGCGATCGGTATCCCGGTAGCGCTGATGGTCCTTTGTCTGATGAATGCGGCCTGTGACTACGCGCTCATGGTAGCGCTCGCCATCATGCCCGCCACAGCCGTGGCCGTCTCCAAAAGCCGTCGGGGTCGTCTGGCCTGGTGGATCGTGGCCATGGTACCTTTCCTTTACCTCAGCGCCTCCAACTGGCTCCCTCGCGCTGGCACCATCCGCCTGATCCTCGAACTCGCCTACATTCCCACCCTCGGCCTGATGGCAGCGCGAGTATTGCGGAGTTGGGCAAAGCCTGAATAGCCCGTAGCCCCTCGTTACTTGTAGGGGTTGCCTGTCAGTGACCCGTGGGCTCGTAGCAACGAGCCCCTACAGGGTAACGCACCAATTCCACATCGCCACGGCGGTGCCGAGCGTCCGTGTCGATCACAGGTTGCCCCTTTGTTGCAAATGCCCATGGGGATTGTCACGACAATCCCCGCCGTTCCTCCCCGCGCCAAGGGGCCTTGGTCCGCGTGGCGCAACATTGCCGAGCTCGTTCAGTGAAAACGAAGCCCAGTCAGCGGCGGACCACAGCCCCGCCTTATTCCTACGAAATCCATCGGAAAAAGCGAGGGTGTAACCCTCGCTTTGCTGTTGACAGCCCCCAAACCCAGTGATAGTATAAGGGTGAGCCAATTCCTAGTGAAAGACTAGGAATAAAAAATCCGGTTAAATCCGATAATATAGCTAAGCATTAGTAGAGTAGGGGGGAATGCCCGGTGAAGTTCTCGACCAAAGGGGAATACGGACTGCGCTCCATGGTCGTGCTGGCGAAGAGCTATGGGCAGGGACCCGTTCCGATCAGAACCATTGCAGAGGTTGAAGCTATCTCGGAGCAATATCTCGAACAGATCTTCATCGATCTACGACGCAGCAGACTGGTCGAGAGCGTTCGCGGTGCCCACGGCGGTTATGTTCTGGCTAGGGAGCCTAAGGCAATCCGTATTAGTGAGGTACTAACTGTTCTAGAGGGGCCAATCGCTCCCGCGGACTGCGTAGCGGGCGATAGCGATCAGCCCTGCTGCAATCGCGCCGAACCTTGCCCCACGCACCAGGTATGGAAGAAACTAAGAGACAGCATGGTTGACGTGCTGGAGGATATCACTCTCGAGGATCTGCGGACTGGGAAAGAACTCTAGCCATCAGGCATCAGCCATCAGCCTTCAGTAGATTGGAGATGCCGAGCAATTATCTCCACAAGTTATTTGAAACCTCTGATGCCAGATGGCTGATGCCTGATGGCTTCGAAGACAAGGAGCTGAAATACCCATGACTCGTCGCGTCTACCTTGATCACGGGGCGACCACCCCCGTCGCCAAAGAGGTCGTTGAGGCCATGATCCCAGTCTTCACCGAGACCTATGGCAATGCATCCAGCATCCACGGTTTCGGACGTGAAGCACGCAAGTTGACTGATGCTGCCCGTGAGCAGGTTGCCAAGGCCATCGGCGCTACCGCCCAAGAGATTTACTTCACCGGTGGCGGAACCGAGGCCGACAATCTGGCTATCGTTGGTGTGGCCGAGGCCCTCGGCGAGAAGAAGGGCAAACACATCATCACCTCCTGCGTTGAGCATCACGCCATCGGTGAGACCTTCGAGCATCTGGAGAAGAAGGGTTTCACCACCACCGTTCTCCCTGTGGACGAATACGGTATGGTTAACCCAGCTGATGTGGAGAAGGCCATTCGGCCGGATACCATCTTGGTCAGCATCATGCATGGCAATAATGAGATCGGCACCATTCAGCCGATCGCCGAGATTGGCAAGATCTGCAAAGACAAAGGCGTTTACCTGCATACCGACGCCGTTCAGACCGTGGGGCATATCCCGGTCGATGTCAATGAGCTTGGTGTCAACCTACTCTCAATGGCTGCGCACAAGTTCTATGGCCCCAAGGGAATCGGCGCTCTCTATGTCCGTAAGGGGACGCGCATCAAGAATATCATCCACGGGGGTGCGCAGGAGCGGAAAGTCCGCCCCGGAACCGAGAACGTCCCCGGGATCGTAGGGATGGGCAAGGCGATCGAGATCGCTATCCGCGATATGGAAAAGGATAACGCTCATCTGAACGCCCTGCGGCAACGGCTAATCGAAGGGATCCTTCAGATCCCCGATACCCGTCTGAATGGTCATCCCACCCAGCGTCTACCGGGCAACGTCAATGTTAGCATTGAGTACATCGAGGGTGAGTCACTGCTGCTTAGCTTGGATATGAAGGGAATCGCCGCATCCAGCGGCTCCGCCTGCACCTCGGGCAGCCTCGAACCATCCCATGTGTTGATGGCCATAGGGCTCTCCCATCAGACCGCCCATGGCTCCCTGCGGTTGACATTGGGTCATGAGAACACCGAGGAAGATGTCGATTACGTTCTGGAAGTGCTACCGACCATCGTCGAGCGCCTGCGGGCCATGTCCCCAATCTACAACAAGCGCGCCTAGGAGGAAGAGTAATGTACACAGAAAAAGTCATGGACCACTTCAGCAGCCCACGCAATGTTGGTGAGATCTCCAATGCGGATGGTGTCGGCGAAGTGGGCAACATCCACTGCGGCGATATCATGAAGATCTATATCACGGTCGAGAACAATGTCATCACCGACGTCAAGTTCCGCACCTTTGGCTGTGGCGCGGCCATCGCCACCAGCAGCATGGTGACTGAGATGGTCAAGGGCAAGACCATCGAGGAAGCGCTGGCGATCAGCAACAAGAACGTGGCTGAGGAACTCGGTGGTCTGCCGCCGGTGAAGATGCACTGCTCCAACCTGGCCGCCGATGCCCTGCACGCTGCCATCGACGACTACCGCAAGCGCCAAGCTGGCGAGCAAAAGTAAAGCCCTCTGGGCTTTACTTTTTTGGCATACTGACCGTTGGGTTGGCTCAGTAGGAGATACCTATTAGGGTTACCGGCAGGCGACCCACGAGCTGGTTTGAAACCCGCCCCTACAACTTGTGGACTATATATACGAGGTGAATGACATGTACGATATCGTAATCATTGGGGCCGGTCCGGCGGGGTTGGCTGCCGCCATCTATGCCGCGCGGGCCAAGCGCAAGACGCTCCTGATCGAGCGGGCTTACCCCGGGGGACAGGCCTTCAATACACATCGGATCGAGAACTACCCTGGTCTGAAAGAGGTCGGGGGTCCCGAACTCTCCGATATCATGATGCAGCAGGCGATGTGCTTTGGCGCCGAGCTACAGGTCGCCGAGATTAGCCAGCTCAATCTAAGCTCGCGGCCAAAGCGGATCGTCACCAGCTTAGGGACGATCGAGGCGAGCGCTGTGATCTTGGCCATGGGCGCACAAGCCAAGCGTCTTGATGTGCCGGGTGAGATGGAGTTCTTGGGCAAAGGGGTCTCATACTGCGCCACCTGTGACGGAGCCTTCTTCCGCGGAAAGTCGGTCGCGGTGGTCGGCGGTGGCGACTCTGCCATCGAAGAAGCTCTCTTCCTCACCCGCTTTGCCTCGGAGGTATATGTCATCCACCGCCGTGACGCGTTGCGCGCGACCAAGGTGCTGCAGGAGCGGGTGCTCGCTCATCCGCAGGTGCGCATGATCTGGAACAGCGTCGTCCAGGAGGTCCAAGGGGATCTCCGGGTGCAGAACCTCCGACTGCGTAATCTGCAGAGTGGGGAGGAGTTCGACCTCGGAGTGGACGGGGTCTTCGTTTATGTCGGCTACGAGCCTAATACTGAGATTGTCCGTGAGCAGGTGGCGGTGGACGAGCGTGGCTATCTGGTGGTGGATCCCCAGACCCTTGTCTCGAGCATCCCCGGCGTCTTTGCGGCTGGTGATCTGCGCCAGAAGACCCTGCGCCAGGTGGTGACGGCGGTCAGCGACGGCGCGGTGGCGGCCGTGGAGGCAGATCGCTGGTTGGAAGAGGCTTCATGTCCACATGAAGCCGCCCGCAGCCCGCAGCCAACAGCCAACAGTTAAGCCAGCTAAGGTACCGGCGTTCCCTAAGAGACATATCGAAAAGACAGGCTTGTGGCCTGTCTTTTTGCTGCCCTTCAGTCTATCTTAGCTTGCGCCCCACTGCGGGATGCGGGCTAATGATTGTGCACAACCGTCCATCCCCCGTCACAACTGTCTCTCGCGACACCGCGTCTAAAGTCAGCTACAAACAACCTCCCGTCCTTTGCTTCAACTGTCCCTCGCGACTTTCGGGCGCTACGGACGCTCGCCTAGCCGGCGCTAGTTGTGACTACGGTGGGCGTGGACCCGCGGGCGCAGCTGAGCGGCGCCCCTAGAGCAGCCGGGTCCAGTCGAACGATGTGAGATTGAGAAATGATATTGTCCGTCTCTGGGGACTGTGATAGAATAGAAAAAATTTACCCAGGCTTGGGCAAACTAGACGGTAATAGAGTGCCTTGGTGCTGGGCTAGTTCGGGACCAACAATCATATATAAGACGGAGGAGAGGAAAAGATGGGCTTTGAAGAGAGAATGGTCGGCGAGGGCCTGACATTCGACGATGTGCTGCTGGTGCCAGCTCGTTCGGAAGTGCTACCACGCGAGGTCAACGTCGCCACTAACCTGACCAAGCGGATTAAGCTCAACACCCCGATCATCAGTGCAGGCATGGATACCGTCACGGAGTCGCGCATGGCGATCGCCATGGCACGGGAAGGCGGCATGGGGGTTATTCATGCCAACCTGGAGATCGATCGTCAGACCGCTGAAGTGGACCGTGTTAAGCGCTCTGAGCATGGCGTTATCACAGACCCAATCTTCCTTAGTTCTGAACACACGGTCAATGACGCTCTGGAGATGATGGATCGCTATCATATCTCCGGTATCCCCGTGACCCTCGGCTCGCAGTTGGTTGGGATCATCACCAACCGCGACATTCGCTTCCTGGAGAACTATGATTTCAAGATTGGTCAGGTCATGACCCGCGATCACTTGGTGACCGCCCCCGTGGGTACCTCTCTGGTTGAGGCCAAGCGAATCATGCAGCACCACAAGATCGAGAAGCTGCCCTTGGTTGATGACAACAACAACCTCAAGGGTCTGATCACCATCAAGGATATCGAGAAGGCTCGCCAATATCCTAATTCCGCCCGTGACGACCGGGGCCGCCTGCGTGTGGCTGCCGGGGTCGGTATCTCGCGTGAGACCTTGGTTCGGGTGGAGAGACTGGTTCAGTCCGGGGTTGACTGTGTGGTGCTTGATAGTGCCCACGGCCATTCTGCAGGCGTGATCAATATGTTGCGCGAAGTTAAGCGCCGTTACCCTGAACTCGATGTGATCGCCGGAAATATCGCTACTGCTGAAGCCGCCCGCGAACTGATCGAAGCTGGCGCCGACGCCATCAAAGTTGGGATTGGCCCCGGCTCGATCTGTACCACTCGTGTCGTCGCGGGCATCGGCGTCCCCCAGATCACGGCCGTCTTCAACTGTGCCCAGGAAGCACATAAGCATGGTGTCCCTGTCATCGCCGATGGCGGGATCAAGTACTCCGGTGATGTGGTCAAGGCGCTGGCCGCTGGCGCTGATGTGGTGATGATTGGCAACCTGCTGGCGGGAACAGACGAGAGCCCAGGAGAGGCGATCATCTATCAGGGGCGTAGCTACAAGCTCTACCGCGGCATGGGTTCCATGGGAGCCATGTCCCAGGGGAGCAAAACGCGCTACTTCCAGGAGGATGCTAAAAAGCTGGTTCCTGAGGGGATCGAGGGTCGCATCCCGTACAAAGGTCCTGTTTCCGAGACCATCTACCAGATGGTCGGCGGCTTAAGAGCAGGGATGGGTTACTGCGGTTGTCGCACCATTGGTGAGCTGCAGACCAGGACCCAGTTTATCAAAATCACGGCTGCGGGCCTGCGCGAGAGCCATCCCCATGATATCCACATAACCAAGGAAGCCCCGAACTACAGCGTATAGCACGCGCTAACGCGCGAGTCCCAAGCCCCAAGTCCCTAGTTCCTAGTGGGGGAGTCCGAGGCCCTTCGTCCTTAGTAGCATCCGGCCCGCTGGTGGCATGGTGCCTTGGTGGCTTGGTGGCGCTGATGTCTTGTGGACATGTGGACTCCCCGCTCGTCCCAGGTCGCAGATGGAAGGTGAGGTCCATGAAGGATGATGGAACACGCAACCGATGGGATCAGGTGTTCCGCGGCATGGCCGCAGCCTCTCGTATTGGGATCAACTTCGCCACCACCATTATCGCCAGCTTCGCCATCGGCTACTACCTGGATAAGGTGTTGCACACCAGCATCTTGTTTATGGCCGTTGGAACGATTGCGGGGGTTGTGATCGCCTTTCGCCAACTGGCGAAGGAGTTCAAATGATGAGCTGATGACAGCAGAAGCCCAGGCTTGGCCTGGGCTTCTGCTATGGTGCTCGTCGCCGTGCCGGGCGCGGAGAGAACGAGGCGGGGGTTCGGTGATCCGAACTGTGGGCTGCGGGCTGTGGGCCGCCGGCACTTTGTCACCTACGGTGGTGCTGCGCCACCTTGAGGCGGTACATCGCCCTTTGCAGCGATGCTCGGGCGCGCGCGTGATCCGCCTGCTCCATCCGCTCACGGAGCCTGGCTTCTGCTCGCTCCTTGGCAGCTTGTGCGCGGGCGGCATCGATCTCACTGGCCTTCTCGGCGATATCCGCCATCACCACCACGCGGTGGGGCTCCACTTCCATGAAACCGCCACTGACGAACATCTCCATAGGTTCCTTGTCGTCGCTTTCGCGCACCTTGATGATGCCAGTGGCCAGTCGCACGACCAGAGGGGCGTGCCCGGGCATGACCCCCAAGCTCCCCTCGATCCCAGGTGCAGTCAGTGACCTAATATCCTTCTCGTAGACAACCCGTTCGGGAGTGATGATCTCGAGATGCATGGCTCCATCGGGCATCAGGAAGCACCTCCATCGGCCGCCTGCTCACCTTTGGACTTTACCTCCTCAATCCCTCCGACCATATAGAACGCATCCTCTGGTATCTGGTCGTACTCGCCCTTGAGAATAGCGGCGAAACCCGCCACGGTCTCTTTGATCGGAACGAACCTGCCTGGGATGCCCGTAAAGGTCTCAGCCACGAAGAGCGGCTGCGAGAGGAAACGCTGGACCTTGCGCGCCCGCGAGACGGTTAGCTTATCCTCATCGCTGAGCTCATCCATCCCTAGGATGGCGATGATATCCTGCAACTCACGGTAACGCTGCAGGATTTGCTGCACACCACGGGCTACTTGGTAGTGCTCCTCGCCCACGATGGCAGGATCGAGAATACGAGAGGTGGAGTCCAGTGGATCGACAGCCGGATAGATACCCAGCTCCACTATCTGCCGCGATAGCACGGTGGTGGCGTCAAGGTGGGCGAAGGTGGTCGCCGGAGCAGGGTCAGTGATATCATCGGCAGGCACGTAGATCGCCTGCACGGAGGTCACTGCTCCCCGCTGGGTCGAGGTGATTCGCTCCTGCAGGGCGCCCACATCCACTGCCAAGGTCGGCTGGTAGCCTACCGCCGACGGCATGCGTCCCAGCAGCGCGGAGACCTCTGATCCAGCCTGGATATAGCGGAAGATATTGTCAATGAAGAGCAGAACATCCTGACCCTCGTCGTCACGGAAATACTCGGCCATGGTGAGGCCAGCCAAGGCGACGCGCAGACGCGCTCCCGGTGGCTCGTTCATCTGACCAAAGACCAGAGCTGTCTTGGCCAAAACGCCGGACTCTTTCATCTCCAACCACAGCTCATTGCCCTCGCGGGTCCGTTCACCTACGCCGGTAAAGACCGAGAAGCCGCCGTGGTAGGTCGCTATGCTGCGGATAAGCTCCATGATCAGGACCGTCTTACCAACGCCTGCCCCGCCGAACAGTCCGATCTTGCCACCACGGGGATAGGGGGCCAGCAGGTCGATCACCTTGATGCCCGTCTCGAGGATCTCGGTGTTCTCCGCTTGGTCTTTGATCCCGACTGCGGGCTGGTGAATGGAGCGCTTCTTGTCAGTCTTGACCGGCCCCAGTTCATCCACCGGTTCACCCAAGCTGTTGAAGACACGCCCCAGTGTTTCGCGCCCGACCGGCACACGGATCGGCCCGCCTGTGTCGCGTACTGACATCCCACGGAAGATCCCATCCGTGGATGACATCGCCACCGAGCGCACGGTGTTGTCGCCCAAGTGGTGGAAGACCTCCAGGACGATCCTGAGGTGGGCCTTACCATCGTCGGTCGAGGGGCTTCCCTCGGCCACCAAGGCTTGATGAATGGGCGGCACCTGGCCCTCGGGAAAACGGACATCCACCACCGGCCCAATCACCTGGATAACGCGACCTTGTTCAGTCATTTGGGGAGTGCTCCTTTACGAATGTGAAAATAGCCCAAAGGCCAACGGCCAAAGCCCAAAGTAAGGGTTAGGGGCTCAATGTGGGGCAGTTTTCAATCTCTGTGGCTCCGTTGGGGTGCATGGGAAACTAGTGTTAAGGGCTATGAGAAGCGAGGAGTTGGAGATCGCTTAGAGCCCACCAAACCGCAACGGTCTTGGCACTTTGGCCTTTGGCATTGGCCTTTGGACTCCAGTAGCGCATACGCGCTACTGGGTGCCGCCCACCAACTCCGCTATCTCTTGAGTGATCGCCGCTTGGCGGGCTCGGTTATACTGCAGGGCAAGCTTGCCGATCAACGTATCAGCATTACGCGTGGCGGTATCCATGGCCATCATGCGGGCTGAGAATTCGCTGGCTCGGCTGTCCAGGTAGGCGGCCGCCATCTGAGTGGAGACGTACTTGGGAAGCAGATAATCAAACATGCCCCGCGGCGACGGCTCAAACTCCCACTCGCCCGCTGATTCGGTACCGTCCCCGTCCCCTGCTCGAAACGGCAATAGCTGGAAGACGGTCACCTTGTGGCTGAGCGTGTTGATGAAGCGCGAGTAGACCATGTAGACGGCGCGATAGTTGTTGGTCTGATAGAGGTCAATAACCCGGGCGGCCACAATCCGCATCTCATCAAAGAGCGCCTCGTGACTTACGGCAGGGTAGCTGAGCAGCATCCTAACCTGTCGGTGGCGGAGATGGTCGATCCCCCATCGCCCGATGACGATCAGATCCCCCTCACCCCCGGCAGCCTGTTGATACTGTTCCCATTCCTTGATCACGGCGGTATTGCAGGAGCCGCACATGCCGCGCTCGCCGGTGAAGATGAGGTATAGGTCGCGGGTAGATTGGTGGGGCCTCAACAGTTCGTGGTCGGCATCGGGGGCATGCAGCACGATATGGCGCAGCAACCGCCGCATCCGGATAGCGTAGGGAAGAGCGGACAGGATGAGTTGCGTGGCACGTTTGGCCCGCGCCGCCGAGACCATCATCATCGCTCGGGTGATATGTTCGATACCGCGCACCGTCTTGATACGGCGGCGGATCTCGCTGGGATTATCCACGGTCGCGCCTCCCTTGACGGTCACTGCTGAAGGTCTGTTTGGCGGATTGAACGATCTCGGTTAGCTCTTGTTCCAACGCTTCGCTCAACGCCTGGGCTTGTGCCAGCTTCTCGAGGAACTCTGGCTGGTTGCGCCTGACAGACGAGATCAGATGTTCCTCGAAGGCGCGGATATCCGCCACAGGTAGCTCGTCCACCAGCCCATGGACCGCGATATAGATGGCCATAACCTGCTCCGGCCACGACATGGGCTGATACTGCCGCTGCTTCAGCACCTCGATCAGGCGCTCTCCCCTGGTCAGGCGTGAACGTGTCGCTGCGTCCAGCTCCGAGGCAAACTGCGAAAACGCGGCGAGTTCCCGATACTGTGCTAGATCGAGGCGCAGACGCCCAGCAACCTGGCGCATGGCCTTGGTCTGAGCGCTACCGCCTACTCGGGAGACCGAGAGCCCGACGTTGACCGCCGGTCGCAGACCAGAGAAGAACAGGTCAGTATCGAGGATGATCTGACCATCGGTGATGGAGATGACATTGGTGGGTATGTAGGCTGAGACGTCACCGGCCTGTGTCTCGATGATCGGCAGGGCCGTCATCGAGCCGCCGCCCAAGTTCGCTGTCAGCTTGGCCGCCCTTTCTAGCAGGCGCGAGTGGAGGTAGAAGACATCGCCAGGATAGGCCTCGCGCCCAGGCGGGCGCCGCAGAAGCAGAGAGATGGCGCGATAGGCCGTGGCGTGTCGAGTAAGGTCGTCATAGACGATCAGAACATGCTTGCCCGTGTACATGAATTCCTCGCCCATGGCGCAGCCCGCATAGGGAGCAATATATTGAAGCGGAGCCGGGTCGCTGGCGGTCGCTGCCACGACAATGGTGTAGTCCATGGCTTCGTGCTTGGTCAGGGTGCGGATGATCTGAGCGATGGTCGAGGCTTTCTGACCGATGGCCACGTAGACACAGACGACATCTTTCCCCTTCTGATTGAGGATGGCGTCGATGGCGATGGCCGTCTTGCCTGTTTGGCGGTCACCGATGATTAGCTCACGCTGGCCGCGTCCGATAGGGATCATGGCATCAATGGCCTTGATCCCGGTTTGGAGAGGTTCGCGTACGGGTTCACGTCTCATAACCCCCGGGGCCTCTGTATCCACGGGTCGATAGTGGTCGACCTTGATCGGTCCTTTGTCATCCAGCGGCTCTCCGAGGGCACTGACCACGCGCCCCAGCAGCGCCTTGCCTACCGGCACCTCGACGATTCGTCCGGAACGGCGCACTCGGCTGCCCTCACGGATTAGGCTGTCGTCGCCGAGGATGACGACCCCAACATTATCCTCTTCGAGGTTGAGGGTGAGCCCTTTGACATCGCCCTCAAAGTAGACCAGTTCCCCGGCCATCACCTGTCCCAGGCCGTAAACACGGGCAATGCCATCGCCAACGGTCAGCACTGTTCCGAACTCCACGACCTGTTCGTCCTGCTGCCGATAGTTCTCCAACTCCTGCCGCAGGACAGCACTGATCTCTTCAGGGCGGATGGTCACAATATCTCCTCCTGTCGTCGGAGCGCCACCAAGCCACCAAGGCACCAGTGTCGAAACGGTGCCGGGCACTCAGTTCTTCAGTTCTTCAGTAACTCGCCTGTCTCCAGCTGTCGCTGCAGCCGGGTGAGGCGTGTGCGCAGACTGAGGTCCAGCTCCCAGGCCTCACCTGTGATGATTAATCCGCCCAAGATCCCAGGAGCAATCACCGACTGTAGGATAACCGCACGCCCAAACCGCCTCGCCAAGGCCGTTTGCAGATCGCCCAATTGATCATCCGTAAGTGGAACGGCGCTGGTCACGGTCAACTGCATGCGACCTGTATGCTCCAGGTGCAGCTTGCGTAGTTCGCTGACAATCTCAGGGAGGAGAGCGAGACGGTGGTGTTCAATGATCAGACGCAACAGTGCCAGCATCTCTGCGCTGAGCCCCGGTCGATTCTCTCTAATGCGATCGAGCCTGGCCATGGGTGTGATACCGAGGTTGTTGAGCTCGCCCCAGAGCGAGGGCTCTTCAGCCAGCTGTTGGAGAAGCCCGTCCAGCTCGGCGAGGATCGCCTCCAGCTCTTGCTGGTTCGATGACGAGATGGCTCTTGCATAGCGTATGGCCACCGCTGATCGTTTAGCGGCCATCGCCGCCAACCTCGCGGATGGCTTGATCTAGCAGCTGTCGCTGCTGATGGGTATCAAGCGCCTTAGGTAGAGCCTTCATAGCCACGTTGACAGCCAGCCGGGCCGCCTCCTGTCTCAGTGCTAGGCTCGCTTTCTCCTGCTCCCGGCGCAGATGGACCTCAGCCTCGTCGATCAAGCGCCTCGCCCGTGCCTCAGCCTCGACCGCCGCCTCTGCTTGCAGCTGCTCAGCATGCTGCTCGGCGCTCCTCAGCAGCCGCTCTACCCTTTGGTTGGCCTCGGCAACAGCCTGTTCACCTTGATGGTAAAGCTGCTCAGCCTGAGCGTGGGCTTGAGCGGCTTGGTCGAGGTCGGCCTGGACCAGTTCTTGGCGCTGGTTGAGCATGCTCATCACCGGCCCAAACAGGAACCGCTTCAGGATCAGGACCAACACGAGAAAGTTGATCATCTGCAGGATTACGGTATAGGGACTCAGTTCCATGCCATCTCACCTCGATCTTCCCACTCGAAACGTCGACTGTCCAGGGACAAGAGGTATCAGCGGAAGACCGCTGCGAATGGATTTACGAACAGCAGCACCAGCGAGACGAGGAGAGCGAAGATGACCAGAGTCTCAGAGAAGACCAGTGCAAACAAGAGGTTTCTCGAGATATCTCCAGCGGCCTCGGGCTGCCGAGCGATCCCTTCCATGGCCTTGGAGGCGGCCATGCCTTGGGCCAGTCCTGGACCGATCGTCGCGATACCGATTCCCAGAGCGGCTGACACCACTGTGGCGACATAGAACCAGATTCGTGCATCCATTTTCTCAATGCCCTCCCTCGCCCTCGTGGGGCAGTACTCCACCAATATAGGAGATAAGCAACAGGGTGAAGATATAAGCCTGCATAAAGCCAGTGAAAAGATCCAGTGCCATGATCGGTACGGGGGCCAAGAGCGGAGCGATCATCAAGACCACTGTGGCTAGAACCTCCTCGCCCCAGATGTTGCCGAACAGGCGGATGGCTAAAGATAGGGGGCGGGTCAACTGCTCCATAAGGTTGATAGGCAGCAGGATCGGCGAAGGCTCGATGAAGTGGCGCAAGAACCCGACTACGCCGTTCTCCTTGATCCCGATCACCCACACGCTGATGATGCCCATGACCGCCAGCGCCACCGTCGTAGAGAGGTCACCTGTGGCAGGCTTTAGCCGCGGAACGACTGCCATCCAGTCGCTGATCACGATGAAGAGAAAGAAGCTGCCGATCCACGGTAGATACCGGCGCCCTCGCAGACCAGCGCCATCCTTGATGGCGCCACTGAGGAAGTCAACGACCATCTCGACAACCAGTTGGAGCCTCTGGGGTCTCAACTGCAGCGAGTGGGAGACCACCACCGAGAAGATCGTCAGAACGGCCATTACCAGCCAGGTCATGGTCACCGTGTTGGTCACGGGGATGGGCCCCAGCCAGAAGACTATTCTGGGGCTGAGATGTTCCACCTATCGGCACCTCCCAGCGGCTGATGCCCAGTCGGCCAGCCAATACCAGCCATAGCGGTAAAGGGTGTAAACGCCACTGAAACGGATCACAAGCCATGCGAGCACCGCCACGAACGCTTCTGCTTGATAAATGGCGAACAACAGTGTCAGGGTGATCAGATCAATGGCTGTCACACGGCGCATGGCCACAGCGAGGCTGATTGGCGATGGGACGTGATCGCAGGCGCAGTGTGGGATCAACAGATACCAGGCCCAGCAGCCGATCACAGTGCTGAGAAGAAATGATATGAGCATCGATCACACTCCAGTCATCCTCGCAGTTAGTGAGTTTCCCATCTCGCCTCGACACCGACACAGTGGAGACTAATCGAGGCCGCGTCATACCACGCGTACGCTCTGATGGCTGATACCCGATGGCTGCGGACTTTTTGCTGGGCACTTGGCTTAGTATGCCACAGAAGGGCGATCGAACATGAGCATACAGAATGTGGAGTCAAATAACCTAAATAGTGGCTCTGTACGCCCGTCGCTCTTACCTTTAATCTCCAGTTAGGCCCATCTGGCAGGATTCTTGCATATCGTCAGCGAAGATCAAGCTAAGCTAGACCGAGTGACCGAGCAAGGAGGTGGCGACTGTGCGGTTGGGTTTCAATCTATCACTGGAACAGACACAGAGACTGGTGATGACGCCGGAACTGCGCCAGGCCATCGCCATCCTGCAGATGTCCACCTTGGAGCTTAGCCAGCATATCGAGCAGCAGCTGCAGTCCAACCCCATGCTGGAGATCAAAGAAGATGGGGGAGAGAGTGACGATAAGAGTGCCGAAGAGGACCATGAGACCCCTAGCGAAGGCGATCAAGACACCGACTGGCAGGAGTATTTCCAGGATCGCAGTGATCTAGGCATCGTGGCGAACTCGAAGGAGCCCCTTGAGGAGACTAGCTCCTATGAGAACTACGTAGCCACAGTACCCACCCTCGCGGACCATCTTCAATTTCAACTGCAGATGGCCCCACTCGCTCCGCCCGAGATCGAGATCGGCGAGTTTCTCCTCGGCCTGCTCGATGAGCGGGGGTATCTCCCTGCCGGCCTAAGCGAAGTGACCGACCGTTTCAACATCACCTGCTGTGAGATGGAACGTATCATTCGGGTGCTACAGAGCTTCGATCCCGCTGGGATCGCCGCCCGCGACCTCCGGGAGTGCCTGGCGATCCAGCTCGACCAACTGGGCGTCGATAGCGAGATCGTGGACGCGATCATCGCGGACCATATGGATGAGTTGGCCAGCGGCAAGCTGACCAAGATCGCCGAGCGCCTAGGCTGCTCCGTGCTTCAGGTGCAAGACGCAGTGGACCTGATCCGTACTCTGGATCCCAAGCCAGGCAGCAAATACGGCAGCGCCAATGACAACCGCTACATCGTGCCCGACCTGATCGTGGAGCGCGTGGGCAAGGAATACATCATTGTCGTCAACGATAACTTTGCGCCACGGCTTACCGTCAGCAGCGCTTACCGCTCCTTGATTGGCGATCGGAGCTTGGACACCGATACCGCCAAGTATCTCCACTCTCGCATGGATGCCGCTATTTGGCTCGTGAAGAGTATCGAGCAACGGCGTATGACTCTTTATCGCGTGATGGAGTGCATTGTCCGCAAGCAGAGAGCCTTCTTTGATTTTGGCCGTCATCATCTAGCGCCACTTACGCTGAGAGATGTGGCCGAAGAGGTCGAGGTTCACGAATCAACCGTCAGCCGTGCGACCTCAAATAAGTACGCGCAAACACCTCGCGGCATCTTCGAGCTGAAGTTCTTCTTCACCAATGGCCTCGAGAGCGCGGGTGGCGGTACCCTCTCCAGTGACAGCGTCAAGCTGAAGATCAGGGAGATGATCGCTCAGGAGGATCCCCACAAGCCGCTCAGCGATCAGACGCTGACCGAGGAGCTTACTCGCCAGGGCGTCGTAATCTCTCGTCGGACCGTGGCCAAGTATCGTGAAGAGCTGAGTATTCCATCGTCAGCGAAGAGGAAGAGGTATGGGTAGGAAGAGTCAGGAGTCATAAGTCATAAGTCAATCGGAAGGAGTTGCGCAGGTTAGTTTCTCGCCCACGGGCGTTGGCGAGCCTCTTGGCTATGATGGGAACGCCCACGTGAGCTTGTTTGACTTATGACTTATGACTTATGACTTATGACTTATGACTCCTAGGCATGTTTGCCAATTAGAGGCATCCGGAGTATAATTGCTTCAGAGGTTTATTTTTTTGACGCACATGGGACATGATAGTATAGTGGTGGACAAAAAACGTCCCATAAGAGGTGGCAGATGGAACAACTGTTTGAGATTTTCCAGAGACTGGCCCCCGATCTCATAGATTGTCTTCAGGTCAGGTACAATATCCTTCGTAAAATCAACCTTCATCAACCCATTGGGCGGCGTAGTCTGGCTGATATGCTGGGGCTAAGTGAAAGGGTGCTGCGCAGCGAAGTTGATCGGCTCAAAGACTCAGGGTTGGTCCTGGTCGGTCCCCTGGGAATCTCCCTCACCCCGGCCGGAGATCAACTGCTGGAGCGCGCGACCCCCTGGGTGTACTCCTTGAGCGGACTGACTGATCTAGAGCTACGACTGGCACGCAAGCTGGGTCTACAGGCAGTCCATGTGGTAGACGGTGATAGTGACCAAGATCCGCAGGTGAAGCGCGCTCTCGGTCGTCGAACGACCGAACTGATCCACGAGCAACTGTCACGCCTGCGCGTTCTCGCTGTTGCCGGGGGCAGTACCATTGCTGAGGTAGCAGAGGCCATGCCCCAGACGAACTCGCGCGGGGAACTGATGGTGGTGCCCGCTCGAGGGGGTTTGGGCGAAGGGGTGGAGATCCAGGCCAGCACCATTGCCGCGACTCTCGCTCGTCGTCTTGGAGGTCAGTATCGCCTCCTGCATGTGCCGGATAACCTCAGTCACGAAGCCATGCAGTCGCTGGTGCGTGAACCTGGTATCGCAGAGGTTCTCGAACTGATCAAGGAGGCTGATCTGCTGATCCATGGGATCGGCGGGGCGGCAGAGATGGCACGCAGGCGCCGTGCAACCGATGAGGAGATCCAAGCGCTCTTGGCGGCTGGCGCCATGGGCGAAGCCTTTGGCTTCTTCTTCGATCGGAGTGGAGAGATCGTCCATAGCGTTGCCTCGGTGGGCCTGGGACTGCAGGACTTTAGTCATATTCCACATCGTATCGCCGTGGCGGGAGGTAGCCAAAAGGCAGAGGCGATCTGGGCGGTCCTAAAAGGGGGTGCCAGTCACGTGCTCGTCACCGATGAGGGGGCAGCACGGCGGATGGATGCATTGCTTGGCTAGCCCGGGGCCTGCGGCCTAATCAGGAGTCCAAGGCCAAAGGCCAAGGTGGAGGACACAGAGCTGTGGCCTCATGGGTATCTTCATATCAGTTAGCAGTAACATGACTTCCAGAATTGAAAGGGGCGCTCACTATATGGTAAAAGTTGCGATTAATGGGTTCGGTCGTATCGGTCGCATAGCTGCGCGGATGATCCTGGGACATGATGACCTGACGCTCGTCGCTGTCAATGATCTCGGCGACGCCAAGACCAGTGGACATCTTTTCCGCTACGACTCCAGTTATGGGGTCTTCCAAGGCTCCATTGAGACGGCGGCTGATAAACTGGTGATCAATGGACAGGAGGTTGCCTATTTCAGTGAGAAGGATCCTGCGAAGCTCCCCTGGGGTAAGCTGGGCGTTGAGGTTGTCATCGACTGTACCGGTGTGTTTACGGACAAGGAGAGGGCCATCGCCCATATCAATGGTGGCGGCGCCAAGAAGGTAATTATATCCGCCCCGGCGAAGAATGAAGATATCACCATCGTCCTGGGTGTCAACCAGGATAAGTATGACCCCGCCAAGCATCATGTGGTGTCCAACGCGTCTTGCACCACCAACTGCCTAGCCCCCGTGGCCAAGGTGCTCAACGAGAGCTTTGGCATCGTGAAAGGGATGATGACCACCGTCCATTCCTATACCAATGACCAAAACATCCTCGACCAAGCACATAAGGATCTGCGCCGCGCTCGTGCTGGCGCCATTTCCATCATCCCCACCACCACTGGCGCTGCCAAGGCGGTCGCCCTGGTTCTCCCTGAACTGAAGGGCAAGCTCAACGGCTTCGCTCTGCGCGTCCCCACCCCGACGGTCTCGGTAGTGGATCTGGTTATCGAGTCTGCTAAGTCGACTACTGCCGAAGAGGTCAACCAAGCCCTGCGCGATGCTGCCGCGGGTGAGCTAAAGGGGATCTTGAGTGTTTCCGAAGACCCGCTGGTCTCGGTCGACTTCAAGGGCTCCAATTACTCCTCGATTGTGGATGCCGAACTGACCATGGTGATGGGCGGCAATCAGGTTAAAGTAGTCGCTTGGTATGACAACGAGTGGGGCTACACCCGCCGCTTAGTTGATCTCGTCCGCTTCATGGGGCAGAAAGGCATCTAGCGCTTAGCGCTAGATACCAATACCAGCCCAAAGGCCAAAGCCCAAAGTGAGTGACCAAAGGTGTTGTGATGCGGGCGCCAGACTGGGCCCGCGTCTCTCCATGTTTGTCGCTAGGTGGCACTGGTGTTTCACTCTGTGGGCTGTGGGCTGCAGGCCATTTATGAAAGGGAGGTTGCTTACGTTGAACAAGAAAACCATTCGGGATATCGAGGTCCGCGGCAAACGTGTTCTGGTGCGGGTCGATTTCAATGTGCCCACTGACGATGCCCGCAATATCACCGATGATACCCGTATTCGCGCCGCGCTGCCGACCATCCAATATCTGCTCGATCAAGGCGCCAAGGTTATCCTCACCTCGCACTTTGGTCGCCCCAAGGGCAAGGTCGTAGATGAGTACCGCCTCGATAAGGTCGCCATGCATCTGGGTGACCTGCTGGGCCGCCCGGTGCACAAGACCGACGAGTTCATCAGTACTGAGGTCAAAGCGGCCACCGAGAATATCCAGCCTGGTACAGTGATCTTGCTCGAGAACTCCCGCTTCCACCCCGGGGAAGAGAAGAACGATCCTGAGCTCTCCAAGAGACTGGCCGAACTGGCAGACGTGTATGTCAATGACGCCTTCGGCGCTGCCCATCGTGCCCATGCTACCACTGAGGGCGTAGCCGCTCACCTGCCGTCGGTGGCCGGCTTCCTGATGGAGAAGGAGATCGAGTTCCTCGGGCAGGCTCTGGCGAACCCTAAGCGCCCCTTCGTTGCCGTCATCGGCGGAGCCAAGGTCTCGGATAAGATCGCAGTGTTGGACAATCTTGTCAGCAAGGTCGACGCCCTGATTATCGGCGGCGGCATGGCCAACACCTTCCTCAAGGCCAAGGGCTTTGAGATGGGGCAGTCTCTGGTCGAGGCGGACAAGGTTGAGACCGCCAGAATGATCATGGATCAGGCCGAAGCCAAGCGGGTCCATCTGCTACTCCCCGTAGACTTAGTTGTTGCTGAAGAGTTCAAGGCTGACGCCCCGCACCGCGTGGTCGAGGCTGACCAGGTGGGAGCCAGGGATCGGGCGCTTGATATAGGTCCTAAGTCCATCGATCTGTTTGCCAGGGAGTTGAAAAGCGCGGCGACAGTGGTTTGGAACGGTCCAATGGGCGTATTTGAGATGGAGCCCTTTGCCGTTGGCACTAAGGGTGTGGCGACGGCCATCGCCAACTCTCAGGCTATCTCCATCATCGGTGGTGGTGACTCCGCGGCTGCCGTAGAAGCAGCCGGCGTGGCCGACAAGATGAGCCATATCTCCACCGGCGGCGGCGCCTCGCTAGAGTTCCTCGAAGGTAAGGTGCTACCCGGCGTGGCAGCGTTGATGGATAAGTAGGATCAGACACAGGTCACTAGAACAAGGGCCATAGCGCAGCATGGCTGCGCGACTACAACCGAATCCCCTTAGAGGTAGAGGCGCTGCTTGCCGCGCCCGCGGGTCGCCAGATGGCGACCCTTGCGTAATCCCCTTGCTCCCCGTGCTCCGCTAGGGACTAGACACTAGGGACTCATGGAGGTAACGACATGCGACGTCAACTCATCGCAGGAAACTGGAAGATGAACAAGACCGTGGCCGAGGCGGTGGCGCTGGTCAAAGCCCTTGCCCCCCAGGTGCAGGGGTTGACCAAGACCGACGTGGCCATCTGCCCGCCCTTTACCGCTCTCGCCTCAGTCCGTGATCAGCTGACCGGCAGTGCAATCAGCCTGGGTGCTCAGAATAGCTACTGGGCATCCTCTGGTGCGTACACGGGTGAGATAGCCCCCGGGCAGCTGAGCGAGTTAGGCTGCACCTACGTCATCCTCGGTCACTCCGAACGCCGTCAGATCATCGGTGAGGATGACCAGCTGATCAACAAGAAGGTCAAAGCCGTCCTCGCGGCCGACATGATCCCGATCCTCTGCGTCGGCGAGACGCTCGAGGAGCGTGAGCAGGGGCAGACCGAGACCATCGTCACGCGCCAGGTCGCCGCAGGCCTGAACGGGCTGACCAGTGAGCAGGTGGCGGGCATTGTGGTCGCCTACGAGCCGATCTGGGCGATTGGCACCGGACGGTCGTCGAGCGGCGATGACGCCAATCAGGTCATCCATGCCATCCGCCAGGAGATCAGCCGCCAGTTCAGTGCTGAGAGTGCTGATCAGGTGCGCATCCTCTACGGCGGCAGCGTGAAAGCTAGCAATATCGCGGAGTATATTGGTCAGCCTGAGGTTGACGGTGCCCTTGTGGGCGGTGCTAGCCTTGATGCCGATGGCTTCGCCAAGATCGCCAAGGAGGCGGATCAGGTTACATGCCAGTAAAACCTTTGGTCTTGGTGGTCATGGACGGTTGGGGGATGAGCCCCGCCATCGAGGGCAACGCCATCGCCCATGCCAAGACCCCTGTGCTCAATCGTCTGTATAGCACCTACCCATGGACGACTCTGGCCACCTCTGGCGAGGCAGTGGGTCTGATTCCCGGTCAGATGGGTGACTCCAATGTGGGCCATCTCAATATCGGTGCTGGCCGGATCGTCTACCAGTGGCTGGGTCTGATCGGCAAAGCCATTCGTAGTGGCGAGCTTGCCCAGAACCGCGTCATCTTCGAAGGGATGAGGCGCGCCAAAGAGAAGCACAAGGCACTGCATCTCATGGGGTTGGTCTCCGACGGCGGGGTCCACAGCCATATTGATCACCTGATTGCTTTGTTGCATATGGCCAAAGAACAGGGGCTTACCCGTGTCTATGTCCACGCTTTCCTCGACGGTCGCGATGTGCCTCCGCAGAGCGCTATCGGCTACCTGGAGCGGTTGGAACAGGAGATGGCCAAGATTGGTGTCGGTCAGATCGCCACGGTAATGGGGCGCTACTATGCCATGGACCGCGATAAACGCTGGGAGCGCGTGCAGCTCGCCTGGGATGCGATGATTCATGGGAAGGGCGAACAGGCAAGCTCTGCCGTGCAGGCCGTGGAACAGTCCTATGCCAAGGGTGAGAACGATGAGTTTGTCAAGCCCACGGTGATCGTCTCCGACAGTCTGAAGCCGGCCGTGATCGAGGACGGTGACTCGGTCCTTTTCTTCAACTTCCGTGCTGACCGGGCGCGCGAGATCAGCCATGCGCTCCTGGATGACGAGTTCGACGGCTTTCAACGAGGCCACCGCCCCCGGATCTGGATGGCAGGGATGACCGAGTACGAGAAAGCCCTGCCCATGCCGCAGGCATTCAAGCCTGTGGATATGGCCAACACCTTTGGCGAGGTCATCTCCCGTCAAGGGCTAACGCAGCTGAGGATTGCCGAGACGGAGAAGTACGCCCACGTCACCTTCTTCTTCAACGGTGGAGTGGAAGAGGTCTTTCCTGGTGAGGATCGCAAGCTGATCCCTTCACCCAAGGTGGCCACCTACGACCTACAACCCGAGATGAGCGCCTACCTGGTCACCGAAGCGCTCTTGGAGGAACTTCGAGCTGACCGTCACGATGTCGTGATCCTGAACTTCGCCAATGGCGATATGGTCGGGCATACTGGCGACTTCGCCGCTGCGGTCCGAGCAGTGGAAGTAGTCGATGAATGCCTAGGCAAGATTGCTGAGCTGGTCCTGAGCAAGGGTGGCGCGGTGCTGGTCACATCCGATCACGGCAACTGCGACCAGATGGTAGATCCCAAGACCGGCGAGCCGCACACCGCCCATACCGCGACGGAAGTACCCTTTATCATGGTCGCGGATGGCTACTACCGTCTGCGCAATGAAGGGATCTTAGCAGATATCGCCCCCACCATGCTGCAGCTGCTGGGCATCCCGCAGCCCGCGGAGATGACAGGGAAGACGCTGTTACAGAGCCCACAGCCCGCGGCCCGCAGCCCACAGTAAAGGAGATCGATCGAATGAAGCCGGCGTCGAAGACCGATTGGTCCTCGACGCCGGATCTTGTTTCTGCAGTTCCCTATGCCACCTCTTCCGTGGCACCATATAGAAGATGACACCTTACGCCCGGCTAACGGTTGGCCCCACCGCGGGCTGTGGGCTGTGGGCAACTTCCGCCTACAAATCCATACTCATGTTCCAGTTAACAGATCCGTCCACTTCCAGTAGCCACAGATCCACACTCCAGTAGACGCGTGCATTACCTGAGACACGCAAGCTGTCACCGTTTTTCACGCCTTGGCCGAGCAGATCTAGGCCCATGCGGATGACGCGGAACCTCCTGCCCCTTAGTTTGACCCCGCCTTCCGCACCGCCTTGGATGTGAAGGGTCATCTGGAAATCGGACGGCAGTTCCAGAATGATCTCGCCGTCGGCGCGAATATAGGCGCGGATGTAGACGATCCCGAGCGTGACATCGCCGGTGTCAACACTGGCCATGGCTCGCATCTTCAAGGTGTTGCGGCCCTGGTCATACTCGTAGCCGAAGCCTGCTCCGAACTCGCAGGGAAGGCCGCTGATCGGTAGCCCTACGGTGACCAGCTCCGGATAGCCCAGGGCGATCGCCCAGTAATCGGGCCCTACGCCGAAGCTCATGGAGCCGCTGACCGTGTATTGCGGGAAGACCGGTAGGCTCATCTCGGGGACGGTCAGCACCGCTGAGAAACGATGCTCTGGATGGTAGTAGCCAATCGAGCCAAAGGCGATTGCTTTGCCTTCCCAGATTACCGCGGCATCCATGGTAAGAGCGGGCCCTGGTTCAATGACCAGTCGCACTGGGTCTAACGTGAACAGGGTCTCTACGCCAACCATCAGATGCAATGGTGTCTGAGCCACGAAGAAGGAGCGCCCATTGTTTTGTTTGCCCCAACTGGCAAAGGATCCGTCGCTCCAGCCGGATGGAACGCTGATCGCTCCATCTGCCCCTGGAATGGCCACATTGTAACCCGCCATTCCAGAGAAGCTGGTGTCGAGCTGCAGGGGGCCTAGGGGGATGCGCTCAGGAAGGTCAAACTTCATCACCCAGTAGGAGTATTCGTTGGCGCCGATACGAACCTTGACGTTCCCCTTGACCCCACCCAGGGGCTGCTCGGGATCGGAGCCGATGGTGAACCAGAAGCGGCCGTCGCCCTGATCGCGATACTCCTGACCATCGAAGCCAAGCGAGCCCTTGATCTTGACCAGTTCTTGATAGTGGTAGTCTAGCTTAGCGCTGCTGGTCACCTGAGGGGCAGCTGACGTGATGGCCTGACGCAGGCGGATCTCATCGTCCTCTAGATTCATGTTGACCGGGATATCGTCGGCCAGCTTCACAGCCCCGAGGAGACGTAGATCGCCTTCATCGGTGAAGCGCAGACAGCGAATCTCCATGTCGAAGCTGTGGAAGTCGGCGTGAACAGGCTTGGCCGCCAAGGCGAAGCCGTAGGCTGCCACCTGGGTAGCTCCGGTCGCTTCATTGCCGTGGACCACAGGGGCCCTAAACGTCAGGTCGATGAACTCCACCGAGGTATTGAGCTCCTGGTGCTGGATGACCGAGACGCCATCGATATGCAGGTCCGAACCGATCAGCTGCCCACCGGTGACGGTGATGATCGATTGTTCCTTCTCCCTTAGCAGAGAGAAGATCAGGCTCTCGGTCTTGGGGTCAGTGAAGGCGTGGAAGAGGAGATCACGCTGCAGGTTCGCGGCATGGATCCGACCATCAACATCGACCACCGCCTGGTTCCGATAGAGCTCGATCCCAGCCTTGGTGACCACCGCATCCACAGCGTTGTTGAGCAGAACGGGAACCTCTGAGACAGAGGAAGCCTCATTGTCGGCCCGGCCACGCAACCCGACCCGGTCGTAGCTGATCGTTCCGCCCTGCACGTCCAGCTTGAACTTGGTCTTCTGGCTCGGGTCCTTCGGGCGGATATAGTCCGACGGCAGGAAGCCAGCGCCGCGTTCGATGGTGAAGCCGATATAGGATGGGGCGTTGTGCCCGATCCATTCAGCCTCGCTCCTCGGCTCGCGGGGGAGGAGCTGGACGGTCAACTCCTGGGCACTCAGCTCGATGACTGGCCGCTGCTCAGGCTTGGCTTCGCTCGAGCTCGCCTGGTCAATCTCTTCGAGCAGGATCGGTAGGAGCGCCCCAGTCTGATCAGCAGTAGGCAGGAAACCGGTGCCATCCCATGTCGCGATCTGGAAGCTGATGGTGCCACGGTTAAGTGGGTCGACAGGCGCGAGGTTGACCTTAGCTGCTACTTTGCCCAGATTGAGAGCGTATCCTAGGCTGGCGGCGACCAACTGGCGGCTGTTGTCGTCGAGGACCACTAGTTTGCTGGACCCGCTCTGACGGGCGAGCGAGGCGACATTGAGTCGTCCAGTGGCAGGGAAGTTCGCTCTGGTAGGTGGGCTAACCGTAGTAGTACCCAGTGACGCAATCCCTTGGATAGGTTGTTTGAATAGATCCGTCCCGCTCAGTGAGATGATCTCGCCTCTGGCGAAGGGAAGCATCAGTTTCGCATCGACCTTGCTCTTCTCCGCGATAACCTCGTTGTCGAGCAGTTCGAGCGAGGCAGAGGCGAGCTGCAGCTCCATTCCCACCGGGATGGCCAGATTGACGCTGGTCCATGGTACCGCGTGAAAAGTCCCACTCAGCTTGCCTTGGAAGTCGATCCGAACCTCAGTGAAGCGGAACTGGAAGCGTTCATTGGCCTTGGTCAACTGCCCGAACGCCGTCTCCATGGTACCGCCCCTAAGCGTGATCTGCCGTTGCGAAGGGTTAAGACCGACGGAGATGGTGGTCGCACCTTTCAACGTATAGTCACCTATATGGACAGATGTTGTCGTAGGCAGAGTCAATGTTCCATCGGAACTGAGTTCTGCATCGACGAATGGCAGCCCGCGGTTGGTGCCATTCACCTCAAGTCCTGGAACGCTCAGCCGTCCGGTCAGTGTTGCTCCTGCCTTGCTGGTACTAACCGACAGGGCTGATAGCTCGAGTGTAGCAGGTCCCAACGGCTGGCTGTAGGCGGAAAGCAGCTGCACACTACCGTTGGTGATCACCTGCCCTGTATAGGTGGTGATCTTGACCTTGACCGGGATCGGTGCTAGATCGGGAAGGTTGATTTTGCCGGTGCAGATGAGCTCGCTTGCGGCGAGATCTGTGCAAGTGAGCCCTTCGACAGTGTAGCCGCTGATGGTCATGGTGGTGGGAAGTGGGGTAGCGGGGGTCGTGACCGACAGTGGTGATGACGCGGGTGATTCTCCCAACGCTGTATATGACTTGACTGTGAGGAGATAGGTGGTCTTGGGCTTGAGGTTGGGGATCTCGACGCTCGGGGTCAGTGTGGTGCCTAGTAGTGTTGGAGCAGGGGGCGCGACCGATGTGGCGCTGCGAACTACTCCGTAGACGCGGTAGCCAGTGGGGGCGACCCGAGGCGCGTCCCAAGTCAACGCCACCGAAGTGGAGGTGGTTGTTACCGCACGCAGATTGGTCGGTGCCGCTGGCAAGGTCGGTGTCGGCAGGATAGGCGGCTTGATGATCGGCGGAAGGACGATCACGGGTGGAAGTACAGGGGTTGGTGGCTCTTCCTTAGGCGGATCGATGGGCGGGATAATCGGTGGGATGATTGGTGGTTTGATCGGTGGAAGCGCAGTTGACGTCGCGGACATTCCCATTGGAGTGCGGTCAATAACAAGTGGGCTTAGGCGATAAGAAAGCTTCAGATCGGGGAGTGTTCTTGGGATGGTCGGCAGTTGGGGAAGCTTCAGATCGGGGACCTTGATGGGTGGAACGGAGATATTGCTGCCGAACCCAGGAACAGCGCAGGATACCGGCAGACTAGCTGCTGAGAGCAGGCCCGCCTCATCGATGATGACGACCTTATACCAGTACGTCATCCCACCCGCAGTGGCAGTATCGATGAATGTCGGACTATCGAGCAGCGGGCTGCATTGTTCATAGTCGCCTGCACTGCTGGTGGCACGGAAGACCAGGTAACCCACTAGATCGGGATGGTTATACTCCGGCCAACTGAGCTGCACGCCCGCGTTGGTCCAGCGGGCTGAGACTGGCGTCGGTGCGGCCTCGCCCTTGCCTTTCTGCGGGGTTCCCGAGATCGGTTCGGACCGGTCCGAGGGCAGTTTGTCACGGACGTTCACCGCCTCGACGGTGTAAAGGTAGGTTTGGGGGTAGGATGCCTTGTCATCAACCCAGGTGACGGTGGAGCCGTCCCTGAGCTTCTGTTCATTCTCCAGGTAGCTGATATCGACCGTGTGGTAGGGCAACCACTGGATCCCCTTGGCTGACGCCAGATCAAGTCGGCCATAGGGCGTGAGGGCAAGGACCCCGTGTTCATCTCTGATATTCTGATAGATCTTCAACTGATCGGCGGTGGAGAGGCTGTCGATACTCTGGCGGATGCGCGTGGCGCGGGCGGTCCGTACTGCAGGCGCAGACCCTGCGGACTGGGTCGGCGTTGAGCTGCTGGGGCTTGAGGTGGCTGCTGAAGTCAGCTTGCCGATCTTCGCCAGGGCGCTCTCCCAATCAGCGAGTTCGAGAATGGGCAGGGGTTTGGCACTGCGATAGATATTGTAACGGGTTGCCTCACTGACCGGCTTCCAACGCAGCAAGACCTGACCAGGGCCAGCAATGGGCGTCAGCAGAGGAGGGACCGCAGGTGGTACGGTGGTGGGAATACGGATGGTAGGCGTGACCGCAGCGACGGCAGACTCCACACCCCAGACGGTTACCGCTGCGACCCGGTAGCGGAAGTAATGAACCAAGCTCTGGGGGACTGCTTCGGTATAAGTCGCGGCCTTTACACCATCCGCCACTAGCTGCCATGAGAGCTGCTGCTCCCATCTGGTGGGCACTGAAGCAGGGTTAGCCTCGAGCTTCTCCGCGGTATCACGAGGGATCTCCGCGCGATAGATGCGGTAGCCTGCTACCTGGGGATCAGTGCTAGCGGTCCATGAGAGAGTGACGTGTCCACCTGGCTGCGGCGATGGACCGCTCTCAGTGCCGGTGGTAGCCTTGGTCTCCCGCATGACGATATAGTAGATGCATCCTGACTGGGGGCGAGGGGTGATCCTGTCACGGAAATGCGTCTCCTGCAGTCCAGCTTTGACCCTGATGTAGAATAAGCGGTTGGCACTGGCGAGGATGGTGTCAGTATCCGCCGTGGCTGCAGAGGTGGCGGGATCAAGCGTACGGTAGAGGCTGTAGCCAGCGGTATCCGAGTTGGCATCGGGATGCCATGAAACGTTGACGCTACCATCGGGCAGAACTTCGTCATAGCCGACGACCACCACCGCTTGGATCTTGTTCGGGTCGAAGCTGGTCGGCGCGACCTTAAGTTCAGCTGCCGGGCCAACCGCAATGGCACTCGGTGTAGTCGTGGATGGTAAGACGCCAGTGATCTGGTCCTTCAGAAGGCTTGCACCAGTGATTGGCGCGCCCGAGGACGATGGGCCGGGGACAGGGAGATACCTCTGAAAGAAGCCAGGGATGCGTTCGCGGGCAAAGAGAGCCTGATTGACTGCGAATGATCCCTTCACAGGGGCAGGAGCTGCTGGAGCGAGAGGAGTCGGATACCCCACGGTCCGTGGCTCGCTGCAGCTGCTCTCGTTGCCCCAGCTATCGCATGCGGTGACCCAGTAGGCGTAGAAGCGCCCTGGCTTCACGTCAGTGTCATAGTAGAGGATATCGTTCTTCGGGTTGGCCTTCGGAACATACAGCTCAGCGTCCTGTAGCGAGATCGTTTTGACCAGTTTGGGGTCAGTGAATCGACCCGTTCCTTCAGCCTCACTGCGGTAGACGCGATACTCGACCAGATCACGCGAGATCTGCGGGGTCTCTGGTGCTGTCTGACGGCTTGCCTGTACTTGCAGGCTGTGGCTGAAGGGGACGAAGATACCTGTTTTCCCAGGATGGAGATCACGAATCGTCTGCATCCGCAGCGCTAGGGCCATTTGTGCAGCCACCTCATCATTGAGCTGGGTGGCGTATAGACCTTGGTTCACTACAGCAGGGCTTAGAGTCTGCGTTGAGATGGATTCGCCCGATCTCTCAATCCCTGGGGAGAGAGCTGTTGGCAGGAGTCGTGGTAGACCGCTGGCTGTGCTTCGTGCGCTGACGGGAAGGGTCTCTGAGTTCAGTGAGAAACGACTGCCGGACGTGGCGGTCGAGAGGACCGGCTGCCGGACCGATGGGGCTACAGGTGGTAGAGTTTTGATCACGTCGATATCGATCGGCTGCGAGGATGGTGTTCTGCGTCCAAAGATATCGACCCCATAGACACGATAATAGAGACGGTCACCATCACGGAAGTGCTCCTGCCTACCTTTGGAGCCATCATCAGTGAAGAAGGCTGCCTGCTCGTAGAGCACGCCCTTCTCGTCCGCTGAGTAGCTGATCACAGCGGGAGAGTACGGATTCAGTGCCTCGAACTCGCCGCTCTCTTTGCGGCGCTCGATCACGTATCCCGAAAGCACCTTCTTGGTATACTCATCCTTGGCGAGGTCCCAGCGTAGATAGACACGACCATCCATCCCATAGCCCTGCATGGCGGTGGGTGGAGTAGGCCGCTCTTCGACCCCCACCTTGACGGTGACCTTGGCCCTGACGAGGGGATTTGGCGTACTACCTGCCGTGGGGGTTGGGACCAGCTCGTAGGTGAGGCTATCCCCTGTCTTGAACTGACCCATCTCGAGCTGATCTACGAAGGCGAGTCCTGCGACCAATGCCAGCTCGAAGCGGACGTTGGCGAGGCTGATTAGGTCGTGACGTGCTTGCAGCAGCGCATCTGTGGCGCTGATCTCGGTCAAGGCGGTAGGCAGCAGCGCCGGGCTGAGGGCTAACCCTATGGCTGCTGGGTTGCTGGAGCTCGCGGCTTGGCTCGCAGTAATCTGCTTGTTTAGCAGGACCGGGGGCCTTACGCCATTTAGGGAGACAGGGATGGCTGGGCCGGGTGCTTGGTTCTGCAGCGCCTGGAGAAGGTGCTCGTTGAAGCGTGTTTGCCCTGAGACGACCTGGTTGGGTTGGAGTTTGGGCTGGGCGTTGAGTTTGTAGAGAGCCTTCTCCGCTTCGGCAGCGCTGGTAGTCGACGTGATCAGGCCCTTGGCGAGCAGCGCTTCCCTGGCATTGTCACTCAGACGGACCTGGGATCTCAGATCGCCAGCAAGCGCGCCAAGGTCGTCCTGGCTGGCCACCAGCGGACCTTCCACCCACTCGTTGCTGGCGACCTCAGGCGCGGGCGCTGCAGCAAGGTGCTGCCCCAGGGACTGTAGCTGCCCGGCGAGCCGATCCCGATCGACCATGGTGAGGGTTGCCTGATCGGAACGTCCAAGTCCGGCAGCAAGCTCTGTACGCTTGCCATTGGCGACCCGATAGAGGCTGTAACCACTCTCAGGGATCCACTCTCCTTGGGGCACCCAACGCAGCAGCACTTGGTTGGGGTTCTGCCACGCTCCGAGGATCGAGACCTGGGCAGTAGGGATATGGGTCTGGATGGGACCGACAGCTGTTGTGATCGGCGTTGCAGTGTTCCCCGCTTTTGCTGGGGTGGAGAGCACATGGTAGGCCAACGGTCGTCCGGCCCTCTCAGCACGTTGTCCCACAGCCTCAGCGATGGTCATGGGGCTGAGCGCTGTCGGGGAAGCAGATTGAGATACATTAGCGAGCCCCGCAGCTGCGACCGGCGCCCCAGGCAACATGCCTACGATCAGGCAGGCAACCAGCAACAGTGAGATACCCCGGTATCCCTGGACATGCCACCCGTAGACTTTCACTTTTTGTACTCCCCCTTGCCTAGTAGACGAATGGTATCGAGTGTGGACAGTCGTTCCGGAAATAACTGGTGATAATACCAATATACCACCAATTCCTACATTTTACGTTTGTCCGCTCGAAGTTCTCAATGGCACATTTTCGACCGCAATCGCAGGAATTGACAGCCCACAGGCGAAATACTTTCCGTAACTGGATGAACAATACAGGGGGATAGTTGAAGAGCCCGAAGCCATCAGGCATCAGGCCGAAGTAAGCAGTAGTTCGTGGAGACTTAGCAGGACTAGTGATCTATGGGACACGAGGGCATAAGGACGGACGCAAGATTGCTCCCCTGATGGCTGATGCCTGATGCCTGATGGCTCATCAATATAAGGAGGTTACATATGATCAACACCACCATCGTTGACCTTTTCGCCCGTGAGATTCTTGACTCGCGTGGCAACCCCACCGTCGAAGTGGAGGTCGCTCTCGAGTGCGGCGCAGTCGGTCGTGCTGCTGTTCCGTCTGGTGCTTCGACCGGCGCCTATGAAGCGGTCGAGCTCCGCGACGGCGATAAGAGCCGCTACTTAGGGAAAGGCGTTCTGACTGCGGTGAGCAACGTCAATGACGTCATCGCTCCTGAACTGATCGGCATGGATGCCCTCTGCCAGCCGGCCATCGACCAGTTCCTGATCGACCTGGACGGCACGCCCAATAAAGAGAAGCTCGGCGCCAATGCCATCCTCGGCGTCTCCTTGGCTGTGGCCAAGGCTGCCGCTGATGCCATCGGTCTACCGCTGTATCAATACATCGGTGGTACCAACGCCAAGAGCCTGCCTGTGCCGATGATGAATATCCTCAACGGTGGCAAGCATGCCGATAACAACGTCGATATCCAAGAGTTCATGGTCATGCCCACTGGCGCGTCTTCCTGGGCAGAGGCACTACGGATCGGTGCCGAGGTCTTCCACTCTCTGCGCAAGGTGCTCAAGGAGAAGGGGCTCAATACCGCCGTCGGTGATGAAGGCGGCTTCGCCCCTGATCTGAAGTCTAACGAAGAGGCCTTGGTCTATATCGTTGAGGCGATTAAGCGGGCTGGCTACGAGCCCGGCAAGGACTGCCATATCGCCCTGGATACTGCTGCCACCGAGCTATACAAGGATGGCAAGTATCTGCTGGCGGGTGAGGGGCGCAGCCTCAGCTCCACTGAGATGGTCGACTACTACGCGCAGTTGGCAGAGAAGTATCCGATCATCTCCATCGAGGATGGTCTGGCCGAGGACGACTGGGATGGCTACCAGCTCTTTAACCAGCGCTTGGGTAACCGTATTCAGATCGTCGGCGACGATCTCTACGTCACCAATACCGAGCGTCTGGCGAAGGGGATTGCGCTTAAGGCCACCAACTCTGTCCTGATCAAGTTGAACCAGATCGGCACCCTGACCGAGACCCTCGACTGCATCGAGATGGCCAAACGGGCCGGCTTTACCGCTGTTGTTTCCCATCGTTCCGGTGAGACCGAGGATACCACCATCGCCGATGTGGTCGTCGCCACTAACGCCGGGCAGATCAAGACCGGCGCCCCCTCGCGAACCGACCGTGTGGCGAAGTACAACCAACTAATCCGCATCGAAGAAGAACTAGGCGCCGCCGCCGTCTTCCCAGGTCTAGCCACGTTCTATAACCTGAAGTAGGGGCCCCACGTCCCTCGTCCCTCGCCCCTCGTGAGCTGCGCAGGCGCCTAGATCCCTCATGTAGGGGCGCTGCTTAGCCGCGCCCGCGTCGCCGGTTCCCCGTTCCTCTCCATAACCCAACAATAACAACAGGCCACGCGTTACGCGTGGCCTTCCCAATCCAAATCCCCAACAGGAGGTAGAGAAGCATGGACAAACAGATCGCCATCTTTGCTGGTGGCTGCTTCTGGTGCATGGTCTCACCGTTTGATGTCCTCGATGGCATCACCGAGGTGAAGTCCGGCTATATCGGCGGGCATGCCGAGAATCCCACCTACGCCCAGGTCAAGGCGCAGACCTCTGGCCACTACGAAGCGGTCCAGATCACCTACAACCCAGCGATCGTCAGCTACGATAAGCTGCTGCGGGCCTTTTGGATGCAGATCGACCCGACCGACGACGGTGGGCAGTTTCATGACCGCGGTCCATCCTACCGCACGGCCATCTTCTACACCACTCCCGAGCAGAAGGCACAGGCCGAGGCCTCGCTGGCGGCACTGGACGCCTCGGGTCGCTTCCCCGATCCGATCGTAACCAAGATCCTGCCCGCCACCACCTTCTACGATGCCGAGGAGTATCATCAGGACTTCTATAAGAAGAGCCCAACCGAGTACAAGCAGGACCGCAAGATCTCCGGCCGCGATGAGTTCATCAAGAGGTACTGGGGCGATGAGTATTGGCAGGCCTTTGAATAAGAGCAAATGAACAAATGAAGCCTGACCCCGGGGTCAGGCTTCATTTGTTCATTTGCTGCTGGCAAACCAATCGACCATCATGACTTTCTGCGCAGGACTATCCTAACCCAAGCGAGATTGCGTCCCCGGTCGATACGCGCACCATGCGTGCGGTCGACGATCGGCTCCCATTTGAGCATCAGGTCGCTGCCTTCGCCGTCGAACTCATCGATCAGCTCTATGTCTACTGTTCCACAGCGCTGGAAGTGCCTCCGCCACCACTGGGGGGAGTGGAAGTAGAAGAGCGAGAAGCCGCTTTCCTGCATATGTGGAGGAAGCTCATCGCCAAACTCTTCGTGTAGACCGGGCACCGCCAGGACGATCTGGCCGCCCGGTTTGACCAGGTTGACGAAGTACTCGTTGAAGTAGGTGTCGGCTGTTCCGTAGAACTGATAGGAGTTGACGCAGACGATGGCATCGAAGAAGCCTTCGGCATAGGGGAGAGAGTGCGCTTCGCCCGTGATGGGACAGACCAGATGCCCCATACCTGCAGCACTGATGCGCTTCCAGTTCTCGCTGGCGGGTATCCAGAAATCATTGGCAAAGACCTGCATGCCGAACTCCCTCGCCAGGAAGATGGATGTGAGCGCCTTACCACAGCCCATATCTAAGATTCGCATTCCCGGTCGCAGCTCCATCTTACGAGTCACACCCTCTGCCAGCCATAGGCACTGGGAGCCCATCTCGTTCTCCAATATCCAGGATGGGTCATACCTAGCTGCCAATGGATAGCGCTCATCCACCAGAGCGGCGATCCGCTCCTCTCTCGACCAGGGTCGACCATCGATCCTGACGGCAAACACGCACTCGTCGTCGCCACTGAGTACGGTCTTGACCGGCTCGATGTAGACCTGCTTTCCAAAGAGTGACGAAAAAAGCGGGTAGTAGAACCGGGCGGCACAGTGGCAGTAGTTGCTGGGGATAGGCTCGGTCGTGGCGTTGACTAGATCACAATGGCAGCGCTGAGCTACTAGGTTAGTCTGATCGCTACCGCCGCCAGCCTCGCATGCGTAGCGTTTGGTGATATAGATGGCGTTCTCCCCGGCCTCATAGCGGATATCACGCCCGATCACGTTCTGGCGCTTCATCTCCCGCACGAACTGTCCAGTGGTAGCGGAGGAGTCGAGTATTGCCTTAGCCTGCTCGATAGTTCTCTCATCCATCTGACAGGGGCAATAGGCGCCAAGTAGCCTGTCCAAGTCCACTTCAGACTCCTGCTTCAGCTTCGTGATAAAGGAACTGATCCATCTGGCGGAATGCTCAGGGTTGCCACCAAAGACGATCTCCACCCCATCCATCAGTGCTGCCGTACGTTTCTTGCCTAACTGCTGCTCTAGACATGTGGCGATGACCTCGAATTTGCGTTTCACTCTACCGTTCACCTACTTCTGACACTGTGTGCAGATATACGAGCGCGTGCTGCCCGTCCGAATCTCCTGCACCGGGCTACCACATACCGGGCAGGGGGCTCCTGGCTTGTGCCCGACCAGGTCATAGGTGTATCCCCCCGGCTGGCCATAAAAGTCGCACTCGTAGACCAGTCCCCCGAGGTCAGCGGCATAGCGCAGATGCCCCCGGATCGCTTCATAAAGCGCCCGACGCTCTTCGACCGAGATCTCGTTGATCTTGCGGTTGGGGTGAAGCCTCGCCTTATAGAGAATATCCTGGATGTAGACGTTGCCGATGCCAGCGACATGATGCTGGTCCATCAAGAAGGCCTTGATTCCGCCTTTGCGCCCGCGCAGCAGCTCCTCGAAGCACTCAAAGGTGAACTCATCGCTCAGGGGGCAGACCCCTAGATCGGCAGTCATCTTGTGCTGAGCTAGACCATGTCTGTCGGCGGCATGTACATAACCAAACCAGGAGAAGAAGAGATGCATGGCGCTGCCATCATCAAAGGTGAATAGGAACTGGCGCTTCCCCGTGAACTCCTCACCAGCCGCATGATAGATCACATCGCCCCCCATCCCCAGGCTGATCAACAGATGATTACCACCATCCAGCTCGGTGAGCAACCATTTCCCCCGTGAGCGGACGTTTAGGATTGGATGGTCGAGTATCAGTCCGCGAAAGGTCTCTGGCGGGCAGTTTAGGCATTTCTCCTGCAGGATCTCGACATGGGCAATCCGCTTCCCCCGTAGCCGCTCGTTCATCTGCTGGGCAATATGGTAGACCTCTGGCAGTTCCGGCATATGGTGCACCTCCTATGCTGATGTCAACATCGTAGCAAAAAAAGTCAGACAACCCCCTAGCATTTCTTGCTGTTTTGCCCGATGCTATAGACGAATGAAAATGATGCATGGTGGTGCAGCCATGAACGCGATGCGAGACTCCGTACTGAAGGCGGTAGACGTGATCGAGGCGAGCGATCAGTACCTAAGTCTGGATGATATTGCCGGCAAGGTGTATCTCTCGAAATATCACCTCAACCGGATCTTCAGTGCGCTGACAGGAAAAGGGCTGATTGAATACGCTCGATCCCGCCACTTAGCCAAGAGCCTATACGATCTGTTGCATAGCGAGCAGAGGATCGGAGAGATCGCCTTACGCCTCGGGTATGAGCATGAGAGCTCCTACACGCGCGCTTTTCAGCGGGAGTTTGGCCTTAGCCCGCAGGAGTATCGCCGACGGCGCCCAGAGGTGCGGATCGTTGGTCGGATCACTCCCAGCAGCATTCAGTCCGCTGACAATGGGCTGATCCTCACACCCTTCACCGTTCACCGTCCAGCCTTCATGCTTGGTGGGCTTAGGGTCCGAATGAGCGTCGATGACTCCTACTACAACCGGGCCGCGGTTAAGATGGCGGCGGACTTCTTCTATCATCACAGCATGCGGATTCAGCATCCTGTTGATCCGTTGGTGTACTATGGCTTCTCTTGGTGGGATGAGTATCACGCCGGCTACAGCGAGTATATGTCCGCTCTGCAGATTGAGGAGGGCTCTATCATCCCCAGTGACATGACCAGGGTTGTCATCCCCACCGGTGACTATGCGGTCTTTCGTTATGTGGGTACACACCACCCAACGCAGTTGACGAGCCAACTGGGCGATATCTGGTCGTTCATCGAGTATACCTGGCTTGCGGAGAGGGGCATCACCAGACAGGCGATCTGCTCCTTTGAGTATGTGGACATGAAGCTAGCCAGAGATGACTACTGTGAGCTAGACCTCTATGTGCGCATCCCCGAGGAAGAGACAACATAACCACGCAGGGCTCCACTTCTTTATTGCTCGCAAACCAAGCGCTCCAAACGACCAGAAGCCACGCACGATGCGTGGCTTCTGGTCGTCTATACGGCAATCTTGTTCTCACTTGGACCTTTGGGCTCTGGCCTTTGGACTCCGTGTCAGGCTTCGCCCTACACGGGAAGCCCCATGGCCTGGCGCTTCTTGTTGATATGGTCGATGATCCCTTCGGCGGCTTCCTTCGGATCGTTGCCGAGGCCGACCTTGCCACCGGTTAGTCCTTCGAGGTCCTCAGTCAACAGCTTGACCAGCTCTGGTCCGCCCGTGACTGGTGGGGTGGGGGAGAGATGGGTGTAGAGGCCGTAGGCGAGGGTGAAGAGGCCATCGATGGTGGCCTTCTGCTCCAAGTACTGAGGAGCGGTGACCGCGATCGGCAGATCCGAGGTGTCGACCCCGAGATGTTCGGACAAAGCCGTGGTCAGCATGGAGATGCGACCGGTGTCGGTGCAGGTGCCAAAGCTCAGCACTGGCGGGATGCCCAGCGCCTTGCAGACCGCCTTTAGCCCGTCGCCAGCCATCTCAGCGGCATCGGGGTGAGCAAGCCCAGCAACCTCTAGCCCGTGGTTGCCACAACCGCCGGCGATCACCAGAATGTTGTTCTTGATCAGTTCCTTGGTGATATTGACGGTCATGTAGTCGTGGGGACCATTGGAGAGGGTAGTGCAGTTGACGAGCGCGACAACGCCGCGGATATTGTTCTCGGCGATCTGTTTGACTAGAGCATCGAGATCATTGCCGATGGCGCGCAGGACCGCCTCGGTGCTGAAACCGGCGATGGCCTTCTGGACTCGCTTCGGGACCAGCGGCTCAATCTTGCGCTCTTTGCGCTTCTTGAAGTTCTGGATACCCCATTCGATCAGCTGCTTGGCCTGTCCCTCGACTTCGGGTGGCTTGTAGTCGAGGATCTTATCCACGCCGGGAATCCGAACCAGGTCGTTGATGCAGACCAACTCGATCTGGTATTTATCAGCATAGGGCTTGATCCACGGCGGTGAGCAGTTCTCATCCATGGCGAAGACGTCGACGGTGCCAGTAGCGAGAAGGGGCTCGATGGCTAACCAGTTGCCGGTATGCCCGACGAAGACATCGTCCATCTCAAAACGCTGCAGCAGCTCTTGACCGGTCTCGATCGAAGCAATGATATGGATCCCCTTAGCCCCTGCATCGCGCGCCTTCTTCTGCCAAGCATCCTGATGGGCAAGCTGCATGGTCGCCACACCGGTCCAGGGCTCATGGCCATTGAAGACGATATTGACGTAGTCGGGATCGAGGATACCGAGGTCCATGTTGACCTCATGGGGGTAGGGGGTGCCGAAGAGGATGTCTTGAACCATCTCCAGGGGCAGTTGCACACCGTAGATGGTGGCAATGCCCAGACGGAGCGCCTTCTTGGCCATGGAGACATGATCGCCGTCGACGTTTGTCAGACAACTGGCAACGGCGTCTTTGATCTCATGGAGAGGGCCAACCGGGTAGATGGCGAGCTTCCGCCAGAGCTCCTGGCGCTTGGCTGGGGCGAACTTGGCGACCATCACTGGCGGTTCGTCGTAGTCGGAGTCCATCTGATCCATGAGGAAGTCAGCCAGGCGGATGGCCTGCTGCTCGATCGACCCTGAGGTATCCAGCCCAATCTTCTCCAGCATGAAGCGCAGCTTCTCTTTATCGGTGATCTTAAACGGGGTCTTGCCTTCAGCCGTCGATTTGAGCGTGCGAAAGGCCTCATAGGCATGGTGGGAGTAGGTGGATGTACCCATGGCGTTGCGAATCAGCATATCGCGCATGGCCATGGCGTTGCGATCGATACCGCAGACGCCGGCCACAGCACCGACCTTATCCGAGATGCGGCAAGGACCATTGGTACACAGCTGGCAACTGACACCATCGGTGCAGAAGCCACAACGGATCTTGACCTGGGGATCATAGCGATCGAAGACATTGGAGAGACCAGCCTCGTGAATTCGCTCATACATCTGGTTGATCGATTCATGAACGCTGACCTTTCCGTCGAGGAACTTCTGTCGGGTAGACTCGACCACGTTGGCGCCTCCTTCAAACTTGCTGTGGGGGCAGACCGCCCTCATCAATTGAAGTATGCGCCTACTCGGTGGCGTCATATGTAATCATTGGGTGGTTCCCCATGCCTGCGGCGATCGGCTTATCCTTGCCATCGCTCTTTGCCTGTGCTACAATAGCGCTAGTCTGTGAGTTTAAGGGGGAAATGAACGTGTACACCTTTCTCACCATCGTGCATATTCTGGTCGCCCTGGCCTTGATCGCAGGGGTTCTGTTGCAGAGCGGCAAAGGTGATGGCATGAGCGGTATCTTCGGTGGCGGTGCCCAGCAACTCTTCAGCAAGAAGAAGGGTATGGATGAGATCCTCACCCGTTGGACGACCGTAATCGCCTTCGCTTTCGTGGTGACCTCGCTCGTTTTGGGCATCTATAAGATCTAAGATGAAAAAAGCACGCAAGTGCTTTTTTTGCTATGTACTAAGTCATTGGTTCTCAAGTCGCTGAGCGGCACCAACAAGGATGAGAGGGCTCCGCAGTATGAAGAACAACTCCCTGGCATTCCTAAGTCTATCGACCATCGCAGTTATCTGGGGTGCCAGCTTTGGTATCAACCGCATGGCAACCGAGGCGCTCAACCCATTGCTCTTTGTCTTTCTGCGCTTCGGTCTCGCGACCCCACTCTTATTCCTGATACTCAAGGTGACTGAAGGCAGCGTCGGCATCAAAAAGCGGGATATGTTCACCCTGGCGATGATTGGATTGTTTGGGGTCACTGTTATGGAAAACGCCATCATCTACTCTATCCAATACACCAGCCTCGCCAATGCTTCTCTCTTGAACACCGCCCCCTGGCCGATCTTGACCGCGCTATTTGCTCCGTTATTCACCAAAGAGCGCATGACCAAGCGACTGCTAGCTGGCGGGGCGCTGGCCATGGTCGGCGTCTGCCTGATCATCCTCGGTGGCGGGGCGTCCAATACGCTTCCCCCGCAGCACCTGGTCGGGGATCTGTTGGCGCTGCTGGTCAGTCTGCTCGGCGCGCTTTACAACCTGGCCTGCATGCCGCTAATGCAGCGCTACTCGCCGCTGCGGGTCTCCGCGTGGTTCATCCTATTTGGGGTGCTCTTCATGGCGCCGCTAACCTGGAATCTCTGGGGTCAGGTCCCTTGGGCTGAGGTCGGTCCCAGCGTGTGGTTTGGGGTGGGCTACAACACCATCTTGTGTACGGTGGCCGCCTTTGTCATCTGGAACTGGGGGATGAATAGCATTGGCGCGGCGCGGGCGAATTTCTTCCGTTACTTAGTTCCTGCGGCAGCCGTGGTGGCTGGCTATATCATGTACCATGAGACAGTGGCGATCTGGCAGCTGTTTGGTGGTCTGCTCATGGCTGCAGGGCTCGTCTGGATTGGGTCGGAGAAGAAACCCACCCATAGCGCGGCAGCCTAGCTGATTGGAAAGGGAAGGCAGATGCCTTCTCTTTCTTGCTCTCTACTGGGGTTCAGCAACCGCAGATTGCGAAACAGCATGAGTTGTGGTGCCGTCTGCTAAGAAGCGGCGTGTAATGGATATTCTATAGATGAAGGAAGGGAGGTTGTGTATGGATAAGCAGCAGATTCTTGACCTCATGCGGAACAAGGTCTACAAGCCCTTAACCGCTTTAGAGTTGGCGGACACCATGGAGGTGGAGCCTGAGCAAGCCGAAACCTTAGGTGAGCTTCTGGTCGAGATGGAACAGGCGGGGCAGATCATACGCACCCGCTACGGTCGACTTGGCGTTCCAGAGCGCATGAACCTCGTGGTGGGACGGCTTCAGGCACATGCCAAGGGGTTTGGCTTCGTCATCAGCGATATCGCCGGTGAACCGGACCTCTACATCCCCTTGAGCGATATGAATGGGGCCATGAACAATGACCGCGTGATCGCGCGCAAACAGGATGTCCGCACTGGCACCCGTCAAGAAGGGGCCATCATTCGTATCTTGGATCGAGCCAACAAACAGCTGGTCGGTGTGGTTGACTACAGCGGCCCAGTCTGCATGGTCATCCCCGACGATACTCGGATCAGCCAAGAGATCTTCGTCCCCAGTGCCGGGGCCGGGGCCTTCCCAGAGGGCGAGAAGGTCGTCGTCGAGATCACCAGGTGGCCAGAGGGGAGACGTCATCCCGAGGGCAATATCATCGAGCGTCTTGGTCCTGCTGGCCAGACTGAGACCGAGATCAAGGCGATCATGCGTAAGAACGGACTGGTCGAAGACTTCCCGGCTGATGTTCTGGCCGAGGCCGAGGCTATCCCCACCACCATCCCGCCTGAAGAGATCGCCCGCCGCCTGGACCTGCGTGAGATGCGGATCGTCACCATTGACGGCGCTGATGCCAAAGACCTGGACGATGCCATCTCGGTGGAGCTTCTCGACAACGGCTATACCCGCCTGGGCGTACATATCGCCGACGTGACCCACTATGTGCGTGAGGGATCACCCCTGAACCGCGAGGCGCTCGAACGCGGCACCAGCGTTTACTTGGTCGACCGCGTCATCCCCATGCTGCCGCGCAAGCTCTCCAACGGCGTCTGCAGTCTGAACCCCAACGAAGATAAGTTGACGCTGAGCGTCTTCATGGAGATCGATCCCGATGGTCGGGTGATTCGCCATAGCATCCACGAGTCTGTCATCCGTACCACCGCGCGTATGACCTATACCGACGTCTCCAAGATCCTCTTGACCAATGATCCCGAGCTGAGCACCAAGTATGCCGAGCTGCTGGTCGACTTCAAGCTGATGGAGCAGCTGGCGCTGAAGCTTAGGAGCTTGCGCATGAAGCGCGGCGCGCTGGATTTTGACTTCCCCGAGGCCAAGGTTAAGCTCAATGAGCAGGGCGAGGTCACCGAGGTCTATCGCGTCGAGCGGACCATCGCTGACCAGATCATCGAGGAGTTCATGATCCTCTGCAATGAGGTGGTGGCCGAGCACTGTGAGAACGCTCGTCTGCCCTTTATCTATCGTATCCATGAAGAGCCCGATGCCGAACGGATTATGTCACTAAGCCAGTTCCTAGGCCCCTTGGGGCTCTCGGTCAAGGGCGTGGCCAATGGCGTGAAGCCTAAGGCGCTACAAGCACTATTGACACAGGTGGCAGGGCGTCGTGAGGAGCGGGTGATCCAGTCCCTGATCCTGCGCTCCCTGAAGCAGGCGCGCTACTCCAACGAGAGCACCTTCCACTTCGGCCTGGCATCGCGTTACTACAGCCACTTCACCTCACCGATTCGCCGTTACCCCGATCTGATGATCCACCGCATCATCAGGGGCTTGGTGCTGAGCAAGCAGCCGCGGATGCAGGACGCCGCTCGCTGGGAGAAGACCGTGGGCGAGATCGCCAACCAGAGCTCGGAGCGTGAGCGCCGCGCGGCCGAGGCCGAACGCGACAGCGTCGATCTGAAGAAGGTCGAGTATATGGAGCGGCATCTCAGCGAGGAGTTCCGCGGCGTGATCAGTGGCGTTACCTCCTTTGGCATCTTCGTAGAGCTGGAGAATACCATCGAAGGGCTGGTTCACGTCAGCTCCATGGATGACGACTTCTACCAGTTCAACGAACAAACCCATAGCCTCGTGGGCGAGCGCACCCGCAAGGTGCTGCGCATGGGCGATCCCGTGACCGTCTTGGTGGTCAAGGTCAGCCGCGAAGCCCGCCAGATCGACTTCGCTCTGATCGAGAGCCCCAACGAACGCCTGCCACGCCCGACGAACAGAAAGGACGGGAAACACGAGACCAGGCCCGCGAAGAGCGAGAAGTCGAAGCTCGGTGCGCGGAGGACCTTGGTCAAGGCAGGGAAGTAGAGATCGGGGAGTCCACAGACCAGAGTCCACAGACCACAGCCCGCAGGGACCGTCTGTAGGGGCGGGTTTCAGACCCGCCCGTTCCGGGGCGCTTTGCGCCTCGGCTCTCAGGTTCCCTCTCCACTTGCTGATCAAACACACAGGCCACCAGGCGGCGCGAACCGCTCGGTGGCCTGCTTCATACTCTATCGGGGAACCTCACTTCTCCGTTCGTCGTCTCACGAGGGGCGAGGGCCGAGGGGCGAGGGACTCTTCTATCGCTCCTCGAAAATCATCTTCGACACCTCGGCCAGTACCGCCGGAGCCTCGAAGTACGGCACATTGCGTGTCAGTATCACCAACACATAGGGGCGTTCGTCCAAGACGATGGCCACATCGTTGATCACCCCGGCGAGACTACCGTGTTTATTGGCGACACGGATATCATCCGGCAGCAGGGCGGGGATGCGGTCCTTGGTGGTAGACGCGATCATCTGCTCGAGCATCGTCCGTCCCCATGGCGAGCGCTGCGCGAGATCGTAGACAGCGCGCAGGTAGACACCCATGGAGCGAGGCGAGGTCTCGCCAGCACCGCTATCCACCATCTGTGCGCCCAGCTTCTTGCAGAAAGCCATGATCGACCGCTCGCCCAGCCGCCGCTTCAGCATCTTCAGAGCCACATTATCACTATCCACCAGTGCCCGCTCAGCTAGATCCGCCAAGGTGTAACGGCTGCCGACCTTCTGATAGCGGATGAAGCCCGAACCATCGTCCCAGTCAGTGCTCTGGTAGGTCATCTGTTCATCGGCTTTGATCTTGCCTGCATCGATGAGCGTGTAGAGGTAGAGAACAACGGGAACCTTGGCCGTGCTGGCAGCGGTGAAAGCATCCTGCTCATTGAGGCCAAAATACAGGTCTGTGCTCAGGTCCAGGTAGTAGAGGCCATATTCCCCCTCTTGGCCTTGGAGATAGTCCCCGATCTTCTTGCTCAGCTCAGGCAACGAGAGGCTGACCTTCGGAGACTGCGCGGTGACAGGGGAGAAGGGGATCGGTACCGGCCTCAGATCCGGCTTGGCAAGCGGTACACCCTCAGCCACATCCCGCGCGGGTGATCCGAATTGGACAGACTGCTCGACCGGCGAGGATTTATTTGCTATGATAGAAACCGTGGGTGTTGTTAGAATGATTGGAGTCATCAGAGAAACGGTCACACTCAGATAGGAAG
>CAYOCI010000010.1:0-62814 GCA_964402415.1 uncultured Clostridia bacterium
AGGACCAGATCCCCCAGGCGCTTCGAGACGCCATCGTCAGCATCGAGGATGAACGTTTTTACCGTCATATTGGCGTTGATCCGATCGGAATCGTTCGTGCAGTGGTAGCTAACGTGACCCACGGCGAAGTGGTTCAGGGTGCGAGTACCATCACCCAACAACTCGCCAGAAACCTTTATCTTACCTTTGAACAGACCTTCGCCCGCAAGATCAAGGAAGCTGTACTGGCTGTTCGTCTGGAGCGCACCTATGATAAGAAGGAGATTCTCAACCGCTACCTCAATGAGATCTACTTTGGCTCAGGAACCTGGGGCGTCGAGATGGCGGCTCAGACCTACTTCGGCAAGTCAACTCAGAACTTGACCATCGCGGAATGCGCCGCTCTAGCTGGGATTCCACGCAACCCTGAGTTCTACTCCCCTCTAAACAACCCTGATGCCACCAAATCCCGTCGCAACCTGGTCCTAAGCCGCATGCAGCAATATGGCTACATCAGCGCCCAACAGGCCCAGGAAGCACAGAGCGCCCCCCTGAAGATCACCAGCCGGGATACGACCCGGGTGCAGGTTGCCTCCTATTTCCTCAATGCTGTCGTCGGCCATATTGCCTCGCGCTATGAGACTGGATTGGAGATGGCCTATCGCGGCGGGTTGAAGATCTATACCGGACTTGACCTGACCATGCAGAAGGCGGCTGAGCGCGCCATCAGCAGACTGCCAAAGTTCTCCACTGATGATCAGGGAGTCACGCAGCCCCAGACCGCACTGATCGCTCTCGATCCGCAGACGGGCCAGATCAGGACCTATATCGGCGGTCGAGACTTTCATGAGACGCAGTTTGACCGCGCGGTGAACGCCAAACGTCAGCCAGGGTCAGCCTTCAAACCATTTCTCTACAGCGCTGCCATCGATAGCAAGCGCTATACCGCGGCTTCGCTCTTCTGGTGCACTCCCGAGGGAGCGACGTTTCCCCAGGGGGGCAATCTCCCCCCCTATAAGCCCACCGATTTCGGTAACGCCTACCACTGGCGACAGATGACGCTGCGCGAGGCTCTCGCCCAGTCAGACAACGTCATCGCCGTCAAGCTGAACTCCGAGGTCGGGCCGGAGGTAACCGCTCGCTATGCGACCAATATGGGGATCACCTCTCCCCTCACAGCTAATCTTCCTCTCGCTCTGGGCGCATCGGACGTGACCCCGCTCGAGATCACCGCTGCCTACTGCACCCTCGCCAATGGTGGCTATCGGGTTCAGCCCATCTTGGTGACCAAGATCGTCGATACCAATGGTCGCGTGCTCGAGGAGAACCATGGCAAGCGTGAGAGGGTCCTGGACGAAAAGACGGCCTATGTAGTGACGAGCCTGTTGAAGAGTGTGATCGAACCGGGTGGTACCGCCACAGCGGGAGCCATCGGCCGACCAGTCGCGGGCAAGACCGGCACATCCGATGAATTTCGCGATGCGTGGTTCATCGGCTATACCCCGGAGCTTGTCACCGGGATCTATGTTGGTGACGACCACAAACAGCCGTTGCAGCAGACTGGCGGTGCCCTGACCTCGCCCATCTGGGCCGCATTCATGAAGGAGGCGCTGGCCTCGGTCCCAGCCAGCGATTTCAAGGTGCCCAACGGGATCAAGACCGTGCGGATTGATCCAACCACGGGCTATGTCGCCACGCCATATTGCCCCAATCCCAGGAACGAGATCTTCATCACCGGGACGGAGCCGAGACAGACTTGTCCCACCCACAAGGCTCCTCCCGCGCCGCAGCTCCCCAACTGGCTGGACTGGATCCCGCGTATCTTTAATGGGCGATGACACGGCTGCTGCCGTGAGTCCCTAGTTTCGAGTCCCTAGTGAGACGGCCGAAAGACCCGGGCGCAGCCTATCGCAATTTGGGACAAATCGCTGTCGGTGAGACATGGCTGCGCCCCTACGAGCTACGATGTTACCCCAACATGTAGGGGCGCAGCCATGCTGCGCCCGCAACTTCTTGTAGTCTTCGGCGACCTATCGATTCGGACTATACCTTTTTCGACAGTCACCCAAGTCCCTAGTCCTTAGTGAGATTTCCGAAGGAGTCCTGGGTGCCGCCACGCTCCGCCGGATCTCCAGTAACAGCAAGCGATCACAGGAGCAGGCTATCGGCGGGCGACAGGAAATTGCAGCAGCGGGTCATGCGGCCCGCTGTTGTTTCATACCTTTATCCGCGATATGCCATGCCAGAATCCCGCTGTAGACCAAAACGCCCAACCAACGTCCAGCGATGAGTTCCATTAGAGCTAGCACACCCCATGGAATAGTCAGCAGCACGCGGACCGCCATGCCGCGAGAAGATACGCGCCGTAGCCGCGTGCCGACGTTATAGGCAGCGAAGCAGACATGGAACACAGCCCAGTACCACTTCTGCTGCACAGCAAATATGAGGCTCGCAGCGAGAAATGGCAGCGCGGCCATCCACGGGCTGCGGATAGGGTTTCTCACCACCTATCGCCTCCCCCTTTCATGCGCACCTTCGCCCTATACCCATATTATACCATGCCATGCGGGTCACCACAACCGCTGCCACCATCGTCCGATTCGCCACCAAAGGGTAGCGCGAGGGCAGTCCATGGCGGCCACCAACTCTGTCTCGGCGATCTGACTGCCGCCCTGTAGGACGATCACCCGACCGAGCAGAGCTCCTCTGTGGATGGGAGCGGTAAGCTCGCTGGGGAGCTCCACCTGCGTGGTCAGAGGCAGGTCGCTCTTGGGGATGATCACAGTGAGATTGGAGACTGGCAGAACATCCATCTGCTGCATCTGTCCGTTGATGATGGGTATCTGGGTGAGAGGTTGATCGCGCCTCGCTACATCAAGAAAGGTAAAGGAAGCGAAACCAAACTCCAACAGGCGCGCGGCATCGGCATAACGATTGTCACTGTGTAGTACCACCGTGAGGAGTTGGCGTCCGTCGCGAGTGGCTGAAGCGACCAGGCAGTCCCCAGCCGCAGTGGTGGTGCCTGTCTTTACCCCGTCGGCTCCTTCAAAGGAGCTTAGCAGGCGATTAGTGTTTCTTACCTTTAGTTCCTTGACAGGTTTCTCCCAAGTGATGATTGTCTCCGGTGTAGCGACGACCTCGCTGATCAGCGGGTCTTCCAGCGCAGTGCGGGCGATGGTGGCGAGGTCTTTCGCCGTGCTCTTGTGGATCGGACTCGTCTGTCCGTGAGGGTTAACGAAGTACGTGTCCAGCGCCCCCAACTCAATAGCGCGCTCGTTCATCCAGCTGGCAAACTCACTGACGCTCCCTGCCAGATGCTCGGCAATAGCCGTGGCGGCGTCATTGGCAGAGATGGTCAACAGGGCTCTGAGCAGCTCACCGAGGGTCAAGACGTCACCGGGTCTCAGCCCCAGTGAGGAACCAATCTCCGAACAAGCCCTGGCGCTAACCGTTACCAGGTCGGCCAGATTGCCCCGCTCCATGGTGAGGAGAGCCGTCATGAGCTTGGTGGTGCTGGCAGGGTGTCGGGCCTCGTCGGCCTTCTTGTCATAGAGGATCTGACCAGTCTCCACATCTACCAAAACAGCAGAGTTGGCTGTGATGGTTGGCGGCTTGGCAGCCCAGACCACGCCACTTAAGGCAACCACAATACACATCGTCCAGATAATCAGTCGGCGCGATCCACTCAAGTATCGTCCCTCCCCTCTCCACTAATCTATCGAGGAGAAAAACGAAAAATGCGCCCAGGTTGGGCGCATTAGTTTGTAGGAGGTTGATCGTCTGGGTTGGTCTGTGGTGGCCTCTCTTCTTCCTCAGCCAGAAGGCGAGTAAGGACGGTCTGGTAGCCGTCGGCACCGTAGTTTAGACAGCGCTTCACCCTGCTGATGGTGGCTGTGCTGGCTCCAGTCTGCTGTTCAATATGAGTGTAAGTATGGCCAACTTTGAGCATGCGTGCAACTTCAAGACGTTGGGCGAGGGACTTCATCTCGTTGATCGTGCACAGATCCTCAAAGAAACGATAGCACTCCTCAATGGACTCCAACGTGAGGATCGCCCGGAACAACTGGTCAATATCCTGATCGGCAAACTTGGCCATGGGCTGCCTCCTTTCGCGGAAGTCATGACTTGACAGTCACAGGTAGGAGCTTAGGTAGATCGTCACCGAGGCAGATCGCATTCCAGCCGTGGTGACAGCTTAAGACTTATGACCTGGTATCCGCCTTCTTACCCTTGCGACAATCACTGCAGTAGCCATAGAACTGAAGCCGATGGTCCAGCACCTCAAAGTCGTTCTCGTCGGAAACGCTCTCTTCCAGCTTCTGCAGCAAGTCATCCTTGACCTCAATAATCTTGCCGCAGCGCATACAGATCAGATGGTGGTGGCTGTGGGCCTCGGGTTCGACCAACTCGTAACGGGAGCGCCCATCGCCAAAATTGAGCTTGTGAACCACATGCTGCGCGGTGAGAATGTCTAGAGTACGGTAGACCGTAGCGATGCCCATCTCTGGGAAACGCTCCTTCACGATGGCACACACCTCATCGGCCGACAGGTGACCATCCGGATGGGCCAGAATCGTCTCCACGATGGCGCGACGTTGGGGCGTCAGGCGGTGGTGCTTCAATTTCTCTTCAATCTCTGCGATCCGGCGGCGGTGTTCCATCAGCTCTTCCCCTTGTCTATTGTGGGTTGTACTGTCAGTTTAGGTCTAATGGAACCTATTGTCAAGCAGAACCAGCCCGGGCTAATGCGTTCAGGCTGGTTCTCACTCGTTCTTACTTACGATCAATATGCAGTTCTCCCGCAACCGAGAAATCATGATGCTTCATGTCGTCGATGATGACACGCACGCGATCAGGGGTGACCTCAAAGGTCTGGCAGATCGCCTCGGTCACGGCTTTCACCATGGCGCGCTTCTGCTCGACGGTCTTTCCTTCGAGAACATGAACCTCTACGATAGGCATTGTTTCACCTCCCTTCGGTCGGCTCAAGTCCCTAGTCCCTAGTCCCGAGTCCCTAGTGAGATTGTCGAAAAGGCCAATACAGTATGTAACAAGTATCGAGGACCACTAGGTGTTGCGGGCGCAGCATGGCTACGCCCCTACGAGTTGCGGTTCGTTCTCGGTGTAGGGGCGCAGCCATGTCTCACCGACAGCGATTTGGCCCAAATCGCGATAGGCTGCGCCCGCAGTTCTTCGACAGTCTCCCTAGTCCCTAGTGGGGTGACGGAGTTCGGGCGCAGCATGGTCAGCTTCGTCACTTCACTGTGGGCTGCGGGCTGTGGACTCTGTCACACTCTCATCGTTCCATCCAGCATACAGATCGCACGGCCACCTACCTTGACCTGGACCGGGATGCCTTGGTCGCTGGTTATCTCAATTGTGATCTGGCTGGGGCGGTTGATGGCGTAGCCCTGCAGGCTGACAAAGCGTGCGCTATGCCGCTGACCGTCGTAGCGCCACTGCTGTTCGGCGGCGTTCAATCGCCGCAGCAACCCATGCCTCATCAGGTAAGCCCCCATGGCTCCACTGCCGGTGCCGGTGGCAGGGTCTTCGGGGATCCCCACCGCAGGGGCAAAGTCGCGGGTGTAGACCAGACTCCCATGGTCTTCGGATGGTGCGATCAGATGGGTTGTGTGCACACCCTCAAGGGAGTTCAGCTCCGCTAGCTTGGCGAGATTGGGTTGGGCCGTATCGACCGCTTGGGCTGAGGTCACAGGCACCATTAGATGCCACAGTCCTGTATAGGCCAACTGCATCGACCAATCGGCGCGGACCGCTTCCTCAGATAGGCCTAACGTGGCGGCGATCTGCTTCCGATCCACGACCGTCGTTCTGAACTGGGGTAGCGCCTGCGTCATCATGACTCGATCAGGCGCCCCGTTGGCATACTCCACCTCAACAGCCAAGATGCCTGCCTTGGTGCGCTGCTTAACCACTGCGCTGGCCTCACCCGGAATCGGTCGGATGCGCCCCTCTTCCGCCAAGGTGAAGAAAGTGGCAATGGTCGCATGGCCGCAGAGATCAACCTCATTCTTAGGGGTAAAGAAGCGGACATTGAAGTCAGCCGCATCGTCCGGTGAAGGGGTGACAAAGGCGGTCTCGGACAGGTTCATCTCGCCTGCGACACGCTGCATCTGCTCTTCGGTTAGCCCCCTGGCATCCGTGACCACCCCCGCAGGGTTCCCACCGTAGGGGGTCCCCGTGAAGGCATCGACCTGTTTGATCTTAATCATTCTGCTCAACTCCCTGCGCCGGATCTAGTGAGTCACCAAGCCACCAAGGCACCATGCCACCACGTGGGTATGAGACCGGGTGGGATACAAGATAGACATCCACTTTCGAGAGGCTAGCCGCCTCTCCTCCAATGAAAGCAATAGCGCGGGCGTCTATAGCGGAGCGCTGTTGTGCCGCACTCGCGGTGTTGTCGTGCCTTGGTGCCTTGGTGGCTCGGCATAGGCACATAGCCTATGCCTTTCGGCCGCAGTCTCCAGATTCGCCGCGCAGGGTCTCGATGGCGTGGGGCAGGACGGGCAGGATCACATCCAGGCACTCGCGCACCGCCTTGGGGCTACCGGGGAGGTTGACGATCAAGGTCCGTTTGCGTATCCCGACCACCGCCCGCGAGAGCATGGCACGGGATGTCTTCTTCAGGCTCTCGGCGCGCATGGCCTCTGCCATCCCCGGGACCTGTTGGTCGATCACCTCGAGAGTGGCATCTGGGGTTACGTCGCGGGGGGTGAGCCCGGTCCCACCAGTGGTCACCACCAGGTCAAGATGATCCTGGTCGGCCGCCTCGATCAGGAGCCGTTTGAGTATCCCTTTATCGTCCGGCACCAGTTCATAGCGCACCACAGCACCGTTGATCGACGCTAGAAGTTCACGGATGGCAGCACCGCTCTCATCCACCCGTTCGCCCCGTGATCCCTTATCGCTGGCGGTAATCACAGCGCAACGAATGGCACGGATGACCTCAATGGTATCCCCCACTTTGACCGTTCCGCCGCTTAGGACGCGGACGAAGATGCCTTCCCGCGGCATGACACAGTCTCCGGCCTGGTGGTAGATGGCGCAGTGGCTATGGCACTCCTTACCGATCTGGGTCACTTCGAGGATGGTCGGTCCCATCTTGAGCATGGTGCCGATCGGGAGTGTGAACAGCTCTACGCCTGCGGTGGTGATATTCTCGGCGAAGTCACCTGGACCGACATTGAGGCCCTTGGCGACCATGGTGTCGATGCTCTCCTGGGCCAGCAGACTGACTTGACGATGCCAGGGCCCGGCATGGGCATCGCCGATGATCCCGTGTTCGACCTGGAGCTCGACGCTCCCCCGGTTGACCTTGCGCATTCCCTTGCGTTCACTGGTACAGACGGCTACAACCTGTCCTGCCATATGCTGCTCCCCTCCCTGCGGTATGTCCCGCTCTTGCCTCCGCACTTTTTCAGCAACTGAACCTCGCCGATGGTCATCCCCTTATCCATGGCCTTGCACATATCATAGATGGTCAGTGCCGCCATACTGACTGCAGACAGCGCCTCCATCTCGACTCCGGTTACCCCTACGGTCTTCGCCACAGCCAGGATGTGCACCGCCGCAGGTGTTTCCGTCATCCTAAACTCGATATCAACCCCCGTTAGCGGCAGCGGGTGGCACATTGGAATCAACTCGCCGGTACGCTTGGCAGCCATGATCCCGGCGACCTGGGCCACCGCAAGCACGTCACCCTTGGCTATCTGCCCTTGGCGGATGGCGGTGAGTGTCTCTGGCTTTACCCAGATGACGCCGGATGCCACTGCTTCGCGCATGGTGGCGGTCTTGCCGCTAACATCAACCATCCGGGCCCGGCCTTGGTCATTGAAGTGGGTCAACTGATCAGGCATCTGTCTCTCCCCCTATCCAGCGAAGCTGCCCAGTCAGTCGCGCGTCATAACCGCCCATGCCTACCATCTCACGTTTGAACTCATCGCTGTTGAGGATGGCTAATAGATGCTGCACCAGTGGCAGCTCAAAGTGCCTCTCCGGGATGACCAGCTCGTAGCGTTCCTCACCAATGGGGATGAAGTCGAGGTCAAAGGCGCTAGCAGCAGCCAGAATCCCTAAGCCCACATCGGCCGAACCGGCGGCGACCGCTGCTGCCACCGCCAGATGGGTGAACTCTTCGCGACCGTAGCCATAGATGGCGGTGGCATCGATCTGCTCCTGATTCAGCCAATAGTCGAGCAACACCCGAGTGCCGGCGCCTCGTTGTCGGTTGATAAACCGCATCCCGGATCGTGCCAGATCGCGAATACTGCTGATGCCGAGCGGGTTCCCCTTAGCCACCATCAGACCCTGAATACGCTGCGCCATGTTAACCACGGCGACCTGCTGCTTAGGCAGGTAACGGCGAATGTAGCTATCGTTGTACACTCCAGTCCGCTCATCCAACAGGTGGCTCCCTGCCATATGAGCCTCACCGCGAGCTAAGGCAAGGAGTCCCCCTAGGCTGCCCAGATGGGACGATGCCATAAACTCGTCGGCATGAAAGTGATGGATATGGTTCGCCAATAGATCCAGTGCAGTGTCGTGGCTGCCGGTCACCACCAGGGTCTTCTCGACGTGCTCCCGCGGACGCCAAAGCTCAACGGCGACCTCCGCCCCCGCGGGTTCTCCTTCGCTGGCGATGGGGATGCGCAGCAGGCCATCGGCACGCACCAGAGACATGATCACCCCGGCACCGCGGTTCAGCGGTGTGGCGATCAGCTTATCCCCCACCTGGCCGAGCTTCACCCGAACCCATTCTTCCATCCCCACCGGTGAGAGCAAAGACCGGGCGAGGTGGGCCCGCACTTTCTCGCCTTCTGCCATGGGCAGACCCAAGATCTGCTGTATCAAGGGGTTTAGGAAGCGCTGCGCAGCCACAAAGGCCGAGACAGGGTATCCGGGCAGGCCTAGGATTGGCCTGCCTTGCGCCACACCCAGGATGGTGGGCTTGCCAGGCTTAAGCGCCACACCATGAACCACCAGTTCACCGACCTCTTCCACCAAGCTGGCAGTAAAGTCCTCGCGTCCGGCAGAAGACCCGGCATTGATGATCACAGCGTCACAGGCGCTGATCGCCTCTTGGAGTGCAGCGAGCAACTGCTGATAGTTGTCGGGGACTATGGCACGACGGACAGGCTGGCCCCCCCATTCGGTGATCAACCCCGCCAGCACGCGCGTATTATACTCGATGATCTCGCCTAGCTTAGGATCTTGGGTTGGCTCAACGATCTCGGTCCCCGTGGGGATGATGGCTACCCTTGGGGACCGCCAGACCCTCAGCGTCAGGATCCCCCCCGCCAGTAGAGCACCGATATCGACCGGGCGAATGCGGTGACCAGCCGGTAGGATCAGTTCGCTGGCAACCATATCCTCGCCGATGGGTCGGACATGCTGCCAGGGCGATGCTGGGCCGATGATCTCGATCTGATCGTCACCCACTGGCTGAACATCCTCGACCATGATCACCGCGTCAAAGCCCTCAGGAAGCGGATCACCTGTATCCACCACTTGTGCATCCTGCCCCAGGCTCAGCCGCTTGGGCGTGCGCTCGCTGGCACCGACGGTAGACATGGAACCCACTGCGTAACCGTCCATGGCGCTGGCATGATAGTGAGGAGACGATAGTCGGGCAAAAACGGGCTCCGCCGTCACACGCCCCAGCGCCTGCTCAGCGGGCACCTCTTCGGCCACGCGCAGGCGATTTAGGTCGAGCCGCCCCCACCAGCTGCGAAACGCCTCTTCGGGAGGCAGGTTGTTTAGATAGACACGTCGCATACAACAACCTCCGGTTGTTGAGCCAACAGCCATCAGCCATCAGCCCACAGAAGGATAAACACGGAAGAACGAGACACGAAGCTCAACATAGCCCCAATAACTCTACTGCGGGCTGTGGGCTGCGGGCTGCGGGCTTCGAAGCAGCGTCACTTCCACCTCTTCACCGGCGGCCATGCCCTCGCGAGTGGCAGGGATGCAGAAGTATCCTTCCGCCAAGGCCAGGGTGGTCATCTGCCCTGATTTGCCCAGGAGTGGATTCACGATCACCTGCTGTCCGTCTCCCGTCAGGTTGGCACGTACGTAGGTGACCATGCCGGATGATGACGGTACATTGCGTCCCAGCCGTCCCCGTATCTGCGCCCGGTGAGGAACTGACACTCCTGGCCAGCGCAGCAGCGTCGGTTCCACCAGTAGTTGGAAGGTCAGAGCCGCTGTGACAGGATTGCCGGACAGCCCGAAGATCGGTCTGTCATCCAGCAGCGCGATGATGGTTGGCTTACCGGGCTTAATATTCAGTCCGTGTGCCAGCACACCAGGGCGACCACCGTCTTCGATGACACGAACCGTTAGATCACGAGCCCCAACCGAGGTACCTCCAGACAAAATCACCACTTCATTCTCTTCCCGTGCCCGCTCCAGGGTCCGGTGCAGTAGAAGAAAATCGTCACCGACAATGCCGTATTGCCTCGCTTCGACCCCCATCTCACGACAGAGGGCAGCTAGACTATGGGCATTGATATCATAGATCTGTCCCGGAGCCAATGGCTGGCCTGGAGCCACCAGCTCGTCGCCGGTGGAGATGATCCCTACCCTAGGCTTACGCCAGACTTCCACATGGTCGCGACCAAGGGATGCTAGCACCCCGAGATCAGCAGGAGACAGTCTCCGCCCTGCTGCGAACACATCCTGCCGCTCCTGGATATCTTCACCACGAGCCAGCACGTTCTCGCCGACCGCGACGGGTTTCATGACCAAGAGGGTCTCCTCATCCATACTCTCCGTATGCTCGATCATGACCACAGCATCGGCACCGGCTGGCAGCATCCCACCCGTGGCGATCTGCATGGCCTCACCGGCTCCCAGAGGTGCGCGCGGGGCCTCCCCCATCAGCACCTGACCGACGGCACGGAAGAGCGCGGGCAACCCTTCGGACGCCCCATGCGTATCCTGGGCACGCACCGCGTAGCCATCCATGGTCGCCCTGTCAAAGGCGGGAACCGGCTGTTCGGCGGTGATCCCACTGCTGATCGCCATCCCCAGCGCATCTAGGATGCAGACCCGCTCAGACTGTAGGTTGGGTCCCCGCCAGCGCTTGTTCAGAAGCGTCAGTGCCTCTTCGACAGTGACTAGCTTTAGGTATCCGTCCATGATCCAACCTCCCATTCCATATGTGGCCCGCAGCCCACAGCCCACAGCCCGCGGAGAGAAACACCGGAGCTGTCTGGCGGCAAACATGAAGGGACGCGGGCGCAGTGATCCTAATGCCACCCACATTGGGCTTTGGCCTTTGGACTGGGTCGCTACACGCGTTCGCGCTCGAGAAATCCCTGACTCTCTGGGTGCTGCGGTGATCTGAAGAAGGCGTCGGTGGCTTGCTGCTCCACTAGCCGTCCCTGCCAGAGCAGCATCACCTCATCGCTAACGCGCCTAGCCTGGGCGAGGTGATGGGTGATGAGGAGCACGGTGCAGCGTTGTTCGCTATGGATCGAGCGGATGGCCCGCTCCAATACCAGGGTTTGATTCGGATCAAGATTAGCACTGGGCTCATCAAGAAGCAAGAGTTGCGGCCTAATGGCCAACGCGCGCGCCATGGCTACGCGCTGGGCTTCTCCACCAGATAACCGCAGTGCGTTGCGCTTCAGTAGATGATCCACCTCCAACAGCTCGGCTACCTGCTGAGTGATGGTGCGGAGCTCCTCGTCAGCGCAGCGGCGCAACCGCAAGCCGTAGCCGATATTATCGGCTACGGTCATGTTGAACAGGACCGGCTTCTGAGCGACCAGAGTCATCTGTCTCATCAGAGCTACGCGGTCTGCCGCGCTGACAGCCCAGGCATCGGTACCGCCTAGAATGACCCTTCCACTGCTGGGCCGCTCCAGCAAGTTGATCGTCCTGATCAGCGTGCTCTTGCCCGAGCCATTGGGCCCGATCACGGCATACACCTGTCCGTGTCTGATCTGCAGGTCGATATCGCGTAGAGCCTCGGTCGCTGGGTAGCATCTGCTCACACGCTGCAGTTCAACAATGGGTTCTCCGCGGGGGTCCAGTACCTTCCCCACTGCGGGCTGTGGGACGTGGGCTGTGGGCTCTCTCATACGCTCCCCCCCCGTGTCCAGCGTGCCAACACCCAGTTGACCAGGAAAGAGAGAAGCAATAGCACCAAGCCCAGCGCCAGAGCCACCTCGAAGTTGCCTTGGCGCGTTTCCAGCATGATGGCGCTGGTCAGAACGCGGGTATGCCAGGCGATATCGCCCCCCACCATCATGACCGCTCCAACCTCGCTGATGGCTCGGCCAAATCCGGCCACCAACGCGGCACCAATCCCAACGCGTGCCTCACGCAGCACTGCCCAGGCCGTCTGCACCCCGGTAGCGCCCAAAGTTTGTGCCAGCTCACGGTTGGCACGGTCCTTCTCGGCCACCGCTGAGCGGGTTAGGGTAGCGATAATTGGTACCACCAGAACGACTTGCGCCGCGATCATGGCCTGAGGGGAGTACAGCCACCCGAGGCTACCCAGGGGGCCACTGCGGGAGAGCAGTAGATAGATCAAGAGCCCTGCCAAGACCGGTGGTGTGCCTACCAACGTATTGAGGATCTGCAGCCCCCAGCGGACTGCTCGTCCGTTATTCCAGGCGAGCGCCACGCCCAATGGGATGGCGATACTCGCACCTATTATCACAGCTAGGCTGGACACAGCCAGCGATAGTCCGATGATCTGCCAAAGATAAGGGTCAAGGGTTGTAAGCAACCGGAGCGCTTGCCACGCTCCGGTTGTTTCAGTCAGCATAGTCTACCTCCCTACTGTATGCCAGTCTACCGGTCTACGGCCTGCCGGCAGCCGAAGACGATGGAACCTGACTGGACAAGACCCAGCCAGCGCTTCTACCTGTGGCTGGTGACGCTACTTAGCGTCAGGGAAGAACAGTGGGGCACCATACTTGTCCTTGCCAAATTCCCCGATCAGCTTCTGGCCCTCGGGGGAGACGATATAGTTGGTGAAGGCCTTGGCACCTTCATAGTTTACCACCGCATGCTTGGCGGGATTGACGGCAATCACGCCATAGGGGTTAAAGAGGTCTTTGTCACCCTCCACCACGATGCCGAGATCGGTCTTGGCCTTCCAGGAGAGATAGGTGGCGCGATCAGTGAGGATGTAGCCCTGCTTCTCCGTCGCCATCCGGATGGCATCGCCCATTCCAACCCCGGAAGAGATGTACCATTTGCCCTCTGGCGTCACCTTGGCAAGCGCCCAGATCGCCAACTCCTTCTGGTGGGTGCCAGACTTGTCACCACGGGAGATGACGGTGGATGAGCTGGAGGCGATCTTCTGGAACGCCTCAACGACGCTCTTGGTCCCCTTGATCTTGGCCGGATCACTGGCGGGTCCGAGGATGACAAAGTCGTTGTACATAACATCCTTGCGATCTACTCCGTAGCCTTCGGCCACAAACTGATCCTCACTGGCGCGGGCATGTACGAGCAGAACATCCGCATCGCCACGCTTGCCGATCTCCATGGCTTCGCCCGTTCCTTTGGAGAGCACCTTGACCTTATACGGGTGCTTCGCTTCAAACGCCGGGATGAGGACTTCGAGTAGACCGCTGTCAACGGTGCTGGTGGTGGTGGCTAGCGTCAGGGGCTTCGGATCCGTCTTGGGCTGACCCTGAGGCTGGGCGTTGGGTTGGGGTGCAGGGGTCTTGGCGCAGGCGGCCAAGAGCATCATCACCATGCTGATGATGGTAATGGTCCTAAGGGCTCGATTGCTGCGGTTTCTCACGACTCTTTTCCTCCTCAGAAGATAGTTTGTCTACCTCCGTTTGAAAGAAAAGGGAACCAAGGGCTTGTCCCCGGCATGGACAGCCCCAAGCGTTCTCCTTTCCAAACACGGGAGGCGACAGGGTTTCCCCTGCCACCCTCGGACCACATAGGCGGCCCTCGGTCCAGCAGCCATAGCTATCCACGTTAGGCCGATGGACTCGGAGACTGCTTATGATTTCTTCTCTACCTACCCGCTTTCCTGCCAGTCAGACAAGGGAGTAGGCACAACAAAACCGCTGCACAATACGGCAGCGGTTATCAGCTTGAATGGTGAACGCTGGCACCGATGTCGACGAGGATGGGGAGCTTCTCACGCTCCGGACTGCGCTGGAAGGCTGGCAGATCAAGAAGGCTCGGATGCTCCAGTTCATCGAGCAGTTCGGCGATGCGGGTGATGAACTCGTCAGCGCTGAGAATGACTCGCTCAGCCTCTCCCTGGCTGAAGCCGCGGTCGGTCTCGTATTGTGCGGTGGTGCGGCTCTTCTTGGCTGCCCAGAGGCGATTGATGTAGTGGGTGTCCAACTCTCGCGCCGACTGCAGATTCTCGATATGGCATTCGTCCAGCAGCTTCTGCTTGTGAACGAAGTGATACTCCACCGCCTGGATCACCACCTCATGTTTGGTGGACCGGAGGCCCAGTGTGGCCAACGCCGCCGATGCGGCATGAAACATGGCGTAATAGCAGCAGGTGATCACCCAATCGAAGGCCTCAAACTCGTCGCTGATCCCGACCAGCGCCTTCATATCATCGCTGCTGGAGAGGCGACGGATCACCTTGGCGGTCTCCAGGTTGTGCCGCGCCTTGTTCATGAAGAAGGGGACTAAGACAGTGCACGACGGGTCCTGGCGCAACCAACGGTTACCCAGGTAACCTTCCAGCTTCTTACGTATCAGTTCGCAGTCCAACCTATCTCGCCTCCAAGGCCAGGCGCCAGAACTTCTCAGCGCCGCAGGCTATGACTTTGTGATCAAAGGCCTCTTTGGCCATGTTCAGCCCTGGCTGGCGCCACATGGCGATCAGCATCTTAGGTTCCAGCATGATTGGGTTGACCTCTAGCCCATAGCGCATCTCGATGGTCATCACCTCGCGGGTGATGGCATCATCCGCGCCATCCTTATTCGGTACGACTAAGAGCAGATCAAGGTCACTGCGGGAGTCGGCAGTCCCCTTGGCGTAGGACCCGAAGATGATCAGCGTGTGAACATTGTGGTCGAGCCCGGTATCGAGCCGCCCGATCAGCTCCTGGATCACCAACCCGGGAGTCCGATAGCGGCTCTGCCACTCTAGGTGGTCCTGAGCAGAGAGAAGCGCCATCTGATGAGGTAGGAGCGGGTGTTGACGGTTAAGCGAACAGAGTAGTGAGGGGCCCCGTTTGACCGCACGGAAGTACTCCTGCTGCAGATATTCCTGCATCTTGGTATGTACATGGCTATAAGACCCGCCCACCTGTCGAGAGATCTCGCGAATGGTATAGTCTGCCGCCAGGTTGCCGCTATAGAGGCGCAGGATCTCAACCAGCAAACCCAGGTCCCCCTTCCATGACCTCACTATCTCCCATTCTCCCCAAGGTTCGGGAATGTATGAGCGGGTAGGAAGGACTGGACAGGTATTGCCAAGCGACAGTCGGTGATGTTACCATCTAGTGGCAATTGCTTAACGGCCCGCAGCCCGCCATTCAAACCTGGCGGGGCCACCAGGTGTCCTGCGGTCCTGTGTTTCTGTGGGCTTGTGGACTTGTGGACTCGGATTCTGGTGGAATCAGATATATGGAGGTAACAGCTATGATGAAACTGAGCCTGATGGGGAGAGTTCTCAGCACACTGGGTGAAGACCGCGCCTGGCCGCTCGCCGAGACCATTCTGCACCAGAGCTGGCCCCACGACCCTGACACTGTCCGCTTTGTTCGCGCCAGTGCCAACTTCATTGCTGCCTTCCGAGCGGGTGGCAAGCGCTGCTTCCTACGCTTTAACGAGGCGAGTGAGCGCTCTCGGGAGACGATCGAGGCCGAGGTCAAGCTGGTCGCTTGGCTGGCGGCACAGGGTCTTAATGTCGCCGCACCTGTGGCTTCTAACCATGATCGGCTCGTAGAGACGGTGGAAACGGAGCTCGGGGTTTTCCATGCCGTGGTCTTCACCGGCCTTGAGGGCCCCCATATCGAGTTCGAGGAGATGTCTCTAGACCATCTGCGCGCCTGGGGGGAAGCCCTGGGCAAGCTACACGCTCTGCTGAAGCGCTACCACGATCCGTCTTCCTCGGCACGCCAGAGCTGGCGTGATCATCTGGACTTGGCCAAGCACCATATCGCTGGCGACGACGAACTACTGCTGCCAGAATGGCAGCAGGTCACTGCCTGGGCCGCGACACTCCCCACCAGCCCCGACGATTTCGGCCTGATCCACTTCGACTTTGAGTCTGACAACCTCTGCTGGACAGAAGACGGCATCGGCAGCCTGGATTTTGACGACTGCGCCCATTACTGGTACGCGGCGGATATCGCCTACGCCTTGCGCGACCTGTTCAAGTCTGGCCCAGGCTTCTCGGTCTATGGGCCGATCGACTATGCCGATCCAAGGCTGCAATCCTTCTTAGCGGGATATCGCGGGCAGGCTGAGCTCAATGAACAGCTATTGGCGCAACTGCCCAACTTCCTGCGGCTGCACCAGCTCTACTTCTATGGCCGGATCTCTCGTGCACTGGATCTGCCAAGAGACAATCATGTACCGCAGTGGCTGGAGCGACTCAGCGCCAAACTGGCGAGCGGCCTGGATGCCTACAAAGACGCACTGAGAGCAAGCCGGCAATAGGGCCATCGGCAGCGGTACACACATGCCTTACAGACGACACGGGCACAGCGTAGCTGTGCCCGTGTCGTTATCATTACTCCCTTTCCTGTATCGTGACCTCATAGTGCCGACCATTGACCGTAGCGATCATCTTTCGCACCGAGGCTGGTTGCTGAGCCTGCACCCAGGCGCCGATCTCCTCCAGTCGCTGAGCCTGAAGTCGCATGGCCTCGACTGCCTCCTCAAGGCTCACCTGAGCAAAGCGGATGCGGTCACCGGGACGGGCCTGGGCAAAGACAGCTAGATCGGGCTCGATCACGGCCGCGATCTTGGGGTAGCCTCCAGCAGTCTGAGCATCGGCGAGCAGCACGATCGGCTGTCCGTGCCCGGGGATCTGAATGGCCCCCGGAAGAACGCCATCGGAGACGATCTCTTTCTTATCACGATGGGTGATATGAGGACCGGTCAAGCGATAGCCCATACGATCCGCCTCTTTGGTTACCTCAAACTCGGCGTCGAGAAACTGCCTGATGGTCGCCGATGTAAAGTAGTCATCCTGGGGTCCCAACACCACCCGAGCTACCACCGGTGCTTTTCGCTCGGGTAGCCACTGGGCTGGCAACGTACCTGTCCACTGCCAATGCGCCGCCACAGGGCCCGCGCTAAGCAGGTCACCTTTTTGCAGTGCACGACCATCGAGCCCGCCCACAGCACCGCGAAGATAGGTGGAACGCCCCCCAAGAGCGATGGGTAGATCAAGCCCTCCCCTGACCGCGAGGTAGGCGCGGCAGCCGCTGATCGGAGCGGTAAAGCTAAGCAGGTCACCTTCCTTGACCACAAAGCTTGTCCAGGGAGCCATGGGCTGCCCATTGAGCTTAGCTCCGAGGTCTCCTCCGGTGATGGCTGCGATCCCTACCCCCTCAAAGGCAATCGCCGGACCCAGTAGTGTGCACTCCAAGCCCGCTGCGCTGACCTCATTGCCCACCATCAGGTTGGCCACCGCGAGAGCGTAGCGATCCATTGCTCCGGCGGCTGGAAGGCCATTGCGGCGATAGCCATCGCGACCGAGGTCCTGAACAGTGGTAAAGAGCCCTGGGTTCTGAACTTTGAGCTTAAGACTCATCGTCCCACCTCCCTTACCCTGGTTTCGATCTGGTAACGCCTCTCCGCCACCCTGGCGCTGATCTCGCGGTGTTCCTCCGTGCTGATGGGGCGAAAGCGAAGATAGTCGCCCGCCTGAAGGACAAAGGGCTCAGGACTGGACGGATCGAAGAGTCTCAGCGGTGTGCGCCCAATCAGACGCCAACCACCAGGGGTAGCCAAGGGATAGATCCCGGTCTGGGTTTCGGCAATGCCGACCGAACCTGCTGGGACCACTGTTCTGGGGGAGCTCAGCCGCGGGCAAGCGATCTTGGGTGATAGTCCACCCAAATATGGGAAGCCTGGCGTAAAGCCGATCATGTAGACAAGGTAGTCATCCGAGCTGTGGATCTTCACCACCTCATCAGGGGTTAGGCCGGCGTGCTGGGAAACATCGCCAAGGTCGGGACCAGACTCGCCGCCGTAAAGGGTTGGGATCACCACCACCCGTGCTACCCCCTGACTTCCAGCGCTGGTCTGCAGGTGCTGGCGGATCCAGGCCAAGACCTGGGATCGATCAACGCTCAAGGGGTCGAAATGGATCAGCACCGACCGGTAGGTGGGTATCAGTTCCACCACACCGCTGATGGGGGACTGCTCCAAAGCCTGGGTCAGAGCGCGCACTCGAGCGAAGGCCTCAGGGTCGATCTGATCGCCAAACTCCACCACCACGCCACGTTCGCTGTGAACCAGCAGGCGCGGCTCTGTGTATGCTGCACTCATCTGCTCAGCACCTCACGCATGGGACGGATGCTCACTCCCTGTGACTCCAGGCGCGTACGAATGGCTTGAGCATAGTCGGCGGCGCCAGGGGTGTCGCCATGGAGACAGATGGTATCACCGCGCACGGCGATCTCCTGGCCATTATTGGCCACGATCACGCCGCTCTCCACCAGACGAACAATGCGCTCGACGGCCTCGTCAACGCTCTTGATGATCGCGCCGGGTTCATTTCGAGGAACCAGAGTGCCGTCAGGGCGATAGCCACGGTCGGCAAAAACCTCGTCGGCCACAGGCAGGCCAACGGCGCGACCGGCACTGCAGAGGGCAGATCCAGCCAGTCCAACCAAGGCACACTCGGGATCAACAGCGTAGACCGCCTCAGCGACAGCCCTCGCCAGCTTATCATCAACCGCAGCCATATTGTAGAGCGCGCCATGCGGTTTCACATGTTCGACACGCACACCATGGGCCCTGGCAAAGGCTTGCAGGGCGCCGAGTTGGTAGATTATGTACCCCCGTACCTCGCCGGGCGTCACGACCATATTGCGCCGACCGAAACCCATCAGGTCCGGGTAGCCTGGATGAGCCCCCACCGCAACACCGTGTTGACGGCATAGCTGCACTCGGGCGTCCATCACCATAGGATCACCCGCATGGTACCCGCAAGCGATGTTGGCTGATGAGATGGAGCGGATAATCTCCAGGTCCGCCCCCATCTGGTAAGCGCCGAAGGCTTCGGCCATGTCAGAGTTGAGATCGATCAATCGGTTCATAGGGAAAACCTCCTTTGGCGATTAAGAAATCAGTATTAAGAGTTGAGAGTCAGTAGTCAAGAGCTAAGACTGCGAGCAAGAACACATGAACAAAAAGCCGCCTGACGGCGGCTTGTCCGGCTAAACTATCGTTTCGCCGATAATGTTGTCTATTCCTTTGTAAACCATCCCTCTGATGGCTGATGCCTGACGGCTTCGGCTTTCGCGCTACACAAACAACGCCGAAATGCTGGTACCATCATGGATGCAGCGGATCGCCTCAGCCAACAGGCTGGCGACTGACAGAACCGTAATCTTGTCGATCCGCTTCTCCTTGGCGACGGGGATGGTATTGGTGACAACGACCTCTTTGAGGTAAGAGGCTGCGATCCGTTCAATGGCCGGACCGGAGAAGACCGGATGGGAACAGGCAGCATAGATCTCACCGGCACCATTGGCCTTAAGGGCGGCCACTGATTGCATCAAGGAACTGGCCTTATCGATCTCGTCATCGAACAGTACGCAACGCTTGCCCTCGACATTACCGATGACGTTCATGGTCTCGACCTCGCCTTCGTTGCCGATGCGACGCTTGTCCATGACCACGAGAGGAGCCCGCAAACGTTTGGCGTAGTTGCGTGCACGCTTGGCACCGCCAGCATCAGGGGCAACAACCACGAGATCTTCCAGCTTCTTGTTGGCGAAGTAGTCACACAAGAGCGGAGCAGCGGTCAAGTGATCAAACGGGATATCGAAAAAGCCCTGGATCTGATCGGCATGTAGGTCCATGGTCACCACTCTGTCTGCACCTGCGGTGGTGAGCAGGTCAGCAACCAGCTTGGCCGTAATGGCGATCCGAGGCTGATCCTTCTTGTCCGAACGAGCATAAGGATAGTACGGAAGCACTGCAGTAATACGCTTAGCAGAGGCACGCTTGAGCGCGTCTATCATAATCAGCAGTTCCATCAGATTGTCGTTAACAGGCGGGCATGAAGTCTGGACCACATAAACATCGGCTTCGCGGACATTCTCGTTGATCTTGACAAAGGTGTTGTCATTGCTAAACTTGAAGATCTCAGCCTTACCAAGTGGCACACGTAAAACCGAACTGATCTCCTCAGCGAGCTCATGACTAGCGTTACCAGCGAAAACCCTCAGTTCCCCAACCATCTGTGGTGATCCTCCTTCACGCGTTGCATCGTCGTCCTAACTAATCGACCCATCATCTAGACCAGCAGGAGCGATTGTAGATTTACGTACGAACCCAGTCAACACTATACCACAGATGGGCCCACGATCCTGCGGACTTGACAGTTTTCTATGGAAAACGACAGGTTCCTGTTCGACGTTGCTCGCTTGACGTCACCCACCTTGGGGGCCGCTCCCTAGCGGATAGGCATGGCGCCGCACCGAGCTAGCATCAGCGATGATCTGATTCACAATCGGTCGATCAGCCGCTGGCATTGGCAGCTCTCTGAGCTCATCGAGAGAGACCCAGCGAACAGCCTGTCCCTCCATGGAGCGCGGTTCACCGCTGATACGGCAGTAATACGCTAAGAGCAGCACGACCTTGGCCCCGGTATAGCGATGATAGACCACCGAACAGATAGCCCCGACGGCTGCCTCAACGTCCAACTCTTCTTGCAGTTCCCGTGCCAGCGCAGCCTCGGGAGACTCATCGGGATCAAGCTTGCCACCAGGAAACTCCCAAAGACCGGCCAGGTCTCTGCCTGCCGGTCTTTGCGTCACTAAGAAACGATTCTCTTGCTGAACAACCGCAGCGGTCACGAGCAGTGGATATCCCTGCGAGTCCTGCACCAAGAGCGCCGCCTCCCAAATCATTAATCGATTCCGCCCCTGACCCGGCCACCGTCATCAGCCCCGTGCCACCGCACGCAGCACCAATGGATGACTGACCTTACGTCAGCGTAGGGAGTTCCGCGTCCCCAGTCACGACATGTTCTATCCCCCACTGACCTTGCTCTCGCCTCAGACGTAGCTCGATCAGACCGGAACACGGTTGCTGCTGCTTCCGGAACTCAACCGTCAGCTTCACATCAGCCGTCATGCGTCTGCTCTGGGCAGCCTGTAGAGAGAAACCCTGCCACTTCAGCTTTGACTGGCTCTGCAACTTGCGCATATGACGGATGAATCCATCACGTGTGAAGGCCGAACGGCCGGGGGTGTGGAGATCCCAGACCAGACCGTAGTCTTGCGCAACCAGCGCTTTGGTCCAGACCTGGGCGAGTCGCTTCGGCCCTAGGTTGCCATGCATCAGTCGACGGGACAAGGATCGTACCTCGTCATCGCTGTACTCCACAGGATCGGTCAGCAGCCAGTCAAACTGGTAGCAAAACGGCGGGCGGCGACGATGGCGGCGACCAACAGCGATCCCATCGGCCAGCAATACCCGTGCCTCATGGAGCGTAAGCATCTCGTGGGGCAGACCCTCCACGCGCAAGTATTCCTCAAATTGGCGTGAATAATCAGCTAAGGACAAACGCCCGTGATAAAACTCAGCAACACCCTTTTTGTGGTAGTCAATAGTGAAGAAGGCCAGTTCAACCTCGTCGCCCAGATCCCAGGCCAGATGCAGGTTGATCATCCCTTCGATCCGCGTGCAGAAGGCCACGGCTTGGGTGAGCTTGGCGTCCCGCAGCAGGTCGGCAGGATCTGAGAACATCACCCCTGCCATGCGCAACTTTTTCAGTGTGAGCCGCGCTGCATCCTGGATCTCATCCTTGCTGCTGTGCTCCAGGTACCACAGAAAAAGCGCTACTCGCGGTTCGCGGCGGCGGCTGAGGATCTGGATGTACTCCATCTGCATCTCCACGTTGAAATCAAGGAACTCGTCAAGAATGTCTTCGACATTAACGCGGGGGTCGAGGACCAGATCAATGAAGTCCTTGGTGAACTGCTCCATCATCGCGTAGGGGTCACGCAGTGTGCTTAGCACCAACTGCTGATCTACATCGATATCCATCTCTTGTAAGAGGCTCATGGCAGCCACACGGGCGAAATCACTGGCCTTGGTGTCCTCAGTCAGAGCCGTTAGCGGGTCGATCGCTTCCCGTAACCCGAGGCTCTGAAGTGACCACGTAGCAACCTTAGACGTGATTGCATCGCTGCTACGCAGTTTCTTGATCAGGATCTTGACCAATCCATGGGCGTCGTTCTTCGCCAGACTGACCAGTCTATCGTAGGCCTGGTCAGGATCAGTTGTCCCGCTATTGAAACCCTCGAAGATCTCGCCGACTTCAGCGTTGATCAGAAGTTGGTGGTTAACGTTCGAGGGTGGTTTCACGTATCGTTTGGTCATTGGGATCGCGCCACACTCCTTAAGACAATCCAGAGGCTAGGAAACACCAGGTCGAGATCAGACTCGTATCCTGGCAACCTACCCTCACACTAGCTAATCATACCCTTATTCCCTTGTCAATCCATCGTTTCCTGCCAGACACAGACGTGAACTATTACCAACGGCTCGCTTTCCATGCCGCCACTCCGTCTCTTAGCGGAGCGGTCGCTCGCCGCATTCAGATCTAGCGCCTGTCTCTTATAATCTGGTCATATAATCAGTATTAGCATTAGACGTCCCTGAATCTGGTTCAGTATATGTTATACTAGGAGTATCGACAGAGGAGGTGTGTGTATGTCCAAAGTTGGCGATCTCGCCGTAAGTTTCTACGCCCAGGGCTACAACTGCTGTGAGTCGGTTTGGCTGGCATTTGCCGAGGACCTAACCGCCGAAGAGCGTGACATGGGACTGAAGTTGGCTGGCGGTTTTGGCGGCGGCCTAGGGGCTGGCGGCGACTGCGGAGCGCTCTGTGGGGGGATCATGGTCTTGGGACGCTGGTACGGGCGCAAGGTTGGCGAACCGCGTCAGGCTGAGTTGCCGCAGCTAACCAAGGCACTCTATGAGTATATGACCACAGAATACGGTCACAGCGACTGCCGCAACCTGAAGCCTAGCGGCGACCACAAACCGGTCTGTTCTGGCTATGTTCGCGCCGTGGCTGAGATGACCGAAAAGCTCCTGGATCAAGGCTTGGAGACTGAGGACTGCGGCTGAATGTAAGACATGATGCCCGCGTTGCGGGCAACGGGAAAACCACGCCTAATCGGCGTGGTTTTTTGCTGTTCCGACTGCTCCCTCGACGATCAGTTGTTCCTCGCTGGTTAGTTGGTATAGATCGTAGACGCATTGATTGGTCTCGGCGGAATCGATCTCCATCCTCAGACCGGCTGGTGGAAGCCACGGTAGCATCTTCAGCTTCCAGGCGGGGATGTTGTTGTCGCTGCTCAGTTTCGTCAGCAGCCAATGATACAGATTGCTGTGGAGCAACTTAAGCGTCGCAGGCAACAGAAGCGCGGCACTGTCGTCCCTGGGGATCAGAGCCACGGTGGAGTTCGCAGCGACAACCCCCTGAACGATAGCCCCCTTGAGCCGCCTGCGCAGGTGCTGGTTGGCGATCCGCTGCAGGAGAATCCGCCGTCCCGCGATCAGCCCCTGCCACCGTTCTCGCAGGGAATCGCTCAGCCTGACATAGGTGCGCCCCTTTGCCGGGTAGCGTGACAGGTCGTCGCCCCTCATGAGGGGGAGCAGCCCCTCACCATCCCGGTCTGAGAGCCATTCTCTTCCGCGGGTGAGATGGAGCTCGCCATCCTGTATCAGGTAAGGCTCCGCCAGAGTCGGATAGCTGAGCAACCTGCGCAATAGCCTCATTTCAACCTCTGACCCCATGACCATCAAGGCCTGCGGCAGGGCGAGCCAGTGCTGTTGTCTCTCATACAGGTCGTCTTGCGCGCTACCGTCTATCTTCTCCACGGTGAGCAGCGCCGAGGCTTGGCAGACCCCGCCGAAGAGTTGCCGCCCGTCACGTTCACTGAGGGGAACGATCTCGTGTATGCGGCAGGAGTCGAGCAGGCGGCGCCGCAGGCCTTCTGAGTTGCGATCAAGCAGAAAGGAGCTCGGAGTAATGAAGGCCAAGCGTCCACCTGGTCGCAGCCAGTCCAGCGCTCGACTGATGAAGAGCGTGTAAAGGTTAAGTTCCCCCACTGCAAGATCGGGAAACTGCCTGCGCAACGACGCCAGTTGCGACCTGCGCTCTAGATCGGTGCCGGTCACGGCATACTTGGCCCGTACCCAAGGTGGATTGCCAACAATGATCGCTACCTGTTCATCAGTTGTGGGGAGATGCTGAAGGTAATCGCCGATGGTGATCTGCAAGCTCAGGTCGGGTGAAGGCTCACCTGCTTGGCAAAGACGAGCGGCAACAGTGACCTTGAGGATCTCCACCGCCCCGTGAGCCTGCTCCCAGCCAGAGATATTTCGGAGGGCGGCTCGAGCAGGGCAGGTCTCACCGATCATCTGCCAACAAGGGATGAGACGTTCCCAGGCAGCGAGTAGAAATGCCCCTGCCCCACAGGCCGGGTCCAGAACCCTGAGGGCATCCAACTCCGATCTGAGGGACTGCAGTTGCTCGGGATCAGCGGTTAACCATCGCTTACGCCAGTGGTCGATCCAGCGTTCGAGGGAGTCAGCTAGCAGGTGGTCGACGATGATCGGCGGAGTATAGTAACTGCCTGTCGACCTGCGCAGCCTTAACCGCCCTTCGCCCTGGTGGTCGAGAGCCAGCTGGTGGATGAAGGCCAACGACTGCTCCATGGGCACAGGAGCCTGACAGGCGGCCAGCGAATCGAGAAGGGCAGCGCACAGATCAATCTGGGAGTCCGCTTGCGCGGCAGACGTGAACAGTTCCCCTCCCCACGCTCTCGCCAAAGCCCAGCGCTCAGACCACCGCTCCGCCTGCACGGGGGCTCCCGCGTCGACCAGCATACGCCAAGCCAAGGCCGCTTTTGCTAAGCTAAAACCGCTCTCCAGCCCCAGCTTGCTGCGGTCAGCCAGCCTTTGAGCGGTCTCGGCCAACTCCCGATACCATCTTCGCTCAGCAAGTGCCACGCGCTGATGACCTCCACAAGCAAAGGCACCGCTCGGTGCCTCATTGATGTTAGTTCTGCATGCTACCATTCGGCAGCACCACAGTGGATGAAGCCGCCCCGTCGACTTATCCCACTAGGGACAAGGGACGAGGGACTAGGGACTCGTTTCATGTTAATATCCAAGTTCTTGACCGACGATGATGACCTCCAGATCGGTCAATGATGGGCGACGTTCAATGATGGTGTAGACGTTGCACAGGCGCTCCTGACTGCTGCAGTCGGTGCAGCGGCCCACCTCACCGCAAGGGGTCTTCCGCTTTAGCCGCTGGGCGTTCTTCGGCGCCGCCACGGTGCGAATCCGCTCCAAAGCCGCCTCCAGGTCCGGGACGATCTTGTTGATCCCAGCAACCACGACGACCTTCTTGGGACCAAAGACCATGGCTGCCACCCGGTTGCCCACGCCATCGACATTAACAAGCTGACCCTTCTCGGTTAGGGCATTGGTGCTACTTAAGAACAGGTCGCAATGAAGCTGCTCATGGCGCATGGCTGTCAGGTTCAGGGCGGCAATGGTCTGTGAGCCTCCGATCCCGACGGCATCGCCGGATCGCACCATGGAGAGAACGATCTCACGCGCCTCAGCGGTAGTGTCAACATAGCTGGCCTCGATGCCATGGCGCTGCAATAGCTCAACGAGCTGGGTAATCTTTGCCTGATCCATGATTAGTGCCTCCTGTATGATCGCGATACTCAAACCCTATCGCGCAGATTAACCTGCTATCTATTCCGCAACCTAGACGGCGCTTCCTGCCTGACAGGTATCTGGTCTGGCGTCTGCGCGCAAAGCATAAACATGAGTTATTGCACGTGTAAGGGAATTATCAAGCACGGTTGGCAACATTTGGTGAAACAATTTGGGCCCTTCGTGATACAATAAGCAGGGACAAAGTCTCGCTGAGGCTGGTCGCGGGCATAGCCCGACTGGTCGCAAGCAAAGCTTGCTGCTCGTCTATGCTGCCTAGCTGCTCGCCTATACGACCGAGGAGGTGGATCTGAGTGAAGATTACCAAGGAGATGGGCATCGCCGAAGTGGTGCAGAAATATCCCAAAGCGGCTCAGGTTTTGATGAAGCACGGTATGGGCTGATTGGGTTGCGCAGCGGCTCGGTTCGAGTCGATTGAGCAGGGTGCCAATGCCCATGGCATTAACGTAGATAAGTTGATGGATGACCTCAACAAGTTGGCTGAGTAAGCAAGACTAAAGAGCAAAGACCGGACTCGTCCGGTCTTTGTTTTTTTGCCTTCCCGATCAATACCACCCTAGACAATCACCGTCAAACGTCCTGGGATCACGGACAGCTTAACTGGGGTCGTTCCAACCACATCGCCCTCGAGCTGAAACAGGCAGTTGGTCTCGGATGTTATCTCGATCTGCTGTGCCCTCAGGGTCTTCACCTGAGGGATCTTCAGATGGTCGCCACTATAGACCTTGGGAAAGTGCCTCGCTAGCTCAGTTTTGGAGAGATTCTCTAGTATTACCAAGTCCAGCCGGCCATCACTGGGATCGGCTTGTGGCGCCACTTTCATTCCGCCGCCGAAGAATTGGCAATTGGCAATCACCGCCAATGAGCTCATCCCTTGCCAGACGCGCCCATCGTAACTGATGCGCATGGGCTGGTTGCGGAAGATGGCAAAGGTCTTGACCAAGCCAAGCAGATAAGGCAAGGTGCCACGGAGCCATTTGCCCATGGCGTTGGTCGCCGCCACTACATCCGCAGCAAAGCCGAGGGCGGCAATATTGGCGAAATACCGCTGCTGTGGCTCGCCCTGGAAATCAATGTACTGGGCCAACCCCAGATCAATCCGCTTCTCGGAGCCGCTCACCAAGCACTCGATGGCCTTCTTAGGATCGCTGGGGATTCCCAGGGTCTTAATCAGGTCGTTACCTGTACCAAGCCCGATGATACCGAGGCTGGGCTGGACGGCAGCACTTAGGTTCGCCAGTCCCTCGACAACCTCATTCACAGTTCCGTCACCACCAACAGCAACAATACGCTGATATCCATTCTCGGCCGCTTGTTGGGCGAGGGTGGTGGCGTGTCCAGGGCAATCGGTGAACTGCCAGTCCATGGTGATCTCCTGGGCATGAATGATCTGCAGAAGCTCCGGCCATTGTGCGCGAACCTTCCCAAGAGCTGCGGCTGGATTCACAATGAAGAATGTGCGTTTGTCGTCCATAGGGTGCTCCTTGTACGTCAACAACATAATTGATGATAGATGGCACGTCTAGAAGTTTCTCGACCCAGCCTCGAAATCCTTTCGCGAATGGAGAAAGAGCGAACGGCAAAGGACGACCGATCGGTCGTCCTTTGATTTCCGCTATGATTTCCGCCGAGGTCCGGAGACCCACTCCGGCCTTGGCCGTTGGCCTTTTGGCTGGCGCGCAAAGTGCACTAGCGCGCTGCCATCCCCACGGCCAGCTCTGCCAAGGTACGAACGGCGATGCCGGTCGCACCCTTAGTCTGATAACCCTTATCGGCCTCGGTGGATGAAGCGCCAGCGATATCGAGATGCGCCCAGGCTGCCTTATTGACGAACTCACCGATGATCAGACCACCGGTGATGGCGCCGCCGCCGCGGCTGCCAGAGTTCTTGATATCGGCGACGAGGCTCTTGTACTGTTCTTTGTAGTCGTCGTCATTGGGCAGACGCCAGTATCGCTCACCGGTGCGCTTGGCAGCCGCCTGGATCTTCTCCACCAGCTGATCGCAATTGGCGACGATACCGGAGTAGATACCGCCCAAGGCCACCACGCAGGCTCCGGTCAGGGTCGCCACGTCAACGATGGTCGTCGCCCCTTGGGACTCAGCATAGGCCACGCCGTCGGCCAGGATCAGGCGACCTTCGGCATCGGTGCTGATGATCTCGATGGTCTTACCGGTCATAGCGCGGACCACGTCACCGGGCTTCAGCGCACTGCCATCGGGCATGTTCTCGCTGCAGGGGACTACGCCGAGGACGTTCATCTTGGGCTTGAGCTGGCCGATGGCCTTCATAGCACCCAGCACTGCGGCTCCGCCCGCCATATCGCCCTTCATCCCTTCCATGCCTGCACCAGGCTTGAGGGAGATGCCGCCGCTGTCAAAGGTCAGGCCCTTGCCGACCAGAGCAAGGGTCTCGCCACCAGGGTTGCCAGTGTGGCGCAGAACGATCATCTTGGGCGGCTGAGTGCTGCCTTGGGCGACGCCCAGGAGTGAACCCATCCCAAGCCGTTCCATATCAGCCTTCTCGAGGATGGTGCATTCGAGCCCCGTCTCAGCGGCGATCTTCTCAGCTGCTTCGGCCATATGGGTCGGCGTCATATAGTTGCCTGGGGTGTTGGTCAAGTCACGGGCGAAGTTGGTCGCCTCAGCCATGATCTGCCCCTTTTTCAGTCCAGCTTCGACGGCCGCCAACTTGCTTGCGTCGTTCTCGACGACCACCAGCTCGCTGAGTTTGCTCTCGTTCTTCTTGCTCTTCAGCTGGTCATAGACATAGGTCGCCATCAGACTGCCTTCGGCAAGAGCTTGGGCGCAGCCCTCAACACACAACCCACCGATGCCAGCACCGTGAACGATGGTGGCAACAGACTTGACCTCACCCTTGGCTGCGGTCTTGATGGCGTTGCCCGCTACCTGGCGAGCCTTTTCCACGGTGAACTTGTCGCTGGCGCCCAAGCCGACAACCACCAGCTTCTTGACATTGAGCCCGCAGGGATAGAGAACGGTCAACTCGCTGAACTTGCCCTTGATCTCACCTTGTTCGATCAACCGGCTGATCAGGCCACCGGTGGCCTGATCCACGGCTCCGGTCGCACCGCCAGGGGTCTTGACACCTTCAAATAGGTTGACGATCAGAGCGTCGGCACTGACCTTGGCGATATCACCTTGAACCAGACGAATCTGCATCTTGTTACCTCCATTCTCGTATCAAGAAAGCTCTCAGAGCTCGTTTCCTTTTCCACCCAGGGGGACCAATCTCCTGCCGGGGCAGAACATTCTTCCCCGTGCCGTTTGGGGACGGTTCCAATTATTCGCTTTGGCCGTGCGGTTTGGGCCGTCTGCTTCTCCGCAAGGCCGCCGTCCTGTGAACTCGCTTAGCGCGCTGCGCTAAGCGAAACCAGCCCCATGGTCTCCAGTGACTTCAGATATTGGACCATGAACGGCACGTTCTTGACCCCTAGCTCCTGCTCAACCAGGTCGCAGATCTCGCCGATGGTGCGCTTGCCATCCGCCCAATAGAGAGCGCAGGTGGTGGTGCGCATGGCACTGAAACCGAATTGGCGCGAGAGCTCACGATAGCGCTGCTGTTCCTCGGGGGAAAGCCGCTCCACATGGCCGCGCATGGAGACCGGCCCTGGGTAGGTGCGGATTGGGATCAGCTCTGCACCAGGGACAGAAGGTTCCGGCTGCAGTTCGGTGGGCTCATCGCCGACTCCCATGGCCCTGGCCAAGGCCCTAAAGCGCTGCCAATGTTGGTTCATGGTCTGCTCGAGGTCGACCAGCATCTGGAGCTTGGTCTGCTTCCAGACCGCTTGTTCAGCCGCTGCGACAAAGCGATCCATGGACTCGATCTGACGGCCACAGCGCTCCCAACGGAAGTCAAGCTGCTTGCGTGCCTTGGCAACTAGGGCCCCTGCCTCGCTCGGTTTGGCGGCCATCTCAGCCAGCCGCTCCTGCAGGTAAGCCCCCAGCCAATGGGTAAAGCGTGTCACGGTCCCACCGAGCATCCAGGTGGCCGACTGCCGATCCATGGTCGCTAGGAAGTATGCATAAGTGGCTGTCATGGCGCCGACGCGGTAGAGCATCTGCGGATCGACCTTGTCGATGGTATCCTCGCTGGTATGGTAGTACTTGTCTGGCCATTGGATCAGCATTGGGCAGGGGATGTTGACCGCAGGATCGGAGAGGATATAGTGGTCACTGCCGCCTGAGAAGGGCGACGAGGTGTAGTTGAACAAGGCGTATGAGCTGGTGCCAGCCAAGTTCTTGGCCTCCTTGCCACAGGCGGCCACGATGGCATCGAGCAGGTCACCGACGAAGCTCTCGGTGGCCTGAGGTGGATGCTCAGCGACCAGCGAGCTACCGCACAGCGCCTGATTCTCTCCGACCATGTCCAGGTTGATGGCTGCCAGAGTCTTGGGGATACGCTCGGGGTTGCTGGCGAGATAAGCGTAGGTCCCGGTCATCTCGGGAACCAGCAGGATACGGATGCCGCGCTTGGGCTGAGGCAGTTGGCCGCTCCTAATCAGATAGTTAAGCGTGCGCAAGGTCTCCAACGCCACCGAGACCCCCGACGCATTGTCATTGGCCGAGTGCTGCGGATGGCAGAGATGAGCGACGACCAGGATCTCTTCATCGGTCTCACCAGGGATGAAGCCAGAGACATTCTCGATCGCTCCGTCATAGAGACTGGCCTTGACCTCGGCATGAACCTTGGGCCCTGCCGGAAGCTCAGGGTTCTGCTCATGCTTGGCGGCCATGTCCCGGCAGAGCTTGCGCAAATGATCGCCCAGCTTAGGCGACAGCACGAAGCCGAAGCAGGGCTGGTCACCGCTCACCCACCAAAACGAGGTATACTGGCGGGCATCGGGGATGTCATAGCGATGACGAATCGGTGGGAACTCGGCGAGTCGGTCGGAGATGATCCCGATGGCACCACGTTCTTCCACCGCCCACTTGCGGACGGCATTCAGATCGCCGCCAGTGAAGACAATCTTGCCAGCCAAGTCGATGTCGGCGTAGGCGGAGCCCTCATCGCCGCGGTCCAGTAGCACCAGCTCGGCGGTCACGCCGCCGGGCGGGGTACTAACGCTGCGCTGGATCACCGAGATCTTGCACTCGTCGAACGACGCCAAGTTCTTCTGCTCCGGCTCAATCAGCGTTAGTTCGGCCATCTCGCAGTCCCATTCCTGCCACATCAGCTGCGACCAGTAGGCGGTGGAACCGTTGGACGGGTAGGACAGGATCTCCCCTTCGATCCCTGCCTTCGCTAAGGCGGATAGACAGTACTGAGCGGCATCACGAAAGCCCGGGCTGGCCTGAATACGATGGTGACGGATCACCTCTTCCACATGGTGGAACGCCCGAGATCCAGACAGCTCCCCCTTGATGGTGGTGACCAGTTGATCGAACATCTCATTCACCCCTATCGCCAAATCTTGGTTCAGACTTGTCTAACACTTCGCTGACCGAAAGATGCATTCCTGCAAACCCCCAGCAAACGCAACAAGTTGACAACGGGGTCAGACCCCGTTGTTAACTTGTTGCGCCTATTGGATGTCTATTGTTCCTTGTTTGCCAGCCAGCGCCCCTTCCGTTAGCTCAAGCGCCATACACCACTCGGCCTTCTTGGTCCTGTCTGCGACATGGTAGATGCCGTATTCCCACGATGGCCTGAACCCGAACTTGTGGTAGAAATCAGGTTCACCACAAAGAAATACAGCCGAATACCCCATCGTCCTCGCGATCTCAAACGCTTCACGCATCATCGAGCGGGCAATCCCTCGGCGAAAGTAATCGGGATGAACACTGATTGGTGATAACAGAAGCTCAGTGACTGTGCCTGTGGCCATCACTATGCTCGTCTGGTACAGTACAATCTGTCCGACCGGCCTTCCGTTATCATCTTCCGCAACCAAGGAGAGTTCAGGGATAAAGGTCTCTTGCTTGCGCACCTCGTTGAGATAGTCCCATTCGCCCTCGTTGGTGGATGTGGCAAAGGCCGTCTTGACCAGCTCATATACCTCATCATAATCACGAGGTGTCTCCTGACGGATCTTCATATCTCGCTGACCTCCGGGGTCTGACCCCCATAGAAATACCGTTTAGGGTCTACTGCAGGCTGCCCGCGGGCCGGCCCCTACTGTTAACTTAAGGGTCTGACCCCTAAGTTAGCAATCCGCAGGTGATGGGCGATGGCTCGCTTGACGTGCTCGTCCCAGTAGTTCCAGGAGTGCCCGCCGGCGAACTCCTGGTAGTCATGAGCGATGCCGCGCTGCGTCAGCAGATCACGAAAGCGGCGGTTGTGGCTGATGAAGGCATCGCCCTGGCCACAGTCAAAGCTCAGCCTAGGGATGTTACTGGGGTCAGCCCGCTCCGCCCACAAGTCAATATCCACATCGTCTAGGTCACGGGGCGGCGCCCGGCGCGCTTCCCACTCTGCCCTGCTCCAGAGCGCACTGGAATGGCCATAGGCGGAAACGAAGCGGTCAGGATACTTCAACGCCAGACGCAGCGCCCCATAGCCGCCCATGGAGAGCCCGCCGATGCAGGTGCGGGTAAGATCGACTTGATAGAGTGCTGTCAGGTGACGCGGCAGGTCTTCCATCAGCATGGTCTCGTAGCGCTCGCGGGGGCTATAATCGAGCCAGTAGCTGAGCGCCCCATCGGGAAGCACCGCAACAAATGGCGTGCCGCGCAAGTGGCGGGCAAAGCTGCTCAGTTCCAACCAGGCGAGGTCGTCGCCTTCGGCTCCATGGAGCTGATAGAGCACGGGGTAAGGCCCCGGACCTGCCTGATCAGGGTTGGGCAGCACGAGGCTATAGCGGACATAGCGTCCGAGGGCCTTACTGAAGAAGTGCATGGTACCGGTGGTCATGTTATTCCTCCAAGTCAGCAGCTGATTGGTTGCCACTTCTTTCTCCACTCGCGTCCGAAATGCCTTCAACACCCAACGTGCTACGAAACAGAACGAGGCCCCTGCAGAGTATTGCAGAGTCCTCGTCCTGTTGGCCTGCCATCACCCAGTTCTCACTTCGGGCTTTGCCCCTTGGTCTTTGGGCTATCTTTTCAGCACTGCCGCGCAGCGCGGGCAGAGGGTAGCATGCTCAGCGTCTTCGCCAACCGCCTCGCTATAGTTCCAGCAACGCTCGCACTTCTGTCCAGGGGCTTGGGATACACGCACCTTGAACCCTGGCAGTTCGGTGGATGTGAAGGCGCTTGGGTCATCGGTGCTGCCCAGTGGGTGGATGACCACATTGGAGACGATGAAGAGGGTAGGCCAATCGGCCTTTAGGCCGGTAACAAAGTTCGCCCACTCCTCGGTCGGGAAGAGCTCGACCTGGGCATCCAGGGAGCTACCGATCACCTTGTCACGGCGGGCCTGTTCGAGCGCCTTGGCCACCTCGCCACGCACGCCTAGGATCTTATCCCAGCGAGCGTCCAGTTCAGCATCGAGGTACTCGTCCTTGGCCTTGGGCCAATCGGCGAGTTGCACCGTCGGAGCAGTGTCGAGCTTGGGCATAAAGCCCCAGATCTCCTCGGCGGTATGGGTCAGGACCGGTGCCAAGAGGCGCACCAAGGTGTCGAGACACTCCCAGAGCACGGTCTGAGCGGCGCGGCGTTCAAGACTCATGGGACGGGAAGCATAGATGCGATCTTTGACCACATCCAGGTAGAAGGAGCTCATCTCCACCGCACAAAAGCCGTGGACGGCGTGATGGAAGACATGTAGGTCATACTGCTCATATGCCTCAGTGACCTTCTTGACCAGCTGGGTCAGCTTCATCAGTGCCCAGCGATCGAGTTCCGGCAGGTCGCCATAGGCAACGCGGTCCTTGGCCGGATCAAAGTCATTGAGGTTCGAGATCATGTAGCGGGCCGTGTTGCGGATCTTACGGTAGACCTCGGACATCTGCTTGAGCATCTCTTTGGAGATGCGCACATCGCTCTTAAAGTCGGTGGATGCCACCCAGAGACGGAGGATATCAGCGCCGTATTCTTTGATCACGCTATTGGGGTCGACAACGTTGCCAAGGGATTTGGACATCTTGCGTCCTTCACCATCGAGGACGAAACCATGGGTTACCACGGTGTTGTACGGAGCGCGACCGCGGGCCGCGACACCGGTCAAAAGCGAGGACTGGAACCAGCCGCGGTGCTGGTCGCTACCTTCCAGGTAGACCTCACAAGGCCAGTTTAGATCGTCGCGGGTCTCAAGCACCGCCGCATGGCTGGAACCAGAGTCGAACCAGACGTCCATAATATCAGTCTCTTTGGTAAACTCGGCATGGCCGCACTCGCTGCAACTATAACCAGACCCGAGGATCTCTTCGGCGCTCTTCTCATACCAGGCGTTGGAACCTTCCCGGGCAAAGAGCTCGCTGACGAGCTTGATCGTCTCGGGGGTGAGCAGCTCCTTGCCGCACTCTTTGCAGTAGAAGACAGGGATCGGGACACCCCAGGCGCGCTGACGGGAGATGCACCAGTCGCCGCGGTCACGAACCATGTTGTTGATCCGCTCCTGACCCCAGCCGGGGAACCATTTGACGCGCTTGATCTCCTCCAGCGCCTGCTCGCGGATGGCGTCAACCGACGCGAACCACTGCTCGGTGGCGCGGAACATCACCGGGTTCTTGCAGCGCCAGCAATGCGGATACTGGTGGGTAAGGGTTCCCGAACCAACTAGGGCCCCACGCTCAACCAGTTCGTTGATGATCTCCTTATTGGCCTCTTCCAGCTTCATGCCGGCAAACTTGCCTGCTTCCTTGGTAAAGCGGCCAGAATTGTTGACCGGACTGATCACCGGCAGGTTATACTTCATACCCATCTGGAAGTCTTCGATACCATGCCCCGGGGCGGTATGAACGCAGCCAGTACCGGCGTCCAACGTCACATGTTCACCGAGAACCACAAGACTGCGACGATCCTCGATGAAAGGATGCTGGCAGACCATGCCCTCAAGCTCTTTGCCAACGAAGGTCGCGCCGAGCTCCACGTTGGCCAGGCCGGTAGCCTGACAGACGCTCTCAACCAGTTCCTTAGCGATGACGAAGACCTGATCGCCCAGGTCGACGAGCGAGTACTCGAACTCCTCATGGAGCGTGACGGCAACGTTGGCGGGCAGGGTCCACGGCGTGGTGGTCCAGATGACGAAGTAGATCGGCTTATCCAGCTTGGGAAAGACGCTCTTGGGGTCTTCGATCAGTTCAAACTTCACATAGATGGAGTGCGACTTCTTGTCGGCATACTCGATCTCTGCCTCAGCAAGCGCGGTCTCACAGCTCGGGCACCAGTGCACCGGCTTTAGCCCTTTATAGATCAAACCCTTTCTGACCATCTCGGCGAAGACCTCGAGCTGCTTGGCTTCATACTCAGGCTTTAGAGTGATGTAGGGGTGCTCCCAATCACCGCGGACGCCCATGCGTTTGAAGCCCTCGCGCTGCTTGCTCACCCATTGCAGCGCCCACTCCGCACACTTCTTGCGCAGCTCGACTGGGCTGATCTCGTGCCGTTTAAGGCCGAGCTGCTTGATGGCGGCATGTTCGATCGGGAGACCATGGGTATCCCAGCCGGGGATGTAAGGGGAATCAAAGCCCTGCATGGTCTTGAACTTGACCACGATATCCTTGAGGATCTTGTTCAGGGCATGGCCGATATGGACATCGCCATTGGCATAGGGAGGACCGTCATGAAGAACGTATTGGGGCCGTCCAGTCCTCGCCGCTTGTACGGTGTGGTAAAGGTCCATGGCTCCCCATTGAGCCTGGATTTCTGGTTCACGTTGGGGTAGGTTGGCGCGCATGGGGAACTCGGTCTGAGGCAGGTTTAGCGTCTTGCCATAGTCGTCCATGATCATCTCTCCTTCTCAGAGTAAAATTACCAAATATCAACACAATAAACCCCTCGTCCCAAAGCCAGGGACGAGGGGCTAATCTCGTGGTACCACCCATGTTCACCCGCCCGAAGGCAGGTCTCAAGGACGGTGTCATGCACCGTCCGCGGATAACGGCCGCTCTCCGGCTCCGTGTATTGACCTTACGGCGTTCCACGGGCAGCTTTCGGGTGATCTTCAGTGGTCATCTGGCTATCGGGTCGCACCAACCCCCGACTCTCTGAAGCCTTCACGGCACTTACTCTCCCGAGCATTGCATTTTGCGAGGCACTAGACACTAGACACTAGACACTAGAAGAACCGGAAGCTGACCGTCAGTTCATCGGGTGCCCAGGTAAAGCATCTCGCACGTAATTGTTATGCTAATATTATAGCCAGTTTCCTGTCTATGTCAACCATCGCGTGGCTCTGCTACGCGAGCCCAAAGGCCAACGGCCAAAGCCCAAAGCGGTAGAGACAACGAGAGAATTCGCAGCTCGTTTCGAGTCGTAGCTGTAGTCAAGCGGCAGACCGTAGGCTACAATGAAGGGGACAAGCCTCGACATTTTTCCCGTGGGCAACAGCAGATGGTGAAACACTACGTGGCCACCCACCTTGGCCTTTGGGCTTTGGGCTTTGGGCTCTGGCCTCGCATATCGGAGGCGCACAGATGAGTCGTCCTGTCGTCATAGGCATCGCTGGCGGATCGGGGTCGGGCAAGACCACCGTCGCTCGCGCTATCCTCGAAGCACTGGGAGAGAGCAATATTGTTGTCTTGGAACATGACTCGTATTACAAGGCACAAGACCATCTGACTTTTGAGCAAAGGGTTACGACAAACTATGATCATCCCCTGGCGTTTGACACCGAACTGCTGATCGAGCACGTCAAGGACCTGATGGATGGACGGACAATCGCCAAGCCGATCTATGACTTCAGTGTTCACACACGCAAGCCGAACGCGAAGGTCATCGTCGAGCCTCGAGATATCATCATCATTGAGGGCTTCCTAATCTACGAAGAGCAGCGCTTGCGTGATCTGATGGATATCAAGCTCTTCGTCGATACCGACGCCGATGTCCGCATCGTCCGCAGGATCATGCGCGATATCCGCGATCGCGGCCGCACAGTGGAATCAGTTATCCATCAATATCTCGACGTCGTTCGCCCAATGCACCTGCAGTTTGTGGAGCCGACTAAGCGCTACGCCGACGTGATCATCCCCGAGGGTGGTCGCAACACCGTCGCCATCGATATGGTCATCACCAAAGTGAAGTCGATTATCGTCGAGAAGAGTGAACAACGGCGTAGGAATGGGCATTGACGACTGATAAAGAGGAGTCCACACGTTCACAAGTCCACGAGTCCACAAGAAGAGATTCTCTGGTCGCGTTGTGGATGAAGCTGGTCTGGAGAGGTTTGATCGCCTACAACTTTTCTTGGCGGAGTGCCTAGCAAACATCGAGGTCCGATCATCGACCGTTTCCTGAGCGGTCGATGGTCGGACCCTTTCTCTATCATCCGCACCTAGGCGAGCAGCCGTGGCGCTCTTCTGCTCCAAGCTGGAACTCAGTCAATGCCTGGCTCCCTCGGTCCCACGTGCCGGCCACCCTCCCCTGTCTGAGCACGATGGGTTGCACCCGGGCGGCGGAGAGGAAGACGATGTTGACATGCTGAGGGTCAATGAAGCGGCTCTTGTCACGGTAGGCAAGCAAGAGCACATCCCAGGCAGGTAGCCACCGTCAATCCCAGCCTGCTAGGCTCCAACCAGCGGCCTGTTCAAGGGTGATCATCATGGCTGGCCGTCCTTCCGTGGTAGACCGTTGAGCGCAGTAGAGCAGCGATTGCAGTTCTGACCGTACCAATGGTACGGCTGACTGCAGGTCGGACAGCTCCAGCGCGTAGCCTGTTCTTTCAGCCACGTTTCCTCGCCCACTTGGCTGAGACACCGTAGCGATGTCAGCACACCTACGTGGTGAGGAACACCGTCGTTGGCGAACGCAGCTAAGCGTTCACAGGGAAAAGCGTCGCACTGACCGCAGTGCGTAGCCCCCCTCCGGCTGCTGCATGAACGGAACTCGCACTCCCGACACCAGTCGGAGTGGGTCTCCGACCCGCAGCCACGACACCCGCCGTAGCGTAGACTAGCCGCTACGTCTGCTCGATACTCTCCATCATCCGTGTGCACCTGCCGATAGACCCCGCACGCACCGCAGTAGATACCGCAGCTGGCAATCAAGGATGCATGACCAATCATCCTTTCGATCTTTCATCCTGATTGCTGACTCTGTTTCGCCGACACCGCCCAAGAGCCCGCATTGGCATGGGAGAAACATACAAAAATCAAACAAACAGGGGCTCCGTGCTGGGCCCCTGCTTGTTTGACCTCTGGCACCGGACTAGCGGCGAACCAGCGCCCGTACCGGCCTGGCCTCGATGTACCCGCGTTCTCCTTGCGGCTCAAGCTGGAAGCGCGGGCCATCTTCGTCAGCCCACCTGAAGCCGTAGAGCTCTGGGTTATAACTGTTCATAATCGACCAGAGATCGTCAATCGCCTCGCCAAACCTCTCGTTGTCAAACGGTGGCCCCTGGAAGACCATCATCTTGCAGGCAGGTAGATCGATGATCTCAAACCCCTGCGGGAGCTCCCCGTGGTAATCGGTGGGAACCTCGACGCCTTGAGCATAGACGGAAGTGCCTGGGTTGCGCAGGTTCTCAGGCAGCCACATCCCGATCGGTTCATAAAGCGCCTCCTTGACGCTGCAGAGGATATCCCAGATATCACAGCCGACCTCTTCACAGTACTCGAAGTAATGCTCGGCCCTGACCCCGCGCTTGAGGACCAGCTTTCTAGCCGGACGTTCGACCACTTGGACGAAGACGGTATTGTTGGTGGGTTTGTCGGACACGGTTCTCTCCCCCTTCTCCAATTTCAGGTAGTAATCTCGGACGTGGCTCGGCAGAAACAGGCGGATCGGCGGTCGGTTCTGACGATAGCTCTTCGGAGAGAGGCCAAACTGCTCCGAAAAGGCGCGGGTGAACCCCTCGTGGGAGTCAAACGCAAACTCTAGCGCCACATCGATCACACGGGCGCTCTCGTCCTGGAGTCGCAGTGCCGCCCGCGAGAGCCGCACCGAGCGGATGTACTCCAGCGGTGTCTTCCCCATCAGATGCGCGAAGATGCGCGATGTATGCCAAGGGGAATAGCCTGCAACACCAGCAAGATCATGGAGAGTAATCGGCTCGCTCACGTGCTCCTCGATATATTCCTGAACTCGCTGGACCGCTTCGATTCTATCCCAGTTCTCCACTCTGCCACCTCCTGGATACAGGATAACCGAAGAGGGTGAGGAAACCTTGACCGGGTTTGCTCGGTTTGGTTGCATCTATCTTTCCGGTTGCTCAGATGAAACACCTTCAGCCACTGATCTGTCCGTGCCAGTTGCGCTGAGATGGTTGCGCCCAACAGTGATATCATGGGAACATCAGCGTGATCGCCTGCGTAATCAGTTATGAGAGCGGTTCTTGGGCCAACTAACCTGTCGGGAGGCGACACGTGATGCGGTCATTGATCCTCGGGTTGACTGATAATCGCTTAAGTAAGCGGTTGGGGACTCTAGTGGTTTCGTTCCTCGCACTCTTCTTCTCCGTGGCCATCGCTAGCCATTTTCTGCTTCCTGAAGGCATCTTACGTGGGAAGCATCCCATCATTGCCAATATGAGACTGCCGGAGGGCACGCTCGCCATCGCTCTGCAGATCCTGGCCTATAACATGATGCCGCTTAGCCTGATCGTCTTGGCAAACCTCTTGGCGCAACAGTCTCGCCTCTACCCTGAACGGTTCATACCCCTGGGATACCTGGCCATGGTGACACTCACCGTGATCTGTGCGATGGTGCTGGGTACATGGTCGTTTGAAGTGGTAACCGAACCACCCACTCTGCTAGCGCGTTTGATCAGCACGTTCAACATCACTGAGCGAAGCGGTCTCGTGGAGCTATTTGCATACCTGCTGGCTGCGGCCTCATCGTTTCACTTCACGCGCTGGTTCTCTGACAGCAAGAAGATCATTCGGTCTTTGACTTGGCGGGAGCTAACCCTGCCCATGAGCGATCGCTTCCGCCTAACGCTCTCGATTCTCCTCTTGATGGTGGCCGCATGGGTGGAGGCGATTAGCATTTCGGCGACCTTAGGATAGCTAGCAAACGGCGGCGAGTCTCAAGATGAGCTGGGGAATACTCGTGCAGAAGACGGACAACGCGTTCTTTGTTGGGAATGCCCGTTTACACAACAATGCCTGGGGTGATCGTTCGTCCCCCAGGCATTATTCTATCTTTGTGCGTCCCCATATAAGTCAGGATTGAGAAACGGCGCCAGTGCGCAAGCCACGGACATTTCCCAGGCCCCTCGGCGGTCAAACAGTCCTTGGGTAAGAACGCCTACGGCGCCACCGTGCTTCTTGGTATCCTTCTCGCCCGTAAGCTGGTCCATGACCGGTCCCAGTTCGCCACCGGCCTTGATGGCGTCGGCCACGGCGGGCGGCAACTGCAGCCATGGGCTCTGGGACAGACCCACCTGCCCATGTCGTTCCACGATCGCCACCCAGCCCATGGTGAAGGCTCCTTGGGGGGTGAAGATCACCCCTCCCTCCAGGCCGAGGGCTAGGTCGGCCTGAGCTGCTTCCAGAGCCGCACGGGCTCGGTTGATGGCCCCGTGGCGTGTCTGCTCATCACCAATCGGTTGCTCAGGCACGCCGCTGGGGACGTTAAGGCCGATGACCTCGCACCCAGGATAGGCTTGACCGAAGATGCGGCGTACCGCTTCGACCTTGGTCGGATTGGTTGAACCTACGGCTATCTTTAGAAGATGGTCCATCTATACACCTTCTTGAATGGGTCGCGTACAGAGCAGCACATTGACCCCATATTTGTCACGAAAGCGTCCTGACTCCTCGAATCCAGCCTGCCGATAGATTGTTGCAGGACCGGTGGAGATCACTTCTAGGTTAGCCTCTTCCATGCCAATGGCTTCGAGAGTACGCCCCTGGCTCTGCGCTTCCTCAAGCACGGCCTGAAGTAGAGATTTGGCTACTCCACGCCCGCGATAGTCTTTGCCGGTCATGATGCAGGTGATTACCCACGCACTGGTGATCTCCTCGGCCCCAAAGCCTTGGCGAAGCTTGACATACTCCGGGTAGGTCTCCATGGGGCCATATTGTATATATCCCATAGCAGCCCCGTCCTCATCCATGGCCACCTTTCCCTTGAGCTGCCCCCGACGGATCATCTGTCCTTTGGTCTCCACGGGGTCCTCTGCTATCCCGCCATGCCAATAGGCGCAGCCTGCACAACCTGAGCTTGGCAGCTGCCTCAGGTTCTCTGGTGCCAGGTTGACGATTCGCATTTGCTCCATCCTCCCATCCTCTGTGACACGTTCGCGACGTCCTTGTGAACGTTTGTTCGACACCCAGATTATAGCAGGTCAACACTGTCGTGTAAACACTCTGCCTTTTCGCGCAACACGATCAACTCGATACTCTCCTGCTCCAGCCTGATGCCATAAACCGAATAAGTCTCCCGGTCGCTAAATGAGGAGTTTATGGAAGGAAGGACTGGCAGCAAAGCGCGCCGTGGAACCCACAACGAGGTTTCACGGCGCTTCTCGTCCTCTCAGCAGCCGACATTAGGGTTCACAGGCAACGATAGCGTGAACGGATGGCTCTGCGAACATGATCGGCAAGGCGAGCCGCCACCCTGTCAAGCGGCAGTGCTAGCCCGTGCTCAACGCACTCTCCCTTGATCACCGTCGTGATGATCTGGTCAATGCACTCCCGGTACCTTTCCACGATGGTATCGGCCAGCCCACCCATCTGCTCGGGCGGGATCTCACCTGTGATCACACACAGCTTGGGGGTTAATCGCCGTAGAGAATCATCGGCTAACTCATCGAGGAGTACCACCAGAGCCACCGCGTATTCACGGCTGTCTAGTGCACCGCGTCTTCTGTACTTGTCCCTTAACCAGATGAGGTCGAGACGGAAACTCGCGGACAGATCATTCACGGCATAATCCAGCGTGAGTATGAGCCGCTCGCTCAACCCACTCTCCACGGCCAACACCTTCCTACGAATGCTATCTCATTGACTATACTTAGCTGGGCAGGAACCATCCCATACCACACGGCGATAGTTCACGGGATCGGTATCCCCTTCAGTGCTAATGAGCAGTACGTGCGAGGTCGGCCCGAGTTCCAGCTGATCACGCAGTTCTTCAAGCATTGGCGACCTCATGAGCGAGTAGAGCAGTCCCAGGGTTACGGCGCCCGATTCACCCGCGATCACCCGTGGGTCCTCGCCCATAGGATTGCCGAGTACTCTCATTCCCGTGGCAGCCACGTCATCAGGGCAGGAGACAAAACAGTCCGCTTGGTCGCGCAGGATATCCCAGGCGATGGGATTGGGTTCGCCACAAGCCAGACCCGCCATGATGGTAGCGAGATCCCCGGATACATTGTGGGGACGCCCGTCCGCCGCCAGGGCAGAACGATACAGGCAATCAGCCTGATCGGGCTCGACGATGACGATCTTGGGGCGCGATTCTCCATGGGAGCTCAGCGCAGCGGCCACCATGGAGGCGGCAAACGATCCCACACCGGCCTGGAGAACGATATGGGTTGGACGCTCGTAGCCCATCTCCCTCTGTTGCTGAACGGTCTCCGCCATGATCGTCCCATACCCCTGCATGATCCAGGTGGGGATCTCCGAGTAGCCCTCCCACGCGGTGTCCTGGATGAGCACCCATCCCTGTCTCTCCGCCTGATCAGCAGCCAGGCGAACAGCATCGTCATAGTTGAGCTCGGTGATGGTAGCCTCAGCGCCAAAATCGAGAATAGCTTGCAGACGGGCAGGAGAAGCGCCTTTGGGCAGGTAGACCACGGCCTTATGCCCGAGCATCTGAGCCGCCCACGCCACGCCACGCCCGTGATTGCCATCGGTGGCAGTAACAAAGGTGATCTCTTCTCCACGCCCCTTCGCAGCGGCCAGCTTCAGCAGCGAGAACGGCAGCGCTGGGTCGGCTGACCCATCAAGGCGCCGCGAGAGGTAGCGACCTATGGCATAGGAACACCCCAACGCTTTGAAGGCGTTCAGCCCAAAGCGGTAGGATTCATCTTTGAGCAGGATCCCCCCTACCCCCAGATGCTCGGCCAGACGGGCTAGAGACCGGAGCGGGGTGGGCTGATAGCCGGGGATGCTCTGGTGAAAGGCCATGGCGTCGGCGATGGTGCTGCCACTGAAGGCTGGCATTGGGTCGTAGTGGTGACCCGCGTTGCGATAGCTATTCTTCACCCATTGGATGGTGCTCATGGGTCAGGACCTCCGTATCTGTCGGTATTCGTGTAGAGTCTTCTGCAACTCCCCGCGTATTCCCTCTTATCACCCTTTTCAGGCCGCCCGCGAGCGGATACACTGGTACTGAGGTGATGAATATGCCCCAGATTAGAGTTCGAGGCGCGGAAGCCCAAAGGATCGCTCCTATCAGTAAGGAGCTCATCGACCAACTCCATGCCATCACGGGCACGGCTCGTGAACACTTCACCATCGAGTTGACCCACTCCACCTACATTCGAGATGGAGCAGTTATCCCGAGCTTCCCCTTTGTGGAGATCGCCTGGTTTGACCGCGGACAAGAGACCCAGGACCGTGTCGCTCAAGTGGTAACCGATGCAATGCACAAGGCGGGTTACCCAGACGTTGACATGGTTTTCACCCTCATGGAGCGGTCACGCTACTACGAAAACGGCAAGCATTTCTAACGAGCCCCCAGCCCCTCGTCCCCCGCCCCTCGTGGGCAGACCGAGAATACGTGTCTAGCTCATTGTGTGCACACCTAATGGGAGTATGTGGGACGAACCCAAGGCAAGAAGAGGCGGAGAGCAGCATAGGTTTGGACGAAGGGGGTTGATTGCCCTTGTGGTTCGTCCTAACGCTGCTCTCCGCCCTTTTGTGGGCAACCTCCAGTCTGGTGGACAAATGGGCTGTGACCTGGGGCTTCCGCACGTCTGAAGTCCTACCTGCCACGTATTTGGCGGGGCTCTTGGTTATCTTAGTTGGGCAGCGACCAACGGTGGAGATGCTGCAATGGCGCCATCTGCTTAGCGGTGCAGGCCTGGCCTTTTTCTCGCTGCTGAACGCCTTCGCGCTGCTGATGGCCCTTCGTTGTGGTGATGTGGGTATGGTCTCGGCGGTGGCGGGAACCCACTGTATCATCACCGCGATCACGGCCACTGTGCTGCTGGGTGAAAGGCTCTCGACCAACCAGTGGCTGGCTCTGGGCCTAGCCATGTCGGGGCTTCTCTTGGTCTATGGGATCAATGAAAGCCTAACGCGCAACCGGGGCCATCGCCGCAAGGGATACCGCTGGTTCTGGCTGGCCCTGCTGGCTGCCATCGGCTCCAGCGGCGAGACCATCGGACTGAAGTTCTGCACCCAGCTCAGTCCTGGTGCACACTGGTCACTCCTCTGGGAGTATCTGGTCGCCACCGTCGCCTGTGTCGGCCTCTTCTACCGCCTGAGCCTGAGCTTCCGCTTCGAGCCGTTTCTCTTTGGACTCGTGGATGGGGCTCTGACGGGACTTGGCATGGTAACCTTCGGTATCGCTCTGGGTCTTGGGCCCGCCTCACTGGTCGCCACGGTGGCCACCGCCGCCGTCCTCTTCCGGGCCTTGGGCGGTATTATCTTCTTTGGTGACCAAGCTCGCCGCCGCCAGTGGCTGGGGTTTGGTCTGCTCTTCCTAGCATTCATATTAGTGCGGATGAGGATCTGAAGACGCCCAGAGCCCGCAGCCCAGAGCCCGCAGCCCACAGCCCTCAGTGGGAGAGATTATCCTACTCCCAGGTCGATCACTATCCTGCTCAGCTAATACGACAACCCCTTCTTGGGCACGGTAAGCAGTGCACCAAGGAGGGGCTGTCTGAACATGTGGATCCTCAACACTCTGATCGCATCGCTGCTCTTCGCGATCTCGAGCATGATCAACAAGTACGCTCTGCGTGACCGGACCCCGGTGGACCGACTGCTCCCAGGAACGTTTCTGGCGGGATTCTTGCTCCTGTTAGCCTACTATGGACGCAGACTGTCACCTCTGGGATGGCCCCTACCCAAAAGCGGCTTGGCGATGTCTCTCTTCTCCATCCTCAACTGTATCGCTATTTTGTTGGCGCTCCGCCATGGCCCCGTAGGTGGCGTCGCCGCGGTAGCCGGTAGTCATTCAGTGATCACACCGGTGCTGGCTCTACTGCTCTTCAGGCAAAAGTTGAACGGATGGCAGTGGCTGGCTGTGGCCGTGGCCACCGTGGCCATGATCTTGGTTGTGAATAAGCCAGGCAGTTCCGTGCGCAAGGGTTCGAGCTGGGGTTGGTTTCTCCTGGCACTGCTCGGCGCCGTGGGCTCCAGCGGCGAGACTCTGGTCTTGGACCACGCTGTCGCTCTCCAAGCAGGCGGCGGTGTTGGTCTGGTCTGGTCATACCTGTTCAGCTTTATCTTTGTCTCGATATGGTTCCTACGACGCCGTCAGAGCCACTTCGGCCCCGGCTTCTACCTTGGGGCTGCTGATGGCACCGTCTCTGCCATCGGCATGATCTTCTTTGCCAACGCACTCAATGGGGGCCCCGCTGGGCTGGTGGCCGCTCTCTCCACCTCTGCCGTGGTGTTGCGCGCGTTGGGCGGGTCGGTCTTCTTTCATGATCAGCTTTCTGCCCGCGCCTGGGTTGGCGTAACGCTAGCGGTCCTGGCCTTTGCTCTGGTTAGTCTCTTTGGCTGATGGATGACCCCCCCACAGGGGAGCCCCCAGCCCACAGCCCACAGCCCACAGCCCACAGCCCACAGCCCACAGTCCACAGTCCACAGCCCACAGCAGAGCTGTCTACAAAAACGAGGTCACTGCTAAATCACAGTGGCCTCGTTTTCTATTGCGATGCGCCTTCGAGCCAATTATGGGAACGCCGCACATACTGCTTCACCTGTCGAGCCCAACTGTGGGCTGTGGACTGTGGACTGTGGGCTGTGGGCTATCATATACCGCCTATTTCTTCTCGCCCTTTTTCTCCATGGCAGCCTTGAGTAGATCGCCCAAGCTCGTGCCAATGCTTCCCTGGTCGCTGTATTCCTCGATCAGCCTCTGGTTCATGCGCTGGTCTTTGCGGGAGCTGGTAAAGACTCCGCTCTCTTCACGATCCGATTGCCGATAGCCGCAGGTTCGGTCGGGACAGACCAGCATCTTGCCCCGTTTGCCTTTGACCATCAGCATATACTTGCCGCACGCAGGACACTTGGTTTTGGTTACGTTGTCGGGGCGATAGGTAGCGGTATCACTCACGACGCTCTGCACCAGCTTGGCTGCGTGCTGGCGAATCTCTCTCATGAACCGCGCTCTACTCCCTTTGCCCTTGGCGATATCGCCCAGCTGTTGCTCCCACTGAGCGGTGAGTTCGGGGCTACGCAGTTCGGGAGCTACCAGGTCAACTAGCTGAAAACCCTTGGATGTGGGAGCTAGTTCCTTACCCTGCCGCTCTACATAGAATGTCCCAATGATCTTCTCGATGATCTCGGCGCGGGTGGCTGGGGTCCCCAGCCCGCCCTGTTTGACTGCTTCCCGCAGTTCCTCATCCTCGATAAACTTACCCGGATTCTCCATGGCGGTGAGCAGAGTCGCCTCGGTATAGCGTGCCGGGGGTTTCGTCTTGGCACGATTGGTCTTGCAGTTCTTCGCCATGCGACGCTCGCCACGATTGATGGTGGTCAACGTCTGCTCAGGCAGATCCTCGTCACCGCTCTCCTCACGCTCGGCCGCCCTAGCGGTGACAGCTCGCCAGCCAATATCCTTCACGACTTTGCCGCGAGCGTAGAAGCGCTCCCCTACCACCTCGGTGTCCAAGGTGATCTGCTCGTAGCGGAAGGGTGGGTAGAGGACCGCGATGAAACGCCGTGCGATTAGATCGTAGAGATTGCGCTCATCGCTCTTCAGCTCCGCAATCCGCAACGGCTGCTCAGTGGGAATGATGGCGTGATGGTCAGATACCCGACTATCGTCGACGAAGCGCTTGGTGGTCGTCAATGGTTTGCCGATCAACGGCCGTGCCAGTTCGGCATACGGTCCCACTCCCATGGCCTTAAGGCGCGCCGGAAGCGTAGGAACGATATCACGGCTGATATAGCGCGAGTCGGTGCGCGGATAGGTCACCAGCTTATGGATCTCATACAGGTCTTGCAGGACCGAGAGCGTCTTCTGCGCCGAGAAGCCGTAGCGGCGGTTGGCATCGCGCTGCAGTTCGGTTAGGTCGTAGGCCAAGGGAGCCGGCTCACTCTTCAGTTCTTTCTTCACATCGACGACTGACCCGTTCTGTCCTTGGACCTTGCTGGCGATGGCCTCTGCCTTCGCTTGATCAAAGAGGCGGGACTGCCCATCGTGGGAGCGCCAATCGGCGTAGTAGTCGCCGAAGTCTGCTCTCATAGTCCAGTAATCCACCGGGATGAACTTCTGTATCTCCCGTTCCCGTTCCACGATCATTGCCAAGGTTGGTGTCTGGACACGTCCGGCAGAGAGCTGGGCGTTGTACTTGCAGGTCAGTGCCCGGGTCACGTTTAGACCGATAAGCCAGTCTGCTTCGGCGCGGCACTGGGCCGCCTCATAGAGTGGGTTGTAGGCAGCGCCAGGTTTGAGGCTGGCGAAGCCTTGACGGATGGCATCGTCGGTCTGCGATGAAATCCAAAGGCGTCTGAACGACTTATTCCAGTTGCCCATCGCCATGATCCAGCGTGCGACGAGCTCTCCTTCGCGCCCGGCATCGGTGGCGATAATCAGCTCCTTTAGGTCACCACGGCGCATCAGGCCGCGCACCACCTGGAACTGGTTGCTTGTCTGCCGCATCACCTTCAGCCGCATGGGCTCGGGAAGCATGGGCAGGCTCTCCAGGCTCCATTCCTTGTATTTCTTGTCATAGTCCTCGGGTTCGGCCAAGGTCACGAGATGGCCGAGCGCCCAGGTGACTACGTACTGTGGTCCCTCCATATAGCCTTTAGCCTTGGTCTGGCAGTTGAGTACCCGAGCGATCTCCCGGGCCACACTGGGTTTTTCGGCTAGGACGAGTGATTTCATGCTGTTTCCTCATTTCTACTGGGCAACAAGACTTTGTCGCTCTGATACTGTGATTGTAGACCAAAGCTCTTGGGGAGACAAGGCAAACCAACTGCGGCACCGATTACATGGCAGACATATCCATCTACTCGCTGTATAATGATACCAGAAGACCTTACGGTTGAGCCACCAATGAGGAGGAGTTGTGATGCAGCTAGTCAGGAAACAGATCTGGATCCTCATGTTGTGCCTAGTACTCGGTATGCTCTTGGGCCCTTCTGTTATGGGTTCTCCCCTTAAGCCCTTCCCCACTGACACGCTTGATCCCCGCGTTATCGCCCGCGATCTCCCAGCAGCACCGGATTATCACCTCCAGGCGGCTGTTGCAGGCCAGCAGGTCACTCTGACGTGGTCAGCGGTCCCTGTTCCCGAAGGCAAGCAGCTGTTAGGCTATCACGTCTACCGCTCAACCAGTCAAGAGCAACTCTTCAACCTAGCCAACCGTGTCACCGAGTTTGCCACCAAAGAGCCTTCTCTGAGCGATTATCTCAGTCTCGGAGCTTTCTACTATGCCGTCCAGGCGTATTACGTCGATGGAACGGCAGCCCTAGGCTCCACACCGCTTGAGGTACGGGTTGAAGCAGCCCCAGCTGGCGGTGGAGCGGCGCCGCTTCCCTCCTCGCCATCAGCCCCGAATGCGCCTGGAAGCATTGATGCCAACGATTTCCGTGCCTACCTCGCAGTACAGGGATATGCCGGGTCCATGGATGAGGCCAAGCCGTTCATGGCTGACATCTATGTCAAAAGCTTCTCGTGGGGAGAGACGATGAGCATCGGCGCTGCCTATGGGTCAGGTTCAGGAGCTGGCAAGGTGAATATGAATGATCTCGTGGTGATCAAGCCGATCGACAAAGCGTCTGTCAGTCTTGCTGGGGCCTGCGCTGTTGGAGAGCATATCCGAGCGGTAAGGCTGACAGTTTGCCGCTTGATCTGGGGTCAAGAGGTGCCGTTCTATCGCGTCGATCTCTCCGACGTACTGGTTTCCAGTATCTCAGTTGAGATGGATCAAGGGCAGTTCTTCGAGAAAGTCTCCTTTAACTATGCCAGGGCTCAATGGACCTACTATGAGATCAAAGACGATGGCAGTCTGGGAGGTAGTGTGAGTAAGTCATTTGACCTTAGGACCAATCGACTTCAGTGATCTTTGGGAATGCAGGAAAAGTTGCTATTCTCTGGCAGGTTTTCTTCCTTCGTATGTAGAACCATTCGGTAGCTAAGGGTCGTACGCTGGCTGCCGGATGGTTTTACCCTTTTGGGCAGCCACCATCAAATCTGCCGGAGGTGTCACCATGACCAATAGGGTATCAGCCCAGTTCGACAGGTACTACCTCTACCAAGAGATCACAGACTATGTCCACGGGGTTGCGAGCGCCTATCCTGAACTTATCTCGGTCCAGTCCATTGGCAAGAGCTATGAGGGCCGCGACATCTGGGGGCTAACCCTCACCAACCGGGCCACCGGTCAGCCTGAGACGAAGCCGGCCATCTATCTTGATGGTAATATCCACGCCGGCGAGGTTACCGCCTCGATGACCTGCCTACACATCATCAACTACCTACTTGAGAACTACGGCAGCACTGAAGAGGTTACGCATCTGCTGGATACGCGGACATTTTATGTCGTTCCGCGCGTCAACCCTGATGGCGCTGAGAAGTATCTGACCACGCCTTTCTCGCTACGCAGCAGCGTCCGCGTCTGGCCAGAGGAAACCCAGGATCTCCCTGGTTTGCATGCGGAGGATATCAACGGCGATGGCTGGATCCTGCAGATGCGCGTCCGCGACGACAAACTGGGCGGATGGAAGATCTCCGATAAGGACAGCCGCATGATGATCCCCCGCCGCCCCGGCGAGCGCAGAGGCCGGTTCTACCATATCTATAGCGAAGGGATGATCAAGGACTACGAAGGTAAGCCCTTTGAGGTGGCAAAGACCCCGTGGGGGTTGGACATGAACCGCAACTTCCCGTCCAACTGGGACCTCAGTGTTCAAGGCGGCGGCGACTACCCCACGTCCGAGCCAGAGGTCAAAGCGATCGTCGACTTCATCCTGGCGCACAAGAATATCGGCCAGGTCAACTCCTTCCATACCTCGGGCGGACTTTTCTTCCGCAACCCCTATCAGTATGGCGATGACAAGATCGATCAGGAAGATCTGCGCGCCATCCGCGAGATCGCCCGTGAGGGGACCCGGGCGACCGGCTATCCGGATGTCAAGTCGTCCAATCGTGCCTGCCTGCCGGAATGGATGTATGAGCATCACGGGGTGATCGGTTATACCACCGAGCTCTGGGATCGCATGGGGCAGGCTGGCCTAAATGGCCGCGAGGTCATGGCGATCACCGACCCCGAGAAACGTGAGGAGGTCAACCTCAAGCTCTTGGAGTGGAACGATCGCACGCTCTGCGGCAAGGGGTTCTTCAACTGGACGCCGTTTGAGCATCCGCAGCTCGGTCCGGTGGAGATCGGCGGCTGGAACCCCAAGTTCGTCGTGCAGAATCCGCCCCACCACCTGCTTCCGTCCGAGTGCTATAAGAACACCCTCTGGGCGCTGAACCAAGCGTCCGCCCTGCCGGAGCTCGAGATCAGCGAGCTACATGTAGAGAGTTTGGGTGACCAGTGCTACAAGCTGACCGCTTTGGTGCAGAACAACGGTTACCTTTGCACCAACATCACCAACAAAGCTCTGCAGGTCAAGGCTGTTCAGACCGACAAGGTCAGCGTCAAGGGCGACGGCGTCGAGGTGATCGGCGGCAAGGCGACCGTGGATATCGGCCACTTGCAGGGCTATATCAAGGCCCAGGTCAACCCTTACGGCCCCACGCCGGTCAAGTCGTCCGCTCGGGTCACGTGGGTGATCAAGGCCAATGACGGCGCCAAGGTCACCGTCACCCTGCGTAGTCAGCGCGGTGGTACTGTGAAGAAAGAGATTGCACTCTAGTGTCGACAAAAGCACGCCCGATCGGGCGTGCTTTTCGCTTATCAGTACTATCAACTGTGTTGTAATCCTCTGAGCCTGTGGACTCATAATGGCTGCATTCAACCTCCCGTCCTTCGCTTCAACAGTCTCTCGTGACCAATTTTAGGTCACTGCCGACACCGCGCCTGACCGGCGCTTGTTGTAGCGCTCGGCGGGAGTGGACCCGTTGCGTTCGCAGCCGGGTCCGACTTGTGGACTCGTGGACCTGTGAACTTGTGGACTCCAAGAATCACGCCTTCTCCAAGTCACTCTCCAACTCGTCCATGATCTCCTTCACCGAGCAGACTCGTTCTGCGCGCCACGCGTTCTCACCAGCGAAGGCAAAACCATGCTCCAAGTTGCCCTTTTGGGCATTAATCAGGGCGTCGGCTATGCAGTAAGGCGCCTTGGATGGGGTGCAAGGTTTCAGGCAGTTATACACACACCGAACAGGAGTTGACTCACCAGCGGCGGCCTTATCAAGGTAGGCGTTGCGAACCGCTCTGCCAGGCATCCCCACAGGGCTCTTGATCAGGATAACGTCCTCTTTCTTGGCGCGAATGTACTCTTGCTTGAAAGCATCGGATGCGTCGCACTCATGGGTGGTGACGAAACGGGTGGCCATCTGAACCCCAGCAGCCCCTAGGCGGAGTGTGCGGGCGATGTCATTCCCGTCCCAGATACCTCCACCGGCGATGATCGGAATCGGACGTCCATGACGCTCTTCAAAAGGTTTGACCGCTTCGACCACTTGGGGAACCAGCTTGTCCAGAGTGTATTCTTCGTCGTTCTCGAGTTGCTCGATACTGAACCCGAGGTGACCTCCGGCCTTTGGCCCTTCTAGAACCAGCGCGTCCGGGATCCGGCCGTGCTTCTTCTCCCAGTGTTTGCAGATAACCGTGGCAGCTTTAGCCGATGAGATGATCGGAACGAGCTTGACATTGGATCCTGCAGCAAGCTCGGGCAGGGTCGTCGGCAAGCCCGCGCCTGAGAAGATGATATCGATACCAGAATCCACGGCGGCTTTGACCATTTCATCATACGCATTGATAGCAACCATGATATTGACGCCAATGATCCCCTTGGGGCTCAGTTCCCTAGCTTTCTGGATCTGTTCCACTAGGCCACGGATACTCTCCTGACGCTTATTGGTGCTATAGCTCGGACGGTAGAAGCCGGTCTCCACGCCAGAGATGACGCCGATTCCGCCGCAGTTAGCCACTGCCGCTGCTAGGCTTGCCATGCTGATGCCGACGCCCATGCCGCCCTGGACAATGGGTAGTCGAGCAATGAGATCGCCAATCTTCAGTGCTGGTATTTGCATGTAATTCATCCCTTACTATTGATAGTCCACTAACCACATTGTAGGATATATGACCACGTATTACAACCTGTTTTTATTCCTAGACTTTAGCAGCTGCCGGTAATCACTTCGTTCTAGCTCGGTATTGCGCAGAGCGAAGACACCCATGAAGAGACCAATGGACAATAACGCCGCAACATCGAGGGCCGTTGGCTGCCTCTCCCAGTGGATGATGCTCATAACAAGACGTGCCACCGACAGAAGCACTATTGCCGCTACTGCCACTGCGGCTAGACGCTGCATGTCTTTGCGTTTGTTGCTGCCATGAACGGGTATGCGTGCTTTGAAAGCCCGTCCCGCGAAGTAGCCGCCCGACAACACTACCAAGTAATAGACCACCTTCAGCACCAGATCAGCTCCTTGACTACTCTTGCGTCCTGCATAGCTCATTCTTTCGGAACTTGCATGACATGGAATCATCCGGATTCAGGGTTCTACCGCAATGAAGTCATGCAAGTTCCTGTGCTCTGTAGTCTAGCTTTGCCTTAGGTTCACTCGTCTATGAGCTGTCTGGTCGCCTCTCCGGCCAGTCGAACCTGTGCTATAATAGACGCATCGGGGGTGAGCAGATGGATGGGGCAACTGAGATGCTCAGAGGATGCGGCTTGAAGGCTACCGCCCAGCGAAAGGCGATCCTCGACACGATACTCTCCTGTGATGAGCCTGTTTCTGCAGAAGCGATCTCTACGTCTATACAACCACAATACCCAGAGCTCTCGCTTTCCACCATCTACCGCAACCTCAATCTGCTCGTCGACAAGGGTATCCTAACACGTCTGCAGTTGGACGAGGATCGCGCTCATTACCGCCTGGGGAGCAGCGGACATCAACATCACCTCGTCTGCCTCGGCTGCAGTCGGGTGGTTGAGCTGGAACAGTGCCCTGTTCATCAGTTCGAATCTGACCTGATGAAAGATACACAGTTTAGGATTACCCAGCACCGCCTAACCTTCTACGGGTACTGCCCGCATTGTGAGGCAAAGAAGTGAGGCTGAAGGCAACACTTTCCTCACCGCGGGCATACTAGCCACGTCCGGACTCGCATGACTTCATCGTGGCAAACCTAAGTTGCCTCAATCTGGATGACACGAGGATATCGTGTCATCGCTCTGATTCTACGTCATGCAAGTTCCGAAGGAAATAATCACGCTAGAACGCTAGGGTTATCTCAGTGAGGAGGTATTGTTATGTCGTCCAAGGTCTATTTCATACCGCTCCCTGATGGATGCAGTGTGGATGAACAGGTCCAGGCCATGCGCCGTATCTGCGAGGCGGCCAATCTCAGTGCAGTCATCGATGAGAAAGAGATGGTCGCAGTCAAGCTCAGCGTTGGCGAGAAGAACAACATCACCCATATCAAACCGCCGTTGGTCAGAGTAGTGGTCGAACAGATCAAGCGGAAAGGGGCCTACCCCTTCTTGGCTGAGACATCCACTCTCTACAAGGGCGAGCGTGAGAACGCTGTCAAGCATATGCTCCACGCCGAGGCCCATGGCTTCGGGATCAGAGAGGTCGGCGCGCCATTTATCATGGTCGACGGCCTACTCGGCAACAGCGAGATCGACGTCGAGATCAATGGCGAGCTACATGACAAGGTCAAGATCGCCCGTGAGGCGGTGATGTGCGATGCCATCATCGGCCTGTCCCACCCCACCGGGCACGGGTCCACGGGCCTAGGTGCCTGTTTGAAGAACCTCGGTATGGGCCTCGCCAGCCGCATGGGCAAGATGCGCCAGCACTCGGCGCTTAAGCCCGCCGTGCTCCCCGACAAGTGCAAGTTCTGCGGTAAATGCATTCAGTGGTGCCCGGAGGGGGTTATCACCGAAAAGGATGGCAAGGCCTTTATCAACGATGAGCGCTGTATCGGTTGTGGCGAATGCCTAGCCGTCTGTAACTTTGGCTCAGTCAAGTTTGACTGGGATGCCAACCCTACATATCTGCAACAATCCATGGCGGAGCACGCCTATGGCTCGGTCAAGAGCAAGCTGGAGAATAAGGTGCTCTTCATCAATGTCCTGGTCGATATGACCAAAGACTGTGACTGTGCCAGCAAGCGTCAGGAGAAGCTGATTCCGGACGTCGGTATCTTGGCCTCCTCAGATCCGGTGGCGGTGGATATGGCCACTCTGGACCTGACCGCCAAAGCCAATGGCAAGCATCTGACCGCGCTGGCCTACCCCGAACACGACCCCATGGTCCAACTTCGCCACGCTGCCAAGGTCGGCATGGGTAGCCTGGAGTATGAGTTGGTCACACTGTAGCGACAGCCAAACATTTTAAAGTAGCCTGTCACCTCGCGGTCGCACGCCTCTGGCGGCGATCCGCTTCGTCTGCCTGTGCGGCTCTGCCGCATCATTTTTACAAGGATGGGCACTTACGTAAACAAGCCGGAGCATAACGCTCCGGCTTGCTGATTCTCATTCTCGTGCGAGTTGCTGAAGCATCTGCTTGGCCTCGGCCAACGTCACCGGCAGACGCGCTACACGGCCTTCCCGGTAGAGGTCAGCAAAGAGTTCGACCAGCGTTGGCGTGTCAAGGTCTGCGGCCTTGAGCGCCTCAGCCTGGGTCAGGACCTCCTCTGGGCTCCCCTCTAAGACCAGATGGCCATGGTGTAGAACATAGACACGATCTGCCACCTCGGGCACGATATCGAGATCGTGTGTCGAGATGATCATGGCGGTGCCGTAATCACGGTTAATCCGGTTGAGCAAGCGCACGGTCTCATCTCGCGTGCGCCGATCCAATCCGCTAAACGGCTCATCCAAGACAAGCAGCTTAGGCTGGATGGCCAGCGCCCCAGCCAGCGCCACCTTCTGCTTTTGCCCACCGCTCAGATAATGTGGAACTTTGGTCAAGAGATGGGTCAGTTCCAAGTCTGTGGCGATCTCCTCTACCCGCTTTTCGGTCGTAGCTCGGTCGACACCCTGTGCGCGCAAGGCAAAGGCAATATCATCGTGAACGGTGGGCCCGATGATCTGCTCATCGGGGTTCTGGAAGACCGCACTGACATCACGCCTGAGCGAACCGAATTCACGATAGGGGTCTTTGCCCAAGACCCGTATCTCCCCGTCACTGGGCTCGAGGAGCCCAAGGATATGCTTGAACAAGGTCGTTTTTCCCGTCCCAGTGGCGCCGATCAGCACCACCCTCTCCCCATCCCCGACGACGAAGGGCATTCCCTCGACCCGGACCTCGGTACGATCATGGTAGACATGGTGCAGAGAACGGGCCAAGACCACCATAGGTCTATCCAAGCCAGATCACCCCCACCGTCGTCAGCGCCAGCAATCCGATCATCAGCAGTTCGTTGGCTCGGACGCGGTCATTATATCCGTTCAAGATCAGGCGCCCGTTATAACCACGCAGGCTATAAGTCTGATACAGACGCTCGCTCATGGCGATGGTCTGGACAAAGGTCAAAGCGAGCCCATTGGCCACAGCCATGAAGCTCCAGCCTGGGTTACGCCACGTCAAGGCTCCTCGCAATCTCATGTTGAGAAACAGCTGCTCCACATTCGACATGATGATGAAGAAAGTTCTGTAGGTCATGAACAACGCATCGACCAACAAAGGGGGACAGAAGCGCGAGAGCAGGTTGAGCATCTGGGGGTAGGGGGTACTGGCAATCAGCATCAAGAGCACCAGGGCTGACGCCACGGCGCGCAATGGGATAGTGGCGGCAGCAGCGGGTGAAACAGAAAGTCTGCCCAAGGCGAAGGGCAGGCTGAAGATCGATGGGTAGAGGCTGACCGTGAGTAACTGGGACACGGGAAGGTTGCCGATCCGTGCCACCACGACCAAGAGCAATAGCCAACCGAGTAACTGCCAGATCGCCCTCGAGCCCATGATCCCGATGAGGATGATGAGGCTCATGAGCAGCTTCCCAAGCGAAGAGCGTTGGTGTAGCCAGCCGTTGCCGGTAATGGCCATCTCATCAACTGCGGCTAACCTCATGGCCTCGCCTCCTTTCAAATAACTCCATGTGTCGTCCTGAAAGACCTCGGGTTTAACGTCGGTCGGTCAACAGGTCGGGGCGTACCTTGGCAAAGAATCGCACCACCATCAAGGTGGCCACTGTCTCGGTCAACAGCCCCAAGACTAGAATGACTGCCAGCGCACCCACCCCAGCCATACCGAGAAACTGCACCTCTCCCAGAGCGTCCAGCAGCGATGGTGACCTGCCCTGGTGAAGCGCGGTCAGCGCGGTTTGGTGGCCATCATCGCCATGAGGTAGAGCAGCCTCCCAGGTGCCAGTGCTAACCCCCACTAAGGCTAGAGTCAGACTGATGGAGATCACGAGGGCTAGAACAGGTGCCATGACCGCTCGCCCTGATAGACCTCGCCGTCTGAGAAGGCGGTGGAAGACCCACCAACCAAGAACAACTTCGATCCCAGTAATCAGCGTATTTAGGCCGATGGTGGTGATGCCTCCGTGACCAAGAAAGCTGAGCATGCTGTTAACGAGAAAGACGGTGATGAAGCCCAGTGCTGGACCTGCCACGATCCCAGTCAGCACGGTGAGATTAAGGTGAAAGGGCAAGGGACCTAAGGGGACGGACATGGTAACCAACATCAGTGCCGCCATGGCCCCGAGGAAGGGGATTTTCCGACGCGCCTGCTGTCCATCGATGCTGCGGATGCAGAGCATGAGGATGGCGGCTGTGACCACTAGACCCGCGATCCACCATGATGCAGGCATGGTCCCATCGGGAAGATGAATGTGACTCATGAAGAACCTCCTTGCTAACCATCAGTATACACCCTCACCCAGGGCTAGATGCAAGTGGTTTGCATCAAGAACCAACCTGTTGTGGAGCGACGGTTGCATAGCACTAAAATTATCGTCTGCTAATTGGGAATATAAACCAGCAGCGGTGTATCGTAACCTGTTTTGTGGTATATTGTTTGTGTACAGTTTTGTGCACAGTTACCCTGCAAAGGAGGTTCTACAGTTGTACCATCCATTTCGCGAGTACGTCAATCCGTATCTAGGGAACCTGCTGGAGCAGATCAAGATGGACAAGAGCTATGTCCAAGGCAAAGGTGCATGGCTCGTCGACCAGCAGGGCGAACGCTATCTTGACTTCATCGCCTCATATGGCGCACTTCCCTTTGGCTTCAACCCACCAGAGATCTGGGAAGCACTCGACTCGGTCCGCCTCTCAGCTGAGCCCAGTTTCGTTCAGCCATCGGCCCTGGTCCCGGCGGGTGAACTGGCCCAGCGTCTGGTCGAGCTCGCTCCCGCAGGTCTGCGTTACGTCACGTTCACCAACAGCGGTACGGAGGCCGTGGAAGCCGCCATTAAGCTCTGCCGCTCCTCCACTGGGCGCATGAACATCCTCGCCACCCATAACAGCTTCCACGGCAAGACCTTAGGTTCTCTCTCTGCCACTGGCAAGCGATCCTATCAGGAGCCCTTTGGTGCCCCCATCGGAGGATTTGAGTTTGTCCCCTACGGCGATGCGAGCGCGCTCCAGAGGATACTTGCTGACCATGGTGAGAAGTTTGCCGCCTTCTTAGTTGAGCCGATTCAGGGCGAGGGCGGGATCGTTGAGCCACCAGCAGGCTACCTTAAGGCCGCGGTTGAGCTCTGTCACCAGCACGGCGTGCTGGTGGTCTTTGATGAGATTCAAACAGGTCTTGGCCGTACCGGTCAGCTCTTCGCATCGGAATATGAGGGCGTCTCCCCCGACCTCATCACACTGGCGAAGGCGCTTGGCGGGGGCCTCATCCCTGTGGGAGCAATGCTGTGCAGCGAGGCTGCATATAACGACACCTTCGCGGAAAAGCACTCATCGACATTTGCTGGGAGCACGCTCGCTTGTCGCGTCGGTTTGCGCGTTCTAGAGATGCTGACGCGGGACAACTGCGCTATCCTTGAGCAGATCAAGGCGAACGGAGCCCTGCTCAAGGAAGGTCTTGCTCGTATTCAAGAGCGTTACCCCAAGGTGATCAAGTCGGTCCGCGGACGCGGTCTGATGCTGGGGATTGAGATCGGTGTCACGCGCGAGACCTTCCCCGGTAGCATGATCGGGATCATGGCTGAGCAAGAGCTGCTCACCCCTGTACTGTCAAGCTGGCTGTTAAACATGGAGCATCTCCGCGTCGCCCCCACGCTCAATGGCAGCAGCGTGATCCGCCTGGAGCCAAGCCTAACCATCACCAAAGAGGAGTGCGAGTATGCGCTCCGCGCCATTGAGAAGATGGCGGCGATTGTAGCCAAAGGAAATACCGCTGGGCTTCTGCAGTATCTGCTTGATAAGCGTGACCCCAGCATCCTGACTGGCACGGAATTCGGCGGCGAGCCGCTGAAGACGCCCGTGGGTGATGTAGAAGAGGGGCGGTTTGCCTTCTTGCAGCACCCTGTCAGCCTGCGCAACTACTCAGACTTTGACGGGAGTCTACGCGTCTTCAGTGAGCAGGAGATTGGTGGTTTGGCTTCACGTTGGAACAGTCTCGTAGAGCCATTCGTGATCTCCAGTATGCGCATTCAGTCCGATGCCGGCAAGCACGCGTACGGTGAGTTCATCACCATCTCTCGGACTGCAGAAGAACTGATGACCATGCCAGAGGAAGAGGTTCAGAATCTCTTGGAGAAGGCGATCAAGCTAGCAGTAGATCGGGGCGCCAAGATCATCGGGCTCGGGGCTTACACATCTGTCGTCTCCAACGGCGGTCGACGCCTAACCAAGCTGGGTGTCCCGCTAACCACAGGCAACAGCTATACCGTGGTTGCGGCTGTGGATGCGGCTCTGGAAGCGGCACGACGGCTGGAACTAAACATGTCTGATCTGACCGTTGCCATTGTTGGTGCCACCGGGGCGATCGGTAGAGCATCCGCCATGCTCCTAAGCAGCCAAGTTCAGCGGTTGGTGATGATCGGCAACCCGCAGCATCCCGCCAAGTCGCGTCACCGCCAATTGAAGATCGCCGGCGAGATCTGTCAGTACCTCGCTCAGGCGCAGTCGGCTGGCCAGAGCTTCCCAGAGCACACGTTAGCGGGACGGATCCTCGCCTGTTCCGATCTACCCGGGCTGGATTCCGATCTGGATCACTGGGTTACGTGGGCCGAAGGCAAGATTGACGCTGGCCTGATCCCTCTCACCCTTGCCACAGACTGTGCGGAACAGCTCCCCCATGCGGATATCGTTCTGGCGGCGACGAGTAGTACCAATGCGTTTATCACGGCCGAGATGCTGAAGTTTGGTGCAGTGGTTTGCGACATGTCGCGGCCGAGCAACGTCAGCCGCGAGGTCGCTCGTCATCGCCCGGACCTGCTGGTGATCGATGGCGGTGTCATCGCCGTTCCCGGGTTGCCCTCTCTCGGATGGAACTTCGGTTACGACAAGGGGCTCGCCTACGCCTGCATGTCCGAGACCATGATGTTGGCCCTGGAGCATCGCTATGAGCATGCCAGCCTGGGCGTCGACCTGAATATCGAGCATATGAACTACCTGCGTGAGCAGGCGAAGTCACATGGGTTCGCACTCGCCGGTTTCCGCAGCTTTGACCAGCCGCTAACCGAAGCTGATTGGCAGCGGGTCATCGCAGCGCGCCACCAGGGGGCAGAGGTGGCAGCGAGTGCACGCTGAGTGTATGACACTAGACACTAGACCCAAGACACTAGTTAGGATGACACCTCAGTAGCGCTGCAGGGAATGAAAGCCGGAACGCTATGCGTTCCTCCCCGGGCGGGTATACCTCGCCGCTCAGCTGCGAGGTATACCCGCCCCTACAACCAGGCCATCTGTGATCCAGCTGTCTCGCGGGTAACAGCAGGGGCGTCTGTAGGGGCGGGTTTCAAACCCGCCCATGGGTCGCCTGCAGGCGACCCTAACAGGCATTCTCATATTAGGCACTAGACCGGACGCGGCTGCGAAGCAGCGTGTCAGACACCAGACATGATGTTAGGAGGAAGACCGATGATCTTCGAAAAACCAGGTGTGGATAACACCCAGAAGACCGTTGAACTGGCAGTCCAGCGAGCCAGAGAGTTGGGTATCAAGCATATCGTCGCGGCGTCTTACCGTGGCCTTGTCGCCGAAGCACTGCTGCCTTATGCCAAGGAGTTTGAGATCGCCATTGTTGGTCAGGTCTACGGCTTTGGCAAGGGCGGGCCGAACCCCATGACCGCCGAGACCCGCGCCAAACTGGAGAGGGCTGGGATGAAGCTTCTCTTCACCACCCACGTGCTTTCCGGCGCGGAGCGGGGATTGAGTAACAAGTTCAACGGCGTCTACCCTGTGGAGATCATTGCCCATACGCTGCGTATGCTCGGGCAAGGAACCAAGGTCAGCGTCGAGGTTGCGACCATGGCCTTTGACGCGGGGCTCGTGCCCGAGGAGACCGATATCGTCGTAATGGCCGGAACAGGACAGGGGGCCGACACAGCCTTGGTCATACGTCCAGCCCATGCCCAGAAGATCATGGAGACCAAGATCCATGAAGTGATCTGCAAGCCAAGGCTGATCTAGGGCGGCCCACAGCCCACAGCCCGCGGTCACGGTCAAAAAGAACCCCAGGCCATAGCTGAGACTCAAAGAAAAGGGCACCTATGCACAACTTGCACAGGTGCCCTTCTGAATCTGTCCACTGGGGATCGTGGCCCATTTCGCCCCGTCATCCTCTACCGCGGGCTGCGGGCTGTGGGCGGCGGGCATCAGTTACAGTCTCGCCAATGCTTGCTCAAAGTCCGCCTTGATGTCGTCGATGGCCTCGATACCAACCGAGACACGGATCAGTCCGTCACCAACTCCGAATCTCTCACGCTCAGCAAGGGGGATCGCGCGGTGCGAGGTCTTACCCGGATGGGAGACGGTGGTGGCAACACCAGCTAGGCTGGGGACCAGTTCTACCATCTTCAAGCTGTCGATTACCGTTCGAGCACCATCGAGGCCGCCCACGACCTCAAAGCTGAGCATCCCACCATAGCCGCCGGTCAATGTGCGATCCGCGATTGCTTTGAAGGATGAGGACTCAAGACCTGGGTAATGAACTAGGGTGACTTTGCGGTGCTGCTCCAGGTAACGAGCAAGCTCAAGGGCGTTAGCACAATGTCGTTCCATACGGAGCCCGATGGTGCGAATACCGCGCAGCACGAGCCAGGCGTCAAATGGGCTCAGGGTTGGGCCGTAGGTCGTCCCCACTGCGGCAGCACGCTTGAGAAAGTCACGACGCCCCACCAGGATCCCAGCGGTCACATCGCTGTGCCCATTTAGGTATTTGGTGGCGCTGTGGATCGACAGATCGGCTCCAAGCTGGAGTGGTTGGCAGAGCAAGGGACTGGCAAAGGTATTATCCACGTACAGCTTAAGGCCACGGCTATGAGCCACCTCAGCCAACGTAGCTAGATCAGCCACTTCCATGAGCGGGTTGGAGATGGTCTCAACATATAGGATTTTGGTGTTAGGCTGGATCGCAGCTACCACAGCATCTAGGTTATTGAGGTCAACAAACGAGGTGTTGACGCCGAACTTTGGCAGTTCGGTATGGAAGAGGCTATAGGTGCCGCCATAGAGGACCTGAGTGGCAACGATATGGTCCCCACTCTTGACTTCAGCCAAGATTGACACAGCAATGGCTCCCATGCCGGAACCATAGGCGATGGCGCCATCACTCTGCTCCAGCGATGCCACAGCCTCTTCCAGCAGGTTGGGACCCGGATTTGCGATACGGCTGTAGACATATCCACTGCTCTCTCCTTGATACACCTCGTCGATCAGATCGAGATGTGAGAAGGAGAAGACCGATGCCGCATAGATGGGCGGAACCTTCGGTTGGGTAGATGACTGTGGAACCTTGCTGCCAGCATGCACGGCGCGCGTCGCCAAGCTTCTCTGATCCATAGTAAGTGCCCCCTCAATGACCAATTGCTCTCTTCTGATTTCGCCAGCACTGCCCGCATTCCTCTGCCGCCCAGAAAACTGTACAGAATGCAGACAGCTCCGTTTAGAGGTTGCTGCCCCTTAGCTGACGCATTGCTAGCGCTGTTTGAGCTGTGCTTTCCAGGATATCCGCTCTGTCAAAGGCCTGCTGCAGCGATCTGCCGATAGAGACGGCGCCGTGGTTAGTCATGGTGATGGTGTTGACGCTTGGGTCTCTAAAGGCATCAACAACCAGGTCGGCCAGCTCCTGGCTTCCGGCCTTGGCGTAAGGGATATTGGGGACAGTCTCCAGCCCCACCTCAGCAGTCATGGTCGCCATGGGGACATGCCCTTCCACATTGGTGAAGGCAACTGCTATCGGCGGATGTGTGTGGATGACAGCCGCTGCGTCGGAACGAATGGAGTAGATGCCTAAATGGAAGTTGATCTCGATCGATGGTCGGCCTTCACCCTCAATGATGCGCCCGACACGGTCGATAACCATGCAGTCGTCTGGCGTCACTGTGCCAAGGCAACTTCCGGAGCGTTTGATTAGAACGTAATCGGTCCCTGGGATGATTGCGCTGATATTCCCTGCCGCACCTGCAACCAGACCGCGCTGGTAGACTAGGCGGCAGATCTCCATGAACTC
>CAYOCI010000011.1:0-61309 GCA_964402415.1 uncultured Clostridia bacterium
CGAGCGATGGTGAATATGTACCTCGTCCCAGCCGTCTCCATGGTCACAGCAGCCTTGATGATCCATGAGCGGGTCCACCCCGTCCAGATGCTCGGATTTGTGGTGATCATCGGCGGGATCATCGTCGTCAAGACTGGTCTGCAACCCCGCGCCAGGCGTAAGCGAAGAAGGGGTTCTCGCGTCGCGAAAGCATAGATAGCGCGTGGCAGTAGCTCCCGTGAAACCGTGCGTTTTGGTACAAATGGTAGGACGAGCCAGAAAGGCAGACTTAACCACCGGAATCGACCGGTTGTGACCCTTGACATGGGTCTCAATTGGGCGTACAGTCAGGGGTGGAATGACAGCTTTATGCTTGTCGCCAAAAGGCGCCAAGCAGCTTCCCCAAAATACACATAGATAGGAGAAACCGGAAATGGCAATGCACAAGCAAACCATTGATGGGAACACCGCTGCCGCCCACGTGGCATACGCGTTCAGCGACGTGGCTGCGATCTATCCCATCACCCCCTCCTCAAACATGGGTGAGGTCTGCGACGAGTGGGCCGCTCATGGTCGCAAGAACATTTTTGACCAGGTTCTCAAGGTGACCGAGATGCAGTCTGAGGCCGGTGCTGCTGGTGCCGTCCATGGTTCACTCAAGGCCGGCGCTTTGACTACTACCTTCACCGCTTCTCAAGGTCTGCTCCTGATGATCCCCAACATGTACAAGATCGCTGGCGAACTGCTCCCCGCGGTTTTCCATGTATCGGCTCGCGCCATCGCGGCGCACGCTCTCTCGATCTTCGGCGATCATCAAGACGTCATGGCCGCTCGTCAAACTGGGTTTGCCATGCTGGCCTCTGCCTCAGTTCAGGAGGTTATGGACCTGGCGTTGGTTGCTCACCTGTCTACGCTCAAGGCTAGCGTTCCGTTCTTGCACTTCTTTGACGGCTTCCGTACCTCTCACGAGATCCAAAAGATCGACGTGATCGACTACGAAGACATGAAGAACCTCGTCGATGCAGATGATATCGCTCGCTTCCGTGCTCGTGGTGTGAACCCAGAGCACCCGGTTCAGTCCGGTACCGCCCAGAACCCTGATATCTACTTCCAGGGTCGTGAGGCTGCCAATAAGTTCTACGACGCAGTTCCTGGCATCGTCTCCGAGATGATGCAGAAGGTCGGCGAGCTGACCGGCCGTCAGTATAAGCCGTTTGATTACGTTGGCGCTCCTGACGCAGAACGCGTCATCATCGCCATGGGCTCTGGTTGCGATGCGATCGAAGAAACGATTGACTACCTACTCGCTAAGGGTGAGAAGGTTGGCTTGGTTAAGGTTCGTCTCTATCGTCCTTTCTCTGCCGAGCATTTCTTCAGTGTGGTGCCCGCTTCGGTCAAGCGCATCGCCGTTCTAGACCGCACCAAGGAATCCGGCGCTGTCGGCGAGCCTCTCTATGAGGATATCTGCACGGTCTTCGCATCCAAGGGTACATTGCCGCTCATCATTGGTGGTCGATACGGCCTCGGCTCCAAGGAGTTCACTCCGTCCATGGTCAAGGCTGTCTTTGACAACCTGGCTGCCTGTGAGCCCAAGAACCACTTCACCGTTGGTATCAACGACGATGTGACCAACACCTCACTTAAGGTTGCCGAGAGGATCGACACCGCTCCCAAGGGCGTATACCGCTGCATGTTCTACGGTCTGGGTTCCGATGGTACCGTTGGTGCCAATAAGAACTCGATCAAGATCATTGGCGATCACACCGACATGTATGCCCAGGGCTACTTCGTCTACGACTCCAAGAAATCCGGTGGTATCACCGTATCCCATCTGCGCTTCGGTACCAGCGAGATCAAGTCGCCTTACTTGATCGATCAAGCTGATCTGATCGCTTGCCATAACCCATCCTTTGTTGCCCGTTATGATGTCCTCGAATCGATTAAAGAGGGCGGTATCTTCCTGCTTAACTCCGCATGGACTGCAGAAGAGATGGACAGCAAACTACCCGCGTCGGTGAAGCGCGTTATCGCCCAGAAGAAGCTTCGCTTCTTCAATATCGATGCCATCAAGATCGCTCACGAAGTTGGCTTGGGCGGCCGCATCAACATGGTAATGCAGTCGGCCTTCTTCAAGATCGCCAACGTTATCCCCGCCGAAGAGGCCTTCAGTTACATCAAGGCTGCCATAAAGAAGACCTATGGTCGCAAGGGCGACAAGGTCGTTGAGATGAACTACTACGCCGTCGACCGCTCTGCCGAAGCCCTTGAGGAGATCAAGGTTCCGGCTGAATGGGCCAACGCTGTGGATGCCCCTGTCGCCAAGGCCGACGAGCCTGCCTATGTAAGCGATGTTATGCGCCCCATCATCGCCCTGAAGGGTGATGAGCTTCCTGTCAGCGCTCTCAGTACCGATGGCACAACCCCGGTCGGCACCACCAAGTTCGAAAAGCGTGGTATCGCTGTCGAAGTACCGGTCTGGAAGCAGGAAAACTGCATCCAGTGCAACCAGTGCTCCTTCGTCTGCCCACACGCTGCGATCCGTCCCTTCCTAGCCAAACCTGAGGATCTGGCCAATAAGCCCGCCAGCTTGGTCACCAAAGCCGCTCTGGGCAAGGAAGCCGCTGGCATGCAGTTCGCCATGCAGGTCTCGCCGCTGGATTGTACCGGTTGCGGCAACTGCGTCGATGTCTGCCCGGCCAAGAACAAGGCTCTTGTCTTGGAAGCTCTTGATCAGGTTGTCGCTGACCAAAGCGCCAACTGGGAGTTTGCTAACAACCTACCAGTCGTAAAGAATGAGTTCAACGTCAAGACCGTGAAGGGTAGTCAGTTCCAGCAGCCGCTCTTTGAGTTCTCTGGAGCTTGCGCCGGTTGCGGCGAGACCCCCTACATCAAGGTCATCACCCAGCTGTTTGGGGACCGCATGGTCATCGCCAACGCCACTGGTTGCTCCTCCATCTATGGTGGCAGTGCACCCAGCTGTCCCTATACCACCAACTCCGAGGGTCATGGTCCCGCTTGGGCTAACTCCCTCTTCGAGGACAATGCTGAGTTCGGTCTCGGCATGAACCTCGCCCTCGAACAACGCCGTGCCAAGCTCGTTGACTTGATCAACCAAGCCATGAAGGCTGAGCTCCCTGCTGAACTCAAGGATGCCTTCCAAGGCTGGCTAGACAATGCCAACGATGCCGATGGCTCCAAGCTCTATGGCATCAAGGTTCTCGGTCTGCTACCGGTCGCCATTCAGAACGCTTGCTGCGAAGAGCTCAAGGCGCTCCTCACCCAGATCAAGGGTGATGCCGATCTCTTCACCAAGAAATCCGTCTGGATCGTCGGTGGTGACGGATGGGCCTATGATATCGGTTACGGCGGTCTGGACCATGTCCTCGCTTCCGGCGCCAATGTCAATGTGCTGGTCATGGATACCGAGGTCTACTCCAACACTGGTGGTCAGGCCTCTAAGGCCACTCCGACCGGCTCTGTGGCTAAGTTCGCCGCTTCCGGTAAGAAGACCCGTAAGAAAGACCTTGGCATGATGGCCATGTCCTATGGTTACGTTTACGTTGCCTCGGTCTCCATGGGCGCCAACCAAGCCCAGTTCCTCAAGGCCATCGCGGAAGCAGAAGCCTATGACGGCCCATCGCTGATCATCGCTTACGCGCCCTGCATTAACCATGGTATCAACATGAGCCTATCCCAGCGCGAAGGTAAGTTGGCTGTTGAGTCAGGCTACTGGCCGCTCTACCGCTTCAACCCGGTCCTCGCCGATCAAGGCAAGAACCCCTTCACTCTGGATTATAAGGAACCGAAGGCCAGCTTCCGCGACTTCCTAATGGGTGAAGTCCGTTACGCTACCCTTAAGCAGCAGTTCCCTGAATCGGCTGAACAGCTCTACACTCAGGCTGAGAAGGATGCTCAGACTCGTCTGGCAACCTACAAGCGCCTGGCTCAGGACTAATCTCGCAGGCTCAGCCCAAGGCCCCTTCCCGCGCGAGCGGAAAGGGGCCTTTCTACGTACCCTCTTGGTCTACTTGGGGGATACCTTGGCACTGCGGAGCGGAAAATGTTACTATAGTTTGTGTACAGTGCGGTAGCTAATTTGAGATGGGCAGTTCGTCAGCGTCGGAACGCAGTGTGTTGTCAGCATGGCCCCTAAACCCCTTTAGCTTGGCTGCTGATGGCTGCGGGCTAATCGCTGCGGGCTGAAATGAGGTGCCTGTGTGATTCGTGTAAACAACGTCAAAGTGGACCTAGACCACCGCGGTCAGGTGGAGAAGGCGCTTCTGCACAAGCTGGGGATCACGCCCAGCGAACTGGTTGATTGGCGAATATTCAAGGAGTCCATTGACGCCCGCAAGGAAGAGATGATCTACTTCGTCTATACCGTCGATGCAGAGGTGCGGAACGAAGCGAGGCTGCTAGCCCGGCGAAGAGACAGTGATCTGGCTCCTTCACCCGAGAACGAGTATGAACACCCTGTCACTGGCCAGGCTGAGTTGCTGCACCGTCCTGTGGTCGTCGGTAGTGGTCCGGCAGGCCTCTTCACCGGGTTGTTGCTGGCTGAGATGGGTTACTGCCCCCTGGTTTTGGAGCGGGGAGCAGATGTTGAGAGCCGATCGGTCGCGGTCGAACGCTTCTGGCAGGGGGGAGAGCTCGATCCCGAGACCAATGTGCAGTTTGGGGAAGGTGGGGCGGGGACGTTTTCTGACGGCAAGCTGACTACCCTTATCCGCGACCTACGCATTCGCAAGGTGCTGCGCGAGCTGGTTGATGCCGGCGCACCGAGTGAGATCCTGTATGCTGCCAAGCCACATGTGGGCACTGATATCCTCAAACGGGTGGTCAGAGAGCTGCGCCAGCGCATCATCAGCCAGGGGGGAGAGGTGCGGTTTCGCGCCAGGCTCACAGACCTCCATATCAAGAATGAGCAGTTGACAGCCATTGAGATCAATGGTCAGGAGCAAGTGCCTGTGGAGACCGTGGTGTTAGCATTGGGCCACAGCGCTCGTGACACCTTTGCCATGCTCCATCAACGAGGGCTACGCATGACCGCCAAGCCATTCTCCATCGGCGTACGAATTGAGCACCGTCAGGAGTGGATCAATCAGGCGCAGTTCAGGCGTTTTGCCGATCATCCGAATCTCGGAGCGGCTGATTACAAGCTCTCCTACCATTCACCTCATGGTAGATCTGCGTACACCTTCTGCATGTGCCCTGGTGGGCTAGTGGTGGCAGCTGCCTCAGAACCTGGCCATGTGGTCACCAATGGTATGAGCGAACACGCACGTGATGCCACCAATGCCAACAGTGCGCTGCTCGTCGGCGTCGGCCCCAGCGACTATGGGAGCGAGCACCCCCTCGCAGGGGTTGAGTTCCAGAGGCGCTGGGAATGGGCCGCTTTCGAGCTGGCGGGCAGAGAGTACCGTGCCCCTGCGCAACTCGTTGGTGACTTCTTGGCGAACCGGGAATCGACTGGTTGGGGTATGGTGGATCCCTCGTACCGACCAGCGGTGGTGCCAAGTCATCTGATGCATTGTCTGCCTGATTATGTGGTCAACACACTGCGTGAGGCGATCACAGACTTCGATCGTCGAATCCGTGGCTTTGCCCACCCCGAGGCCTTACTAACCGGAGTAGAGACCAGAAGCTCTTCGCCGCTAAGAATCGATCGAGGGGATGACTACCAAGCGAGCATTGCTGGTGTCTACCCGGCAGGCGAGGGAGCGGGCTATGCAGGCGGTATCATTTCTGCAGCGGTTGATGGTATTCGCGTGGCAGAGGCCATCATTGGGCGCTACAAGCCGCTGTGCTAACGTAGAGGAGGTCACAGAAGGTGTTAAGAAGCAGCATCTCCGTTCTCGTGATTGGTGGGGGGGCGGCCGGCCTGGTGGCGGCCATCGCAGCCCGCCGTGCGGGTGCCGATGTGACGGTCCTGGAGAAGGGGCAGCGAGTCGGGCGAAAAATCCTGGCCACTGGTAACGGGCGCTGCAATCTCACCAATACCGACCTCGATATCAGTCACTTTCACGGAAGCAATCCCCGTTTTGCCCACGGGGTACTCCGCCGGTTAGATTACGGGGCCACGCTGGCATTCTTCCATGAGCTTGGGATTGTGGCCAGGGTAGAGGACGGAAGGGTTTACCCCCTTTCCAATCAGGCATCCAGTGTGCTGGATCTGCTGCGCTACGAGCTGGACAGGCTGGGCGTCGTGACACAAGTCGAGGCTGCGGTCTCGGAACTGAGGCGGGAGGTTGATGGCTTCACTGCTTTGACCGCGGACAACAGGAGATTCACTGCCGACCGAGCTATCATATCAACAGGTGGTATGGCGGCTCCCGCCTTCGGCTGCGTGGGCGATGGATACCGTTTGGCGGAGGTCCTTGGCCACACCATTGTGGAACCTCATCCCGCCTTGGTTCAGCTACACCTAGACGCACGTTTCCTGGGACAGATCGATGGGGTACGATGCGAGGGACGTGCCCAGATCGAGGTCAACGGTGAGGCGCAGGCCTACGATCAGGGGGAGCTCCTATTCACTTCATATGGGATCTCAGGAATACCAGTTCTTCAGATTAGCCGGGTCGCCGCCCATTGGTTGCAGTGCGGAGCGACGGTCACTCTTCGTCTGGACCTACTCCCACAGCTCAGCAAGAGCGAGCTTGAGGCAGTGTTGGCGGAACGCTTCGCAACCCAACCCCATAAGGGGATAGCGTTCAACTTGGTCGGAATGCTCAACAACAAGTTGGCACAGGTAGTAGTTCAAGAGTCGGGTATCACGGAGATCACCCGTCCAGCGGGTATGATCACTGCCGCTCAGAGAGGTCGGCTTGCTTGTCTGCTCAAGGACTGGCGCCTCCGTGTTACCGGAACTAACCCGTGGGCAGCGGCCCAAACTACGGCGGGCGGGATAGATGTACGTCAGGTGGATCCCAAGACCATGCAGTCTAGACTGATCCCAGGTCTCTACTTTGCGGGTGAGGTTCTGGACATCGACGGTGACTGTGGTGGCTACAACCTTCAGTGGGCATGGTCGTCAGGCTATGCGGCTGGGTCTGCCGCAGGTAAGCGCGCCTAACAGTCTCCGTCGGCATTCCTGAGCGAGCAAAGGCGAGGCTCACCCCATGGCGAGAAGGCTGCCTACGAGACAACAAGAGAGCCGCGCTCCGGATGGAACGCGGCTCTTCACGTGGCTGCCCTCGCTCTGGCCTGTGCGTGTTGCCACAAGGCAACTAAACGGAGAGTCGCTCTGGGGTGCGCTCGAACCGGTTAATGTAGCGGAAGGCCAGGCTTCCGGTAAGGCGCAGAGCGGCACAGATGACAAATGCGACTTGAAAACCCCAGAGGTTGCGCAACGCCACTCCCACCACGGGAGCGAAGACGGCAGAGAGGCTGGTGGCGGTGTTGTGATAGGCGATGTAACTTGTCTTGCCCTCCTCGGGGGTGACCTCCAGCAATGCGTTGAACAGAGCAAGATTGACCCCAGAGAAGATCATGCCGGTCACCAAGTTAAAGGCCGCGATGGTATAGAGGCTGCGCGAGAAGGCGTAGGCCAGCGGTACGAGGAAGATCCATATACTCGATGCAAACAAGGTCTCGAGATTCCCGCGTTTTTCACTGTAGCGCGCCCAGAACCCGTAGCCCATCAGTGAGCCGCCTGTGTTGATTAGGCTGAGGGCGCTGACCCAGGTGTTGTTGGCGTGGAGTTCACCCACCTGGTAAAGCGTGAAGAGCGGCCAAGGAATCTGCCAGGTGAAGTGGAAGAACAACGACGCGAGCATGAAGCGGAGGAAGCGCTTCTGTTGCATGATCTCGGCCAAGGCATGGCCGATGCCAGCAACCACGCCCTTGGGCTGACTCTTCGATAGCGCCGAGACTGGAGCCGCCGTCTCACACTCGTCAAGCTGATTGAACACCCAGATCTCCGCGATGGCCATAACAAAGGCTATGGCGAAGACAATCTGGTAACCGATGGGGAAGCTCAGGATATCCAGTGCCCGACCCGTTACAAGCGTAACAGCGGTCCCAACAATGTTCATTAGGCGGTTACGCGAGGCGAAGGCGCCTGCCCGACGATCTGCAGGGATGATCTTGGAGATGAACGACTGCCAGGCAACATTGCCTATGGCGCCCGGAAGGTTCATGAGTGCAACAGCTGCCACAAAAAGCGAAGCGCGGTGTTCCGAGCGGAAAAAAGGAATCATCGCTACCAAGAGAAAGAAGAAACGGTGCACAAGCAGAATGAGGCCGGTAATGCGTTTCTTGCGTGGTTGCTTGTCTATGTAGCGCGCACCGGGGATCATGACTAGGATGCTGATTAGTGCAGGGAGAGATGACATGAGTGCGACCTGATAGTTTGTGGCACCGAGCTTGAGTGCGAAGATCCCGGTAAACGGTCCGAACATGTTTTGGGCCATGATCGAAGTGACCCCATGTGTGACATTGAGGCGCAGATTTCGCTCCAGTCGGCGAGGCTCAGAGGAAGCTGGGCCTCCTGTGAGGTCTTGCCAGATGGAAGCTAGGCCCCGGGGTATAGATGCCATAGCAGTGCTTGCCCTCCTGTTCCGTGGCTGCTTCTGTTTTTAGTTTGTATGGCGAAGAGCTTCGTCTCGTATTTGGGGAAATCCTGCTTTTTTGGTTTGAGGCTTTTGGATATTTGCGCATCACAGATTGCTTTGGAATCTGTTCATGGCAGGAGTTCGACATGTACAGGGCAAATATCAAGAAAAGAAGAAGGCAGACATCTGTCTGCCTTCCTCGGGGCTGCAGCTATTGGCGCGCTTTGGAGCGATCCTTGAATAATAGGGTTATCGCCCACAAGCCTGCCAATCCGACCAATGAGTAGACGATCCGGCTGAGCATGGATGATTGACCACCGAACAGAGAAGCGACGAGGTCAAACTGCATCAGGCCGATAAGCCCCCAGTTTAGCGCTCCAATAATGACCAGTAACAGGGCTAGTTGATCCATAACTTCGCCTCCTTCTACGAATATTGATTTCCAACTACAGTTAAGTTTATCCACCGGTGATGCATCCATACCAACTGATCGGTTCTTCTCGGCGAAGATCACAACATGGGGGGTGGCAAAGACGGCTGAACCTGAGAGTTCGGACTGGTCCAATGAGATGTTCGATGGTCGATCGTTCGACCATGCGGAGCTTCAGCGTCTGACCATGAGGCAGTGTAAGTTCATCAACTGTACCTTTATCGATAGCGATCTGTCGGAGCTAACCACGGTCAACTGCCGCTTCATTGATTGCTCCTTTACCGGGAGCCGCCTGGGCGCGTCGCAGCATCAGGGCACCGACTTCTCCAACAGCAGTTTTCCGTTCGCGCAACTGGTCGGCTCATCGTTCACAGACTGCAAGCTGGTCGGTGCGGACCTCTCACTGGCGAATCTCGGGGCAGTGGTGATGCGAAACTGTGACGCAAGTATGGTCAGCTTGGCTAAGCAAAAGCTAGCTCGTGCTGATCTACAGCGTACACGGTTGGTTGATGCTGACCTCGAAGGGGTGGACCTGTCCGGTGCGGATCTGCGCGATGCCGATCTCTCACATGTCAATTTCAACCAGCTGAACCTCACGCGGGCCGATCTCCGCGGAGCAACCATCACGGGCCTCGATCCCTGCCGCGCGCGGCTCAAAGGGGCAAAGATGAGTCTAGAGCAGCTCTTCTACATTGCTGCAGCCTTGGGGATAGAGATCCTTTAGAATGATGCGGTCCTCGAGCAGATGAAAGGAGATACACTTATTATGCTATTGACCACTCCATATCATTACGGGCGGATCAAGCTCTCCAATCGCATTGTCCTCCCTCCAATGGTCGTCTGGGCGGCCGAAGAGGATGGGACGGTCAACGATTATGTGCTTGGTCACTATGGCTCCTTCCGTAACCTCGGCTATGCTATTGTGGAGGCCACCGCGGTCTCCCCTGAGGGGCGCCTTAGTCAGCGTCAGATAGGCGCCTTCAGTGACGATCATCTCCCCGGGCTGCGCCGTTTGGCCGAGACGCTGCACCAACGGGCTGATCTAGTTGGCATCCAACTTCACCATGCGGGACGCAACACTAACCTACAGAACACGTTTGGCCGCCCCCTCTTGGCACCCTCGGCGCTTCCGTCCGGAAAAGGGGAGCTGCCTCTGGAACTCACTTCGAGAGAGATCGGCCGTATCCAGGACGACTTCGTTAGCGCTGCCCAGCGAGTGGTCGAAGCAGGGTTCGATGCCATCGAACTGCATGGGGCGCATGCCTATCTCATCAGCCAGTTCCTTTCACCGTTGGCAAACCAGCGGGCGGATGAGTTTGGCGGATCGCTGGAGAACCGTGCCCGGTTTGGTCTCGAGGTGGTGCGCAAGGTGCGCCAAGCCGTGGGAGATCGCTGCATCATCACCATTCGATTGGGCCTAGCCGATGGTGCTGAAGGTGGTCTGACAATCGAGGAAGGACAGCAGGTTGCACGGTGGATGGTTGAGTCCGGGGCTGAGATGCTGCACATCTCGTCTGGAGTTGGCGCCCCGCCGGCCTCAGCCCGACCAGAAGGCAGCCCGTGGACTGAACGCCTGCATCTGGCGCGCTATGCCAAGCAGGTGGTGAACCGACCGATCATTGGCGTGGGTGGGATTACGACCCCTGATCAGGCAGAGAAGGCTTTGCAGGAGCCAATGGCGGATCTGATCGCTGTCGGCAAAGGCTTGCTTGCTGACCCTCTCTGGGCAGCCAAGGCACTGAAAGACGCGCCGGCTTCTATCCATCGCTGTATGCAGTGCAAGGTCTGTGGTCACTATCGCCACCCATTTGCCTGCCCAGCCCGGGCCAAAGGGGAGAAGCCCGCAGCCCACAGCCCGCAGCCCGCCGACGAGTGATCGTGAGATCACTACAGAAGCAGCAGTTTGGCATCCATCGGCAACTATGGTAGAATCACGCTGTGACGGCGGTTGGTTAGATTCTTCGACTCGGGTCAGCAACTAACGCGCATCTTACCCCAGCAAGTGCTTCGCGCCACGACGTTTTGCCCTGGCTTCTGCGGGCGGCGGGCTGATGGCTGCGGGCTTCAAGATCGAGGAGGTAGACCATGGCAAGTGACTGTTCATTCGACGTTGTCTCCGAGGTGAACATGCAGGAGGTAGACAACGCCGTCAATCAGACCCACAAGGAGATCAGCCAGCGCTACGACTTCAAGGGCAGCAAGGCCGCGATCACTCTGGAAAACGAAGAGATCAAGTTGATCGCAGACAGTGACTTCCAGATCAAGAGTCTTGTCGATATCTTACAGTCTAAGGCCTTCAAACGTGGTATTGCTCTTCGTGCCTTCGACTACGGCAAAATCGAGCCCGCCAGTGGCGGCCTAGTTCGGCAGACCGTTAGGATCCAGAGGGGGATCTCCAAGGAGAAGGGCAGAGAGGTTGTTAGTGCTGTCAAGGAGCTGAAGCTCAAGGTCCAGGCTCAGATCATGGATGACCAGGTCAGGGTCTCAGGCAAGAACAGAGACGATCTGCAGAGTGTCATCCAAGCACTTAAGAGTCATGATTTTGGCATCGAGCTGCAGTTCACAAACTTCAGGTCATAATGAAAGGCGGCGGACACTCGCCGCCTTTCGTGACGAGTAGGGGGGTATCGACGTGTCGCTGTTGATAGTTGACGGGATCATAGCCACCGGAAAAACGAGCCTGGTTGCCCAGCTGCAGACAGAACCAGAGTTCCTGGAACGCCCCACCAAACTGGTGATCTCTGAGCATATCACCGAGCGGGTGCTTGAGGGTCGTAGCCCCACCACTGATGACCGCGTGGCTCTACTCAAGACGACGCTCAGCAGCATTGAGAGCTTGCATCGGATCATCCAGGAGAGCAAATTTGCGGGCCTTGCCAAGTATGCCCCTTGCGTCATCTTGGAGCGTTTTCATCTCACCCATGCTGCCAATGATCGCCATCTCGGTCCATACATGGCGCTTGACGAGGTGCTGGCGAACCTGAACGCTCACCTAGCGTTCCTCTATCACAGTGAAGAGGCGCTGGAAGAGAGGATCGAAGAGACCCGGCGACAGCGTGGCGAGCATTGGTGTACGTACCTCGATGGTTTCGGCGGACGTCAAGGGGCGCTCGATCACTTCCGCCGCTTGCAGGAACGTTCTTGGGAGCTGTATTCGTGTAGTGTGCTGCCCAAAGTCGCCTTCGAGGCCAGAGGCCAGTCGATTGTTGCCCTGAGTCGCCAGGTTACAGCCTCTTGGCTCAGGGGGGGTAACACAGCTCACGCGGAGCCACCGTGCGAGCCCACAATTAGGGCGACCACCTAGAAGGATTACGCCTCTCGCCCACGAAAGAACTGGTATGACTTGAGGTTCACGGCCTTACCATCGATCGCCTGTGGACCGTGATCTCATTGCGAAAGGATGGATATGATGACCCGCGAAGAGCTACTGCATGAGGGTGTTTTGGCCAAGCTGCTGCGCTATGTGCAAGTTGCCACTCAATCAGCCGATGGTGCGACTAATACGCCTAGTACTCCAGGTCAGTTGATACTGGCCGAGATGCTGAAGGACGAGCTTTTGGCCTTGGGCCTTAGCGACGCCAAAGTCGACCAGTACGGGTTTGTCACCGCTACTCTACCTGCCAACGATGGGCGAGAGAATGGTCCAGCTGTCGGTTTCCTTGCCCATATGGATACCGTACCCGGTGTGCCCGGTGACGGGGTGAAACCGATGGTGCATCGTGGCTATACAGGCGGCAAGATCGACCTGCCCAGTGGCGCTGTTCTCGATCCCAAGGAACTCAAAGCGCTCCAGGCGTGTATTGGGCATGATATCGTTACCTCCGACGGTAACACTCTCCTTGGTGCTGACAACAAGGCGGGGATCGCTGAGATCATGCAGGCAGTATGTCAACTGCTCAGCTCCCCCGATCGCAAGCATGGACCCGTCAAGGTGGCATTCACTCCCGACGAAGAGGTTGGCAGCGGTATCGACAAGTTTGATGTTGATGCTTTCGCGGCAGATGCAGCTTACACGCTGGACGGAAGCGTATTGGGTGAGCTTGAGGATGAGTGCTTCAATGCAGCCAACTATCAGGTCATTATCAATGGCAGGAGCTCGCATACAGGCACTGCCCGTGGGAATATGATCAATGCCGTTCACTTGGTCTCGCAGCTATGTGCTGATATCCCATCAATGATGCGTCCAGAGACGACCGATGGCAAGTTGGGGTTCATTCATCCCAATGGTATCAGTGGCAATTTCGAGCAGGTGAAGCTGAGCGTACTGGTCCGGGATTTTGACGCCCAGGGCTTTGCTCACAAGAAACAGTTGCTTGCCAACCTGGTCAAGAGCCTCGAAGATCGCTATCCCGGAGCCAAGACTCAGTTAATTGAGACAGGCGGCTACCGCAATATGAAAGAGATTCTGAACGATAAACCCCAGGTGGTAGAGCTGGCGAAGCAGGCCATGAAGATGGCCCAGATCGAGCCGGTCATGAACTCTATCCGTGGTGGTACCGACGGGGCGCGGCTGACATTCCGTGGACTGCCCACCCCCAACCTCTTCACGGGCGGGTCCAACTATCACTCCCGTACCGAATGGGCCTCCGTTCAATGGATGGAGCAGGCGGTTGAGGTGGTACTTAACCTTGTCGACCTGTGGGCTAAACAGTAGAACGTACAACAAGAGAACAGGCAGCCTATGGCTGCCTGTTCTCTTGTACTTCATCCCAAGCCTTCTCAATCGTCTCGCGGGTGACAGGACCCACGATACCGTCTTGAACAAGCCCTTTGGCCCGTTGAAAGGTGGTCACTGCCTGTTGCGTGATTGTCCCATAATAGCCAGTCGGCTGAGCGTTGAAGAAACCCAGAACCTGCAGACGCTGCTGTAGCTCCCACACCTCAGGACCACTCGAGCCGATCTGCAGCACGTTCGGCGATGGCTGTTCGCCCCTAGCCAGTATTCTAACCTGTGTTCCCAGTGGAACCAGGTCATAAAGCTGAATGACCTGCTCATTGACCATGCGAATGCAGCCGTGGCTGGCGGCCGTCCCGATCGAACTCGGGTTGTCTGTTCCATGGATGCCATATCCTCCATATGGGATGTTGAGACGCATCCAGCGGGCTCCAAACGGTCCGCCTGGGTTTAGAGTCTTCTGAATGAGGTACCAGTCACCTGGAGGGGTAGGGGTGGCGGGTTTCCCTACAGCACACCGGTAACGTGCCTCGACCTGTCCTTGTCGCATCAATGTGATGGTGAATGCATCCTGATCCACAACAAGAACATACTCCGTGGGCGGCGGAGTGGTACCGGGCTCCATGGCACGTAGCGCCAGCCATGTGTTATTCCCCACAATCCCATCCGCGAGCAGCGCCTGAGAGATCTGAAATGCGACCACAGCGTCGGAAACGCCGCGATCAAACGTGTCTAGGGAGTCTCCGCGGTAGAAGCCTAGCTCCTTAAGGCGGTCGATGACTTCACGCACATCCGGGCCAGTCATGTTCGGAAACATGAGCCGTAAGAAACGGGAACTCTCGATCATCTGCACATCCCTCCTTTCACTACTCTATGTCACCAGGAGAACGGATGTGCATGACGGTTGCATTTGAGAAGCACCGCCAGCGCGCAATGTCCTATGGGTTGCCGATACCATGGTGTCTCATGTCAGCTCCCCATGGCGTCTCGCCGGGTCCACAGTGGATGAAACGTTTCACCTCGCAGATGGTCACCCCCTCTGCGGGCTGTGGGCTTTGGGCACTCCTCGCGTCAGCGGCGAGACGAATAAGTGAATAATCTCACTTTCTAAGCGAGACGCAGTAACGGGATCGTATTTTGTCCAAATTTATAGTGTGATTTTTCACAAACGCCGTTGTCAAGATATCCATATTCTAATATAATAGAGCAGGGTGATGATATATGGCGGACGATTTTCTGACAAATTTCGCTATCAGCTCTGAGAAGGCTGAAAAGCTCAAAGCGTTGGCCCATCCTGTAAGGCTGTGCATTGTTCGTGGTCTCCTGCAGGCGGGTAGCTGTAATGTGACCCATATGCAGGGCTGCTTGAACCTTCCTCAATCAACCATCTCTCAACATCTGGCGAAGCTTCGAGCGGCGAGGCTTATTGAGGGTGTTCGCAATGGCCTTGAGGTGTACTATAAGGTAGTGGACGATGATGTCGCCCGTTTGATCGCTACGCTCTTTTAGGCGTGGCTCTTTGTTCGCGTCATATAGTCGCTAGATAACTGCGTCACTGTGTAATCGGCAGTTAGTCGTTCATGTGACACATCCGGGCAGACCTCGTTCCGGTTGGGCTGCCACCATGGGATATCTTGAGCTAGTGAATTGAATCACAATCCAGGGCTGGCTGCGGAGCGCCAGTCTGTTTGTGTGCGGGCACTGTTTCCCGGATATATCGATGTTCGTCTTTCGGTATGTTTCCTTCGCGTATGGCGAACCCTATGTGACGGGATATCATATCCTGACAAGGAGGGTGAGACAATGCCAGAAGTAAACTGCACCGTAAACACCTGCACCTACTGGAACAACGGCAACCAATGCACCGCTCAGAATATCGTTGTCCAGAACGACGAGGCTGGCGGTTTCCCACCAAGCATGAAGCTAGATCAGCTTCAGCACACCCCTGCCGACAGCAAGGACGAGACCTGTTGCCAGACCTTCAAGACCAAACACTAATCATCATCGAGAGGGGCGAGCCAATACGGCTCGCCCCTCTCTCGGTCAAAAAGATGACCAGAATCCTATGATTATATGATCCAGATCACAGATTCGCTCATCTGCGGTGTGATACAGTATACATAGAGAAGGCTGATTAGGCCAGTGACCGTGTCGTGTTGATAGCTCTTCACATACCCTACGGGCATCGGCTCTGGCTCGGTCCGTCGGCTGCTATTCATATGGAGGAGGAAAAGACCGTGAAGACCAAACGACCAATGGTGAAGATCGACGAAAGCAAGTGCAATGGCTGCGGGCTATGCATTCCGAACTGCGCAGAGGGCGCCATCCAGATCATCGATGGCAAAGCGCGCCTAGTGGCTGACCACCTCTGTGACGGACTGGGTGCTTGCCTCGGGCATTGTCCAATGGACGCTATTAAGGTCGAGGAGCGTGAGGCGGATGCTTTTGACGAGGCAGCAGTCCATGCCCACCTTGCGAAAAGTGCGGAAGCCGCGCCTGTTCCCGCCACGGCATCTCATTCGGCTCACCAGCATGGTATGGGTGGATGCCCAGGGTCGCGCATGCTGCAGTTCAATCGAGGAAACGCCGGTAACCAGGCCGCCCCATCTTCCACGCAAGAGGCTCGCTCGGAACTGACCCAGTGGCCGGTGCAGTTGACCCTAGTTCCAGCGGGTGCTCCTTACTTCAAAAACGCTGATCTGCTGGTAGCCGCAGACTGCGTCGCTTACGCCTACGCCAACTTCCATCAGAAGCTGCTACGCGGTAAAGCCCTGGTCATCGCTTGCCCCAAGCTCGATGACAGCGAGGCGTATGTTGACAAGATGGCTGAGATCATCCGTCAAAACGACCTCAAGAGCATTACGGTTGCCCATATGGAGGTACCCTGCTGCTCTGGCCTAAATCGCATCGTGAAGATGGCTCGTGCGCAGGCGGGCAAGGACGTTCCCATCTATGACCTGACCGTGGGCGTCGAAGGGGATCTGCAGTAGCCGCAGGATAAGTCCACAAGCCCACATGTCACCAAGTCCACAAGTTAAGAGATCTGGAGGAGCATACGAGCGACCGATCGTCCGGTCGCTCGCTGTGTGTTTCGAGGGATCTGCAGGGATAACAACTTCTGCGAAGAAAGGAAAACAGTCTTTGTGTCTGGAAAGACTATTTGATTGAGATGTGTGAATCACGGGTCGACTGGTTCCACCCATGTGGACTTGTGGTCTTGTGGACCTGTGGACTCTTCTCTTCGGGAGGTTACATATGCGTACGACTCAACGTCTAGATAAGGTACTCGCCCACATGGGCATCGGAACGCGTAGCGAGATCAAGAAGCTTGTGCGTAAGGGGATCGTTACCGTCGCCAATGAGGTCATCCGCGACAGCAGTCAGCATATCGATCCGTACAGCGAGATCGCGGTCAATGGGCAGCCCGTGGAGTACCGTGAGTTCATCTACCTCATGATGAACAAGCCTGATGGCGTGCTTTCTGCCACCGATGATGAGCGGCAGGAAACGGTTATCGACTTATTGGAGCCGGATCATCTGGTCTTCGCACCTTTCCCTGTTGGTCGGCTGGACAAGGATACAGAGGGTTTGTTGCTGATCACCAATGATGGCAAGCTAGCCCATCGCCTACTCTCTCCACGCAAGCACGTTCCCAAGCGTTATCACGCTAAGGTCAAGGGGCAAGTGGGTGAGGGCGACGTCAAGGCATTCTCAGAGGGTGTGACGCTGGATGATGGTTACAGGACCATGCCTGCGGAACTAGAGATCATCGAGGCTGGAGATATGTGCGAGGTTACAGTCACCATCTACGAGGGCAAGTATCACCAGGTCAAGAGGATGTTCGCTGCTCGCGGGCAGGAGGTGGTCTATCTGAAGCGCCTCTCCATGGGACCTTTGGACCTGGATATGGAGCTCGAGCCGGGCGAGTATCGAGAACTGAGCGAAGGGGAACTGGCAGCCTTGCAGGCGGCTGGGACGAGTGTGGCAGCTGAGGCGGATGACGGAAACGAGATTGACGAGGAATAGGAGCAAGAATACGCAACCCGCGCTGGCGGCAGCCTGCGCGGGTTATTCATCACAACGTGTGCCGTGTTTGGAGAGATAGCGGGAAAGATATGAATACGGTCTCGAGCCTTGGCCTCGTCACCTCAGAATATGCTTAGTTCCAGTTCGCGGGACAGATACTCAAGCAGCTTGACACCCCCCGCGCTATTGCCCTTTTCATCGAGGGCGGGGCCAAAGACCCCGATCCCCATCATATGAGGAACTGCGCCCATGATCCCCCCGCCCACCCCGCTCTTGGCGGGGAAACCGACCCGGACGGCGAACTGACCAGAGGCATCATACATGCCGCAGGTGGTCATGAAGGTCTTGACCAGACTGGCTAGCTCCTTCGGCACCAGCTGCTCGCCGGTAATGGGGCTAATGCCGTCGTGTGCCAGTACGGCACCCAGCATGGCGATCTCCCGACAGGTAACCTTGATCGAACACTGACGGAAATAGAGCGCCAGGACGTCCTCGACTTCTCCTTCCAGCACTCCTGCGTCCTTCATGAAGTGGGCCAGAGCTCGATTGCGGTATCCCGTGGCACTCTCTGAGGCAAAGACCGCCTCGTCATACCAGAGGTGATCATTGTGACAGAGCTGGCGAAAGAAGGCTAGCAGCCTGCGGAAACGTTCCTCAATGCTCTGACCAAGGATGAGCGAGTCGACGGCGATGGCGCCGGCATTGATCATCGGGTTGAGGGGTCTTGACGGCCTAATGGTCTCCAGGCGGATGATGGAGTTGAAGGCATCGCCCGTGGGTTCCATGCCGACCTTGTCAAATACATAGTCATAGCCCCGATCCATAACCGCGAGCATCAGAGCGACGGTCTTGGAGATGCTCTGGATCGTAAAATGCTGATCATGATCCCCTGCATGCCATTCGTCACCTGATAGAGTGACGACGGAGACACCGAGTTGCTTCGGATGCACCTTACCCAACTCCGGAATGTAAGTCGCAACTTGTCCACGATCGACGTATTGCAGGCCATATTCAAGGGCTCTATCTAGGACGGCTTGCATGGCACCCCATCTCCTAACAAGTAACACTGGTTGATCTAGTTCTTATCCCATTGTAGGACATACCTTCGTCGTTGGGAATACGTAACAGTATGTGGACCACGGATACCTGCATGATCGATTCCCGACGCGAAGAAGCCTGACCCGCGAGGGGTCAGGCTTTGCGTGCTGTAGTTGGTCGTTGGCTACAGCACCGCCGCGACTACGGTGGACCTCAGCCCCGACACTTCGTCAGCCGCATCCGGTCTGGCTACAGTTTGCCACCGCAGCCCAGCACGTTTTGGATCTTGTGCTTGACCATGCCCTTGATCGCTTCGCGGGCGGGCTTCAGATACTGACGCGGATCAAAGTCAGATGGGTGCTCAGCGAAATGCTGGCGGATCGTGGCGGTCATGGCCAGGCGGAGATCTGTGTCGATATTAATCTTGCATACGCCCAGTTGGCTGGCCTGACGGAGCATCGCTTCTGGTACACCTTGGGCACCGCCTAGCTGTCCGCCGTAGCGGTTGCATGCCGCGACGAACTCGGGCAGCACAGTCGACGCGCCATGAAGCACGATAGGGAAGCCGGGGAGGAGCTGGGCGATCTTCTTTAACCGCTCGAAGTCCAAGCGGGGGTCGCCCTTAAACTTGTATGCGCCATGGCTGGTGCCGATGGCGATCGCCAGCGAGTCCACGCCGGTACGACGAACAAACTCCACTGCTTCATCAGGATCGGTGAAAGTCGCCTCACGGGCGCTAACCTTGACATCATCTTCGATCCCAGCCAGCTTGCCCAACTCTCCTTCAACCACCACTCCGCGCTCATGCGCGTACTCGACCACTCGCTTGGTGATCTCTACATTCTGTTCAAAGGGATACTTGGAGCCATCGATCATCACGGATGTGAAACCACCATCAATGCAGGACTTGCAGATCTCGAAGTCTTCGCCATGGTCAAGGTGAAGAACGATGGGAAGCCCAGTATCCTCCACGGCGGCCTCGACCAGCTTGATCAGGTAGATATGCCTAGCATACTTGCGCGCGCCAGCGGAGACCTGCAAGATCAGAGGGGCCCGCTCCTCTTTTGCGGCATCCACAATCCCTTGGATGATCTCCATATTGTTGACGTTGAAGGCACCCACTGCATAGCGGCCCTCATAGGCCTTAGTAAACATGTCCTTAGAAGTAACGAGCGGCATGCTATTGTCTCCTCCCTTCGGTCGTCAACAGCCACCAGGCATCAGCCATCAGCTATCAGAGCGTAGCCAACGATACTGATAAGCGTCTGATAAGCCGTCGCATCACTACCATTGTGCAACTTCAGTGGTATCATTCATACACATCATATCATGATCACCAGCTATTGTCAGCCAAGCTAGTCTTTTCTTCATAGTAGCCACTTCTGGCCGATGGCTGTTCCGGGGAGGAATTCTGAATAGAACGTCGAACGGATGTTAATTGTAACCAAAGCGTATAGAGGGAGGTCTGGGAATGCTCAATCGAAACCTCATTGAAGATGTCCTGTACGTAGCGCTCAGCACCGGCGGGGACTTCGCGGAAGTCTTCGTCGAGGATCGACTGGTAAACAGCCTTGGGCTCGTAGGTGGTTTGGTTGATACCGCCGTCTCAGGGCGTGACTACGGCGTGGGGATCCGTATCTTTAGGGGGATCAACTACGTCTACGCCTATACCAGCAATGACAGCCGTGAGAGCCTTTTGAAAGTGGCCAGGACTGCCGCTGAGGCCATCAACGGCACCAAGATCGACCTGGTCTTAAACCTTAGCCCAGTAGAGATCCAGAATATCCACTTGATCACCAAGTACCCTGGTGATATCAAGAAGTCAGACAAGGTTGACCTGATCAAGAGGGCCTATCATGCGGCCAAGGGCTACGATCCAATCATCGATCAGGTCAGCGTCACCTATATGGATGAGGACCAACATGTGCAGATCGCCAACAGCGAAGGTCTACTGGTGGAAGACCGCCGCGTCCGCACTCGCACATCAATCAACGCCGTGGCCACCAAGGGTGCTGAGAAGCAGTCAGGCTTCTATGGCCCCGGTGCGTCCATGGGCTTTGAGTTCTACGATACCATCGATATCGAGGCCTATGCCCGCGAGGCCGCCCGCACCGCCAAGACCATGATCAGCGCCGACCTCTGCCCAAGTGGTAAGATGCCCGTCATCATCGACAATGAGTTCGGCGGTGTCATTTTCCACGAGGCATGTGGCCACAGCCTGGAGGCGACATCAGTTGCCAAGAAGAACTCGGAGTTTGCTGACAAGCTAGGCGAGCGTGTTGCCCCCGAGATTGTTACCGCCATCGACGATGCTACCATCCCCAATGCTTGGGGTTCGATGAACATTGATGACGAGGGTACTCCGATGCAGCACAAGGTGCTCATCGACCAGGGAATCCTAAAGAGCTACATGATCGACAAGTTCAACGGGCGCCGGATGGGCATGCCGTCGACCGGGTCAGGCCGCCGCCAGTCTTACAGGTTTGCGCCAACATCCCGCATGAGCAATACCTTTATCGCCCCTGGAGAGTCATCGCCTGAGCAGATCATCGCCAACACCGAGTATGGCCTCTTCGCCCGCTATATGGGTGGCGGCTCAGTTAACCCTGCCACCGGCGATTTCAACTTCGCAGTCCGTGAAGGCTATATCATTCGCGACGGCAAGATCGCTGAGCCCGTGCGCGGCGCATCCCTAATCGGTCGTGGCTCAGAAGTGCTACGAAAGATCGATATGGTCGGCACGAACCTGGCTCATGGACAGGGCGTCTGTGGTTCATCCAGCGGTTCTGTTCCCACCAACGTCGGGCAGCCCATGATCCGCGTCTCCGAGCTAACCGTCGGTGGACGAAAGGGGGATAAGTAAGTGAAGGAGATTAAGCTATTAGCCGAGCAGCTCTTTGCCAAGGGCAAGAGCATGGGTTTTGCAGATATGGAGATCAACGTGGTTTCCAGCGCTCAGTTTCGGGTTGCCATCTTCAAAGGCGAGATTGACAGCTACACTGTAACCGATGACAGCGGGCTATCCTTCCGGGGGTTGTACAACGGCAAGATGGGCTACGCGTTTACCGAGAAGATTGACGACAGCTCCGCCGACATGTTGCTGGGAAATGCTAAGGAGAACGCGCAGTTTATCAACAGCGATGATGAGGAGGAGATCTTCGCAGGCTCCCCACATTATGAGAGCTTCAACGGTTACTGCGAGGAACTTACTAAGGCCGAACCAAGCGCCAAGATTGAGCTCGCCAAGGCCATGGAGAAAGCTGCATACTCGCGAGATACACGCGTCTTCAACGTCACTGCCAGCTTCTCCAGTGGTGAGGCGGAGAGGGTCATCATCAACAGCAAGGGCCTGAACCTCTCGCATCGTGGCAACAGCGCTGGCGCGTTCTGTTCAGTGGTCGCCCGCGATGGATCCGATACCAAGACAGGCCATGAGATCGCGATGGGTCAATCAATGGGCAAGTTCAAGGCCGACGAGATCGCTGGGCGCGCAGTGGAAGAGGCCTGCTCGATGTTTGGTGCTGCCACCATCGAATCAGGTAGCTATCCCATCATCCTGCGCCATGATATCGCTGCCACCTTCCTTGGGGTCTTTAGTTCCTCTTTTTCTGCCGAGAATGTCCACAAAGGAATGTCGTTGCTGAAGGGTAAGGTTGGCGAGTTGGTTGCCAATGAGAAGATCACCATCATCGATGATCCCCTTATCGAGGGCAGGCCGAACTCCTGTGCCTTCGACGCTGAGGGGGTAGCCACACAGCGCAAAAATGTCGTGGAGAACGGCAGGCTTACCACCTACCTCTACAATCTTAAGACCGCTAAAAAAGATGGTGTTAAGTCTACTGGCAATGCCGCCAAGGCATCCTATAAGGGTCCGATTGGGATCGCGCCCATCAACTTCTTTATCCAGCCTGGCGAGACTAGCTTTGATGAGCTCGTAGCCTCCATGGACCGGGGGCTGATCATTATCAGCCTGGCGGGCACTCACTCGGGGGCAAATCCTGTCTCGGGCGACTTTTCCCTCTCCGCGTATGGTTATCTGGTTGAGAACGGCAAGATCATTCGCCCCGTGAATCAGATCACTATCGCCGGTAACTTCTTTGAGATGCTGCGCGATGTCGACGTGGTCGGCAGCGATCTGGAGTGGTCAGGTATGATCGGCGCCCCGTCATTGCTTGTAAAGAAGCTGGCGGTGGCAGGAAAGTAGCATAGACAGCCAGCAGCCAGCAGCCCGCAGCCCGCAGTCAGTGGGCGTTTGTCATGTGACTAGCGATTACGAAAGGCAGCGCTCAGGCGCTGCCTTTCGTGTGCGTGAATAGAACGTGGTTGGTGAGGCGACACTGGTGATGACGGGGCTCACGACAGCCCCTCAATTATTGTCTGCATCGCCCAAAGTCTCCGGGCTTCACTGTGGGCCGTGGGCTGTGGGCTGTGGACTCGCGCGGTGGTGACTACCTTGACACGTCTATGGACCTATTGGGTGATTGGTGGTGTCGTCCTTGTTGGCTGGGGCTTGTGGAAGATCATGAGCCTCGCCTTGGGGTTGGTTTTCAACCTCGGGGTGCAGGGAAGCAGTTGGGTGCTGCACGAGCTAATCAACCCCTGGTATATCGCCCATTTTTCGTATGGATTTGGCATGATCGTCGCAGGCAGCGTGATCACCTGGTATGGTGCCAAGCAAGAGGACCGTGCACATCGTGAGGAACCTAAGATTACGCGCTAACGCTGAGCATCGTAGATGGCATGAAGAGCCAGCCAGTCACAGCGCATCACCAAAAGCAACCGCTGCGAGAGTATCGCGCGGTTGTTTGCCTTTTCAACAAGGAATCTTCTCTCCACAGGTCTAACATTATCAGCGACACTAGTCGAAAGGGAGGAATGAACGGTGCACAAGACAGCTTTGCAGTGGATTAATGCTCATCGCGATGAACTAATCCAAGCCAGTGATCGGATCTGGGAACTGGCAGAGGTCGGATTCCAGGAACACCAATCCGCAGCGCACCTGGTGGAAACTCTGAAGGGTAACGGTTTCACCGTTGAAGAGGGCGTCGCTGGGATGCCGACCGCTTTTGTGGCCAGCTTTGGTTCCGGTAAGCCCGTAATCGGGATCCTGGGTGAATATGATGCCCTGCCCGGGCTATCTCAGACTACTGACCCCCAGAAGAAGCCTCTCTGCGCAGGTAAGCCGGGCCATGGTTGTGGGCACAACCTGCTCGGTGTTGGGGCCCTCGGTGGGGCACTAGCTGTTAAGGAAGCCATGGTACAGCATCAGCTGGCCGGCACGATCCGCTTCTACGGGTGTCCGGCTGAGGAGACATTGAGCGGCAAGGTCTATATGGTGCGCGATGGTTTGTTCGATGGCTGTGATGCTACGCTAACCTGGCACCCCAGTTCGGTGAATGGCCAGTGGGCTGCGAGTAGCATGGCCATGAACTCCGTCAAGTTTACATTCCATGGCCGTACGGCTCATGCAGCCGGTGATCCAGAAAACGGCCGCAGCGCGCTGGATGCGGTCGAACTGATGAACGTGGCGGCAAACTATCTGCGTGAACACGTCACATCCGATGCCCGTATTCATTATGTCATCACCAAGGGTGGGGGAGAGCCCAATGTCGTCCCTGGCGAGGCACAGGTCTGGTATTACGTAAGGGCACCCAAACGCCCCGATGTCGAGGAGATCTACGCCCGCATCCTCAAGATCGCTGAAGGCGCGGCGCTAATGACCGAGACCACTTTTGATGTCGAGTTCCTGACCGGTTGCTACAACACCCTGCAGAACGAGGTTATCGGTGAGCTGTATCTGAAGAATATGCAGGAGATCGGGGCCCCTCAGTTTACCGATGAAGAGATCGCTTGGGCCAAGACCATGTCAGCCAACTTCGCCCCCATGCAGCGTGAGAAAGCGATCAGGGCCTGGAAGAAGGACGGCATTGATTTCGGAGACAAGTACATCTGCGACCAGGTGCTGCCGGTCTACGATCGGGGCAGGGTCTCGGCCGGCTCTACCGATGTCGGCGATGTCAGCTTCGTTACTCCCAACGCCCAATTTACCACTGCTTGCCAGGCGCTGGGTACCGCTGGCCATTCCTGGCAATATGCAGCAGCCGCTGGCATGAGCATCGGCCACAAGGGTATGGTTTATGCGGCGCAGGTCTTGGCATTGACAGGCTTAGATCTACTCACTCAGCCAGAAACCTTGGTGAAAGCCCAGGAAGAGTTTAACACTAACACCAAGGATGAACCCTATGTCTCTCCACTGCCCGCCGGTCAGCAGCCTCCTTTGAACCAACTCGCTCATCACTAGGCTCTAGCCTAACATGAGAAATGCCCGCGGTCCGCAGCCCACAGTCCGCAGTAACCACTATTCGCAAGCGGGCGGTTTCATTCACCGCGGTGCTGCGAGGTGGCATTGGGAACTAGTGGAGCAGCGGTGCGGGAATGGTGTAACCCGGATCATGTCAAGAAGGGTCGTGTGCCTATGGCACACGACCCTTTCTCTTGTCAACAACCAGTAATCTCGCTTCAGCGACGAGATGTTGATCGATATTACGGTTAGGCGGCGTGCGGTAAGGTGACACTCTCTAGTGTGAAAACGCCTGCAGCCCACAGTCTGCAGCCCGCAGTGGGATTAACCCTCTGCAGGGTGGAAGGTTTCATCTTCTGTGGTGCTGCCAAAGTGGCGGCATGGGGAACTAACATGAAGAAACGATTCGTCATTTACGGGCTGCTTGGTTGGTGTGTCGAGATCCTTTGGACAGGAATCGGGTCGGCGCTCAAAGGAGACGTACGGCTACGCGGATTCAGCTACCTTTGGATGTTTCCCATTTATGGCCTAGCGGCGCTTCTTGAGCCAGTTCATGACCGTATTCGGCGCTGGTCCTGGTTCTTTCGTGGGGGCATCTGGATGCTGGTGATCTATGCTATCGAGTACACCAGTGGCTGGATGCTGAGGTGCATGACCGGTCGTTGTCCCTGGGACTATCGCGGCTCCACTCGTTTTGAGTGGAACGGCCTTATCCGTTTGGATTACGCTCCTGCCTGGTTCGCTGCTGGGTTGCTCTTTGAGCGTATTCATCGATGGCTGGACAGAGAGCTGCGTTGAACCAGGATTGAGCAGGACCAGTGGGATCGATGTCGAATCATACTGCCTGTGGAAAGGGAGGAGATTCGACATGCCACCAGCGGCTCCAGCCAACGCTCAACTAGCTGTCATCGCAACCGATCTACTCACCTGGTATCGGGCTAACCGTCGCGATCTGCCGTGGCGTCGTGAGCGAGACCCCTATCGGATATGGATATCTGAGATCATGCTCCAACAGACCCAAGTGACGACGGCCATCCCGTACTACCACCGATTCATTGATCGTTTTCCCACCCTGGCGGACCTGGCTCGGGCCGACGCCGATGATGTGTTGCGAGCATGGCAAGGGTTGGGCTACTATTCACGGGCACGCAATCTCCATACCGCAGTTCGCGAAGTACAGGAAAAGTACGGTGGTGAGGTGCCACGCCAGACTGGCCAACTGCGCAGCCTAAAGGGCGTAGGAGAATACACCGCGGGGGCGATCGCCAGCATTGCCTATAACCGCTCTGAGCCAGCGGTCGATGGCAATGTCCTGCGCGTCATATCGCGCCTGTTCTCCCTCGCCGACGACATCGGGTTGCCTTCCGCACGTCGACGCATCACCGAGATCGTACGACAGATGATCCCGGACGGCGAAGCATCCGACTTTACCCAAGCACTGATGGAGCTGGGGGCGCTGATCTGCAGCCCTACCAGTGCGAGCTGTGAGAGCTGTCCGGTAAGAGGGCATTGTCAGGCCAGTGCAGAAGGATCTGTCGCGATGCTCCCAGTGAATCAGAAGCGAGCCAAGGTGACCACGGAGACGATGATGGTCGTTGTTTGGATGCATGAAGGGCGCCTCGCCGTCGAGAAGCGCCCTGACCAGGGTCTCCTGGCGCGACAGTGGCAGATGCCAATGATCCAGATGGAGCAAGCCGACTTGGCCGAGGCTATTCAGATGTTCATTGAACGGTATTCTCAGGGGGCTGAAGCGTATCACCGTGAGTTGGGCGCCTATCCGTACCAGTTCAGTCATCGTCGCTGGGAACAATGCGTTGTTGCTTTGTCAGCTACCCCGCGGGAGACAACACCGTTTTCTTGGTACACGTTGTCCGAGATCGAGCAGATGCACCTTATTACCGCCCATCGGCGGATATTGGAGAAATGTCGTTTAGCTCCGCTAGAACAGTCCGATCCGAACTGACAGAGAAGGTGTCACCACGGGCGATGCAGCCCTGTGTGGACACCTTCTTCTTGTACTGGTAGTGCCGGTTCTGCTTGAGTTGGATGGCGCTGGCTATTTTTGCAGGGGCTTTCTTGCTTGATGAGGAGTTGTATTTCCGTTACAATGAAAGTAACGATAATTGATGTAGGAAGGTGCGTTGGGAAGAAACGATGAGAAACAGAGGCGGTTTTCAACGATTGCGGTCAGGTTTGCAGGTTGCATATTTTTCATAGTATGCTTGTGCCAATGCCTAGACGATGCTGAAGGGAGGAGCCATATCGTCGCGCTTTCCAGTCTGCTAAATATCAACAGAAAGGAGTGATGCGCGTGAGTGCACTGTCTGATAAGCTAAAAGAGGTCGTTTTCTCAGTACTTCCCATCACCATCATTGTCTTCATACTCCATCTTACTGTCACGCCGCTTGCTGCCCCGGTCCTGATCAGATTCGTTCTCGGTGCGATCGTGGTTGTTTTTGGCTTGGCCCTGTTCTTGATTGGGGTGGACATCGGGATTACCCCACTGGGCACCTTAACCGGATCGAGCGTGGCGAAGACCAACAAGCTTCTGATTGTCATATTGTCGGGCCTCATACTGGGCTTTTTTATCTCCATTGCGGAGCCGGGTCTGATGGTCCTGGCTAGTCAGATTGATCTCGTGACCGCAGGTGAGATATCGAGTCGTAGCATCTTGGTCGTCGTGTCCATCGGCATGGCAGTTCTCGTGGCGGTCGGGCTGGTCCGCATTCTCTACAATATCCAACTCTACAAGATGCTGACCGTATTCTATGGCCTGACCTTTGCCATGGCGATCTTCGCATCTCCCGAGTTCCTGGCGATTGCCTTTGATGCCTCTGGTGCCACAACTGGAGCGTTGGCCGTGCCCTTTGTCCTTGCCTTGGCGGTCGGGGTTTCCTCTCTAAAGAAAAACAGTAAGTCGTCTGAGGAAGACAGCTTCGGTCTCCTTGCTCTGGCATCCGTTGGGGCTATCATGTCAGTATTGGTCCTTGACCTCTTCTCTCCAGCCAAAGAGTTTACCGCCAGCCTACCCTTTACTCTGGGTGAGTCCCAAGCGCTTCTGGCGCCGTTCTTAAATCTCATCCCTCCCACGGCCAAAGAGAGCTTCTTTTCCTTTCTGCCTTTGACAGTGATTTTGGTTGTCATGCAGAAGGTCGCCTTTAAACTGAGCAAACGCTCCTACGCCAAGATCGGGAAAGGCTTTGTCTATGCTTTCTTAGGTCTGCTCATCTTCCTGGTCGGGGTGAATGCTGGCTTTATGGACGTGGGTACTGCCATTGGGTATCGCCTGGCGCAAATGGAAAACAGCAGCTACCTTGTTGCGGTGGGGTTTGCGCTCGGAGTAGTGACCATCCTCGCCGAGCCGGCCGTCTATGTCCTGACCCATCAGATCGAGGCTGTGACCAGTGGCTACGTAAAACGACGCTCTGTCTTGATCGCCCTCTCGCTGGGCGTGGGTGTTGCTGTGGCGCTCTCCATGGTGCGAATACTAGTACCCAAGGTCCAGCTTTGGCATTATCTTCTCCCGGGTTACGTGATCTCGTTAACCATGTCTTACTTTGTGCCGAAGCTGTTCGTCGGCATTGCCTTCGATGCTGGAGGGGTAGCCACTGGGCCGATGACCGCGACCTTCATCTTGGCCTTTACACAGGGTGCCGCTGAGGCCATCCCGGGGGCGAGTGTCTTGGTCGATGGATTTGGTATGATTGCCATGGTTGCTCTGATGCCCATTATTACCCTTCAGACACTGGGCTTTATCTTTGCCCTAAAATCGAGAAAGGGAGGTCTACCTGGGAATGCCCAACACGAGGTTTGAGCTGATCTACACCATTGTTCGGTTTGGAGTGGGAAGCAAGATCATCAAGTTTGCCAAACAGCATGGTATTAACGGATGCACGGTGTTCCTGGGGAAAGGCACGGTCAAGAGCCCGATATTGGAGTTCCTCGAGCTGAACGAAGTTCGAAGAGAGATCGTCCTCATGGCAGCTGACAGTGCGACCGCCCAGACGGTCCTTGAGGGACTCAACGCCAAGTTTGAGTTCGAGAAGCCCTACCACGGGATCGCCTTTACGATCTCTGTTACTGATATCGTCAACACGGATGTCGCTAGGCCCAAACACAGCGAAGAATGTAGAGGTGAGAGTAGCTCAATGTATAACCTGATTTTTACCGTTGTCGAGAGGGGCAAAGCGGAGTTTGTCATCGAGGCTGCGAACAAGGCTGGCTCTCGTGGTGCTACCGTCATCAATGGTAGAGGATCCGGTATCCACGAGACCAATAAGCTTTTTGCGATGGAGATTGAACCAGAAAAAGAGATTGTGATGATCATCGCGCAGAGCGCTCTAACCGAGGCGATCGTGAACTCGATCAGGGACCACCTGCATGTCGATGAGCCAGGCAATGGTATTATCTTTGTACAAGAGGTGAACATGACCTTCGGTTTGCGGTAAGGGCCGAAGGGGCGCTCCATCTAATAGGATGGGGCGCTCCTATCTTCCCGTGGCCGCATGCCCTGCCGAGACCACAATTGTATTGACATGGCGGGCGGGAGAGGGGTACGATGTGCTTGACACATCAGAGTAGGCGAGGGGGAAGAGGATGTCACCGTCGGTGCTGCTGATCTGCTTAGCCGTAGCACTCAATCTGTCCGCTCTAGCCACTATGGGTTGGGACAAATGGTGCGCACGGCGTCACCGCAGGCGTGTGCCGGAGAAGAGACTGTGGGCGATGGCCCTGTTGAGCGGTTCACTGGGCGTGTGGGTAGGGATGATGTTGTTTCGGCACAAGACTCAGCACATCCAATTTGTCGTGGGCGTGCCGCTTCTGGTCGCAATCCATAGTTGGCTTGCGTGGCGCGTAGCCCTGCTGTTATTCTAGTACAAAGGCTGCTATACGCCCTTTGAGATGCCGAAGGGCCTATGGCCAACTAGCGAAGGGGGTTCTCAGCATGATCCAGCGTGTTCGCATTGATCTAGAGACGATTGAATCCATGCTCTATTTCTGGCAGGCGACCAAGGACAAGGAGAAGGTTAACGAGCGGTTCATCCATGACGTAACCCAGATGGAAGCCTATCGGCTAATCTATGATGAAGAGTTTTCGGAAGAATCCGTGCGCAAAGTGCTGTCTGCCGTGACAAATCGGGAGCCTTTCCAGGGCAAGAACCGCAAAGAAGGCCGCTTCTACAGTAATAATCTCTGGATGATGGAAGACCTTGGCTATACCCAGACCATGGTTCAACCTGTCAAGACGCTGAACCTAGATGGACTTAAGGAGAAGCTAAATGCCGAAGGTGTAAAGGACCTCGAGGAGATCATTGTTCATTTCGTACCGATGCATCTGGACCCTGTTTACGTGAAGGGTAATCACCTACTCCTTAACTTTTTCCGTGTACGCCCCAGTGACTTCGATGACAGCACCTCATTTGAGGGGCAGGAGCTTACACAGTATATCGAGGCACAGATTCGTGCTATGTAGCCGGGCCAAGTTGACCTAAGATCAGAGCCCAGTGATCCTAGCCCGACCATGTAGCGAGCCGAAGTCGTTGATCGACTTCGGCTCTGTTTGTACCTAGATGCTGTTAACGAGGGGGAAGGGCTACTGGGAAGCTCATTTTCCTAGGCTGACTGAGCAGTCTGTGGCGTGTTGACAAAGCAGGGGCACCAGCACGCCGCGCTCCGGGCTACGTTATGGATTGAACGAACTCGTCGCTTCAGGAACCGGCCTAACTCGCCCTGCGGGCTCAAACAGTGGCCGCTTCCAGTCTTCAGCGACTGCACTCCTTGAACTGTCTTGCCAAAGTCGCGCTACGCGTGCTTGGTGCCCCTTTGCGGGTGGACGAGGGCTTTTTCAACATGCCCCTGGAGTCTGGCGACTGATCTCTGGGTGCTCCTCATGTGAGATATCGCTTCAGCAGCCGATGATAGAACCACTCGCTTGCTCCCACAAAGGCGGATACACCCACGGCGCCCAGAAGAGTAATGCGTAATCCGGGCAGGAAATACTGGGCTGCGTAGATCACACCAGTGCTAACGATCCAACCACCGATCACTGCGGTCAGGTTTCCTAGATTCGGAAGGATAGTCAGATCATCGGCCCAGAAGGTGACGACTGCTACCGCAAAGGCTGCGCTTAAGGCAGCGGTTACATTTGATTGACCAAAGAGCGGTAGAAATACCATCAAGATGACAGCGGTGAGACCATACTTGATCAGCAGCGCACTGATCTGCCGCATCACGGAACCTCCTTTTGGGCGTACCCGATTGCCTACCGGCCCCCCATAGATCACGGTATGGGATACGGCTCAGTGCCCCATCCGGCTATGACTTTGCGATCTCTTTGAGGATACGCAGGAGTTCCTGCTCGCTGCGAGGCAAGCCTAGATCATGGATCAGTTGATAGCGTACGATGCCGCTCTTATCGACGACATAAGTCGCCCGCGCCGAGATGCCTTGCTCTTCAATATAGACATTGTAGAGCTTAGCTACTCTGCGGTGCATATCTGATAACAAGGGGAACCGTACTCCCAACTTCTCTTTAAAGGCCTTGTGGGATGGAGAGCTATCAACGCTAATGCCCAAGACTTGGGCATCTACCGCTTCGAGGTCTTCGGCGATCCCCTCGCACGCTGGTAGTTCAGAACTTCAAACTGGCGTCCAATCTAACGGGTAGAAAAACAGTACGACGTTCTTCTTAGCTCTAAAATCGCGCAAGCTAATCTCCTGACCGTTCTCATCGGGCAGGGCGAAATCCGGTGCGCTCCTGCCCACCATCATATCACTCATCATCTGCCACCTCCTCATCTAGGTGAAGTATGTGAAACGTGGATCGTTTTCATGTAACCATGTCATGATCCATCCGTTTCACACGCATACTATCCCTGATCTGATAAAGGAGTGATGGTATGCCGGTCAAGAGCCTTGTTTACCCGGTTTTCTTCATGATGTTGACGATCATTATGCTTGTCATGGTCCCGAGACGCAGAATCGTCGATCTGCTCCCCTTTGGTTTGATCGGCGGTTTGGGCATCGCGTTGTTGGTCCAGAGTGCTGCAATCCTATATCTGGGTCTGTGGCAGTGGAAGTACACAGAGCCGTTCGGCTGGAGAGGGTTGCCCCTGTTCATCTCTGCGGCATGGATACCTGTGGAGATCATCTTCGCGCACTACATCCATGAGACACCCAAAGAGATGACACTCCCATACGTTCTAGGCTTCGCCGGCGCGGCGACTGCCGTGGACTGGTGGTTTGTTCGCGGCGGATACCAGGTGCCGATTCGCTGGAGCGTGTTTTCAACGTTCGTCCTCGGTCTCGTCATTCATGCACTGCTAGCGCTCTACGTGTTATCGGTTTCGCGTAGGCGGACCACATAGGGCACAAGCATGTGAAACGAGAAGGACCGCGTGTCGACACGCGGTCCTTGTGCTTTCACATCTCCTAGGCTCGGTTCACCGGCGGACGTTGTCCTTCGACAACGACATCCACCGCCCCACACATCCTCATGACCTCAATCAGATCATCCACGTCTTGAGACTGTGCATTGAGCGTCAGCGAACTACTCCCTGGTTCCTGCTGGCGAGCGTAGTCCCCAAAGGCGTTGTTCTCAAGCGCGCTCAGCTCACCACCCATGAACTGGTTTCCATACGCGCCAGCATCTGTGCCAGCATTGACTGCCAACTCACTCTGCTGATAGCCTTGATGGACGATCTCTTCGATGGCATGATTGATGTCCGGTGCGGCACCAAAAACCCCAGTGATCTTGGGCATGATCTCACCTCCACAATAGGTAGTATGTGAAGGTGAGCCATGATAATTGCAGATCGACATCGAACACCAAAGGATACCAGGGTCAAATGCTAGTGATGATGATGCTTTCCTTGATGATGATGCCCACACTGGCAGCCTTCTGGATGCTGTTCTGGTGGCTTCATGTTATCAAGCGTAGATCTCACTTGGGCGCGGACCAAAGCCAAGTATGCCTCACGCGCCTTCTTCTGCTCTGCTCTCTCGTCTTCTGTTAGGCCTTCAGCCCGTGCTTTGCGTGCGTAGAAATTGACTCGGTCAATGATCTCCTGAGGGATCAAGCCAGCACCTCCTCTCATCCCCCATTTTACCCAAAAGTCTGTCATCACTCAACAGATAGTAATGCGCTAGAAAAAAGCAAAAACGACTATCATTATTAGAAGGAATGGCTACAATTACGGCGAATATAACCTCATCATCTATTAAGGGGGATCATACGATGAATCTAAAGGGAAGCAAGACCGAGGCCAATCTGCATGCCGCCTTTGCTGGCGAGTCCCAGGCCCGTAACAAGTACACCTATTGGGCTGCAGTTGCCAAGAAAGAGGGGTTTGAGCAGGTTTCTGCCATCTTCCTGGATACGGCTGACAACGAGAAAGAGCATGCCAAGATCGCATTCCGCTTCCTCGGTGGGATAGGTGATACCAAAGCAAATCTGAAGGCCGCCGCCGAAGGCGAGAACTACGAATGGACCAACATGTATAAAGAGTTCGAGGCGGTCGCTCGTGAAGAGGGTTTTGTCGAGATCGCCAAGTTCTTTGAAGAGGTTGCTGAGGTTGAGGCCGAACATGAGAAGCGCTATCTGGCCCTTCTCAAAAACCTTGAGGACGGTACAGTGTTCAAGAAGGCCGAAACGGTCAAGTGGCACTGTCGCAACTGCGGCTACATTCACGAGGGCACTGATGCACCTGAGGTCTGCCCGTGCTGCAAGCATCCACGTGCGTTCTTCGAGGTGTTGTGCGAAAACTTCTAGAACCATAAAAGGAGGGCCGTCATGAAGAAGTGGCGCTGTACTGTCTGTGGGTACATCCATGATGGAGCAGAGGCTCCCGCGAAATGTCCTAAGTGCGGAGCTCCAACTGAGAAGTTCGAGCAGATGACTGATGACAAGGCTAACCTAGTCGAACGCTCCCGACTCACCAACCAACTGCTGATGGATCTGGCAGTTCTGATGGACGAGGTTGCTGAGGTATCCCAGGATGGGCTCGATGACAACCTGGATCCGACCTGCTTTGCCATCTTCACTAAGGCCAAGGACGCCGCCGACCAGATCCGCCAGATGGTCAAGGCGGAGATTCAGAGCCATATCAGCAAGAGCAAATGGGGCTAGAGAGCACGGGGGTAACCCCGTGCTCTCTTTTTGATTCTTTTCGCAACTAGGTGCTGGTATTAACCCTGATCCCTTAAGTCAACACTTCAGACGTGATACTTGTTAAGTCAGGCCGACTAATGCAGGAGAAGAGACGGTAGGTTACCCAGCACCCAGCGGGTGAAACGGGGGTAACTGCTCCGCCCCTGTAGTATGTCTAGGAGTTGTTCCACCGGATCTGGATTACCAAATAGCTTTGGTTGGATCTGGCGCGAGAACCTAAAGAAGGCACGGGAGAGGCGGAGGGCATGTTGAAGCTGGGGCATGATCGCGGAGCGGCACGCATGCTCATACCCCGCGAGGTGCGCTGCCCTGGGGACATCCTGTCGCCGCAGGGCCTCACTGGCGGTCTGTGCAGCTAGCATACCTGACCAGAGCGCGTAGCGGATCCCCTCGCCGGTGAAGGGGTCAACGAAGCCAGCAGCGTCCCCAACCAGGACTACCCCGTCGTCCACGACTGGCAGCCAATGACCACCGATGGGGATAGTGTGTGCCTGCCGCGATGGGCTCAAGACACAGCCGTGGTGGTTGAGGATCGCCGTTAGGTAGGAGTTTGGTTGAGGAAAGTGCCCCAGAACCCCTCCCACGCCGATCATTCGCGAGTATGGTCGTGGGAAGACCCAACCGTAGCCCTCGGGAACCAGCCCGTAGTGGATCTCAATCGTGTCGGGGGTCGGAGCCTCAGGCACCTCGACCTGGAGGCAGTAACCCATGGGATGGGCTCTCCCGCGCCTCAGCTGGCGCGCGATCAGGCTGTTGGCGCCGTCCGCCCCGATAACCATGCGCGTCTGGATCTCGCCAGAGACGGTGCGAATCCGTACACAATCCCTCTCACGCTGGTATCCCAGGACGCGATCTCCTAGATGAGGAACCGCTCCAGCGCCCACAGCCAGGTTCAGTAGCCACGTATCAAACTCTTTCCTACTGACGGTGAACATGAAGCACTCGTTCTTATCATGCAGTCTCCTGTGGTCCCCCATCCAAGTGGAGAGCTTTGTGACTTGGCAGTGGCTGAGCTGGCGTGGCAGAGGCTCGGGTAAATAAGCGCAAGCAGCCGTTGTGAGGCCGCCGGCGCACGCCTTGTCGCGTGGAAAAGTGGCTTGATCAACCAGCAGTGTGCTGAGCCCGGAACTGGCCGTATGGTAAGCGGCGACAGCGCCCGCTGGCCCGGAGCCGACCACCGTCACATCATAGAGCATCGATCATCACCGCCCATGGTTGTATGAAACCAGTATATCCAAGAGAGTGGGGGAGTCTACGCACGATGGGTTCTGCTGAGGAAAAGGTCCGAGGGGTGGCTGATCTGCTGCGAGTGGTCCCCCTGCTAGCCTGGTCGTTGGCTGCCTTCACGGTTGGCGCCGGCGCAGCGGCTGCGGCCAGCGGGTGGCAGCGCCTCAATTGGACCAACTTGGCGTTGACGGTGGCGGGTGGGGTTCTGTTTCAGGGGGTGATCGCCCACGCCGTAAACGAGCTGATAGACTGGCGCTCGGGGACCGATCGTGAGTCTGTCGGAGTCCTGTCTGGCGGCGCCAAGGTCCTGCGTCGCGGCCTCTTAACAGAGCACGAGCTTCAGATCGGTTTCTGGCTTGGCTTACTAGCGGCGTGCGGAGTCGCCTTCGTCCTGAGTGCGCGGGTTGGGATATGGGTCTGGTGGGTCTTCGCGGTCGGGTGTTGGTCTTCGCTAAGCTACAGTCTCCCGCCACTGCGTCTGGCTTACAGGCCATTGGCAGGAGAGTGGTTGGCGGCCTGGCCAGCGACCTGGACCTGTGTCTATGCTAGCGCTCTGATCCTTGGCGCACCAGCAGGTGGCGCGCTTGCGACAGCTGCCTCTCTACATGCTACCATGAGCGTGGCATGGCTGATGCAGCATCATCTGGCGGATATTCCCGCGGATCTGGGAGCGAGACCTCAGAAGCTGACCACCGTTGCTTGGATCAGCCAGAAGACCGGCTCATCAAGCTGCCGTCTGGTGGTGGCAACATATTTCATGCTGGCAGCATCTCTGGCGATCTCCCTTTGGCGAGGATCATGGATAACATCTCTGCCCACCATAGCCTCACTGCTGGGGGCTGGCGCTGCCCTGGCTACCAACCAGCGATCTGTGCAGAGTATCACAGCCTGGCAATCTGTCATGATCGGCCTCACGCTGATCAACGCCATCGTCATGTCGGCAGGCTTGGCAGCAGGGGTATGGTGAAACTTGCAGACAGCCGCTGAGCTGGGGTCCATCTTCAGCCGGAAGGAGAATAGACCTACAGCGAGAATACTCATCCGTAGCGTTGGGCGGGGTTGCTCCACCATCGAGAGGTGAGCCATTCCTTCATATCTCATGCAGATCCCATAACGACGAGGTGTTTGGACTGTGAATCAGGAACGCTTAGTGGTCTTCACTAAAGAGATACACGGGAAGACCGGTCTTGACCTGTGTATCCTAGATGACGAGGCCACAGTGGCCGACCTAGTTGATGCATTGGCGCCAATGAGTGAAGATCCGGCCATTCACAAAAGCTATCACCCCGAGCACTTTGGTTCTTGCTGCGGGTGCAAGGACAATTGCTGCACCCATAGCCTAATCGCACCGGATCTCAGAAGTCTATCCAGCTTGGCGAGGTCTCAGGGACTCTCCTTGGATGAACTTATCGATCAGAGCTGTGACCGCCAGGCATCTGAGCGAGGATACTTGCTTCTACGTTCATTTCCCTGCCTATTCCTAGCCGATGATCGCTGCACCATCTATTCGAACCGCCCACTCATCTGCCGGCTCTTCATCTGCACGCAGCTGGCTGATGCGTTTCAGGAGCTGATCTTCCGCATTTTGGGCCGCGGGATCAGTGACCTTCATCTAGCCGCATCGACAAAACCGGCGGTCATACCGTCTCAACCGATGCCAGAGATTGGCGGCGCGCGAGAGGCGGAATACCGTGAGGAGTTCGCGAGGTTCTACCGTCGATCCTTGGAGCAGGCACGGTCAGTCACTTGGGAACCGGGGGAGTATCACCGTTGGAGGCTCCGTGACCTCTGCGATGATGAGATCTGGCGAGTGCTCACTCGTTCATGAGCGCCAAGACCGCACCATTGAGTGCGGCCTTCTTGGTTTCTCCTACCTTATTGTGGTGATGCACATACGTTACACTCATACGGAGTATTTGCAGTTTTTGTATCTCCGTGTCGCCTGAATGCCATACAATGGGAGTGTATCGAATCTCTTGCTGACCCAAGCATCGCTAGCCTTGCCACGTCTTTGCGGGCATACTAACGTGAGATGAGTCCCTAGTCCGTAGCCCCTAGTCGCTAGTGGGGTAAGTCGTGGGGGCGGTTTCATCTAGTGTGGTGCCACGAGGTGGCATGGGGAACAAACAGCGATCAAGGGCGAGGAGGTTCGCTATGGAACGCGATCGGCAACTATCAGAGATTGCTCGCCTCGAGGCGGAGATACATCGCCAGATACAGGCGCGACAAGCTAGGAATGTTAACACCATCCGCCAGGAGCAGTTGACTTTCGGCGATCGTCTCGCCGACGGCATTGCTTCCTTTGCCGGCAGTTGGACATTCTTGATGCTCTTTATGGGTGCCCTTTTCATCTGGGTAGCAATTAACACCTTCTGGGTGATATCGAATCCGTTCGACCCATATCCCTTCATCCTATTGAACCTGGTGCTAGCTTGCGTGACTGCTGTCCAGGCGCCACTCATCATGATGAGTCAGAATCGTCAGGCGGCCAAGGATCGTATCCGCTCCGAGATCGAGTATCAGGTCAACCTCAAGTCAGAGGTGATTTTGGAGCATCTGCATGACACTGTTGAGCGCTCCCTAGACGAGATCGCGATGAGATTGGCCGCCATTGAGGCCACCACCAGGCCTAATGCGGCAGCTCATGTTGTTCCGTCCTCGGAAGGACATATGGTCGGGGAGAGCGGCGAGATGGTCCATGCCAATAGTGGAACATATCACTAATGCCTAAACGAGGAATCGTGGAAAAAGGAGTGTAACCCGACCGCTTCATTGCTAAATGGACAGGAGAACCGCATGACAGATAGAGAGAAAGCCTTGATGGTTAACACGCTAATGGCCGCCAGTGGGGTGAGCCGCGATGCTCGACGGGAGCTTGCCAGCGGTCAAGCCACCCAATGGCAGATTGCTCCGCGGCCCCTAGCTATCGGTCCAAGACTGGCAGAGGAGCTCCAGGAGCTCGGCCATACGCTGTATGCGTTCTATCAGGCTGCCAACCGCTTATATCATGCCAGTGTCCAGTGCCACGCTCCGAAATGGGTACATGAGTATCTGGATCAGGGCAAGCCCGAGGCACTGGTGAAGCTAGGGCGAGTGGCTCGCCAGCGCAACCGCTTGCCCATGGTAATCCGCCCGGATCTGTTCATCAGTGATGGTAGGCTAGTTGCTACCGAACTAGACTCAGTTCCTGGGGGAATGGGGCTGCTGGGATCGATGACACAGGCTTATGCTAGCTTAGGCGTTGGCGTGTTCGGTGGTAACGATGGGATCACCAAGGGGTTCGCAGCTGCGATCGCTAAAGTTACAGGGCGCGATGATTGCCGTGTGGCGGTGGTTGTGTCCGATGAGTCACGGGACTATTTTCTTGAGATGGATTGGCTGGCCAGACAGCTGCGACAGGACGGCCATGGGATCTGGGTGGTTCATCCCGAGCAGGTTGCGTATGACGGCCGCGAGCTGACGATCAATCTAGGTGACGAGACGCAGATCATCAATACCATCTATCGTTTTTTCGAGTTGTTTGACATCGATAACGTTCCCAGTTTTCCACTGATGCTTGAGGCAGTACGCAAACGGAACGTTGAGATCACTCCTCCTCTCAAGACGTATCTGGAAGAGAAGATGCTGTTTGCCCTCTATCACCATCCCAGCCTGCGCAGTTGGTGGAAGGAAGAGCTACGTGAGGATGACCTCAAACGGCTCGATGGCCTGCTGCCGCAGACCTGGATTCTCGATCCTCGGGAGCTGCCTCCCCATGCTGCCATTCCAAACCTGTGGATCAGTGGTCATCAGGCCCAGGCATGGCAGGATATTTTTCTTCTAGCCAAGGGCGAGCGATCGTTTGTGATCAAGCCGTCGGGCTTCTCGCCGCTGGCCTGGGGAAGCAAGGGAGTTCAGCTGGCCTTTGAGCTATCTAATCAGGCTCTTGCCTATACACTTCAAAAGGCTCAAGGGGGCTTCCAGACAACGCCGTACATTCTGCAGCGGTATCATCGCAGCGACAAGGTTCACTTCAGCCGTTACGGCTTCGCTGGCGACTGTATGGAGGAGTTCGCGGGGAGAACCCGCCTCTGCCCGTTTTACTTCATTGGGCGCTCGGGCCCTGCCCTTGCTGGTGTCTTGGCAACTATCTGTCCTCTAGACAAGCCGCTTATCCACGGCATGACCGATGCCGTCATGGTACCAGTGACGGTCTCCGATCAACACGACTTGGAGATTGATCGCGAGCAATAGGAGGAGGCGAACTCATGCCACTGCAGGTGGTCTTGTTTCAACCGGAGATTCCCCCTAATACCGGGAACATTGCACGTCTGTGTGCCGCAACCGGTGCAGGTCTGCACTTGGTCAGGCCTCTCGGATTCTCGGTTGATGATAAACAGCTAAAAAGAGCAGGGCTGGACTACTGGCACCTGCTGTCGATTACCTACCATGATTCGTTTCAAGAGCTCCGCCACCAGTCTCAAGGCGGGCGTTTTTACTATTTCACCACCAAGGCGCAACGATCTCACAGTGAGCAGATCTACGCCGATGGAGACTACCTTGTCTTTGGCCCCGAAACAAGAGGACTTCCCGCGGAGATACTGGCGCTGGAACCTGAGCATAGTCTTCGTATCCCCATGATTGATGAGGCGCGTTCTCTAAACCTCTCCAACAGTGTCGCGGTGGTCCTCTATGAAGCGCTGCGACAGCTGGGCTATCCGGGACTTCGCTGACAAACAGAAAGAGGCGGTTCCTTCACGGAACCGCCTCTTTATTATCTGCGCAGGAGATTCGGCGCACATTTCATAGCCTGTCGTATTGTCATAGCTAAAGTGACAGGATGGCGTTTGTGTGCTCCGTCAACCCTACTAGGGACTAGGGACTGGGGACTAGGGACTCGCAAGTTACAGTTGCTTGTTCTGCCACCGTCCTTGATGGAAGCGTGCATAGCTTAGGACAAAACGAATGAACAGATCAATGGTCATCGCCAGCCAGACACCGATGATCCCTAGCCCCAGCGTGCGGCCGAGGTAGAACGAGAGAGGAATTCTGATTAGCCACATGCCGATGCCGGCCACTACCATCGGAGCCGCGGTATCTCCCGCTCCTCGCAGTGCACCGTTGAGCACCCCGGAAACCTGCTGCGGGAACTGCGCGACCGCCATGAGCATGAGATACTTGGAGCCGAGGGTGATCACCTGCTGGTCGTTGGTCAGAATGCTCATTACCGCTCCAGGGACGAAGAAGAGGATGCCGGCGGTGATACAGGTCAGGTAGAGACCCCATATGGCGATCTGCCGGATATAGCGCTTCGCCAGTGCCAGGTTGCCGGCTCCTAGACTCTGACCGACGAAGGCTGTCGCAGCGATGCCGAAGCCAGCAGCGGGCATGTAGGAGAGTGACTCTGCTTGGAGACCTTGCTGATGTGCCGCTAGAGGGATCTTGCCAAAACTAACGATTAGTGAGGTGAGAATGATGGTAGCCATCTGCCAGAACAGGTGCTCAGCAGAAGAGGGGACGCCTACCTGCAGAACACGCTTGACCTCACGCCAATCTAAGCCTATACGTTCCTTCCAGTTAAGGTGAATCTTTCCCAGTGGGGAGTATAGCACGTAGAGCCCCATCGCCGCCCCGCACCCTTGGGAGATCAGCGCAGCCCACGCTGATCCGCGGATGCCCAGCGCCGGGAAACCAAGCTTGCCGAAGATGAAGATCCAGTTGAGAAACAGGTTGATGATATTGACGATAATGGCGACCTGCATGGGCGTCTTGGTATTGCCAGCCCCTCGTAGGATCCCACTGACTGTTTGCATCACCGCCACCAGCGGTAAGCTCCATAGGGCTATACCGAGGTATTTCATGCTGGCTGACAGGAGCTCAGCGTCGGCGTTAAGCGCGATCAGGAAGGGGCGAGCAAAGAAGAAGCTCAATAAGGTAAGAATGGATACAAGGCTGATTGATGTAGAGAGCGCTTGTCGAGCAGTGTGGCGGGCTGCAGCTTGGTTTCCAGCCCCCAATGACCTAGCTACCAGAACTGTGGCGCCGGTGGCGACACCGAAGAAGAGCGCCCAAGAGAGCTGAGTGACCCTTGAACTCAAGCCGACCGCGCCAACGGCGGTCGCACCCAGCCTGCCAACCATGGCGCTGCCAACCATGCCCACCATCATCTGGAGCACACTCTCAGCTGTCACAGGCCAGATCATCTCGAAGATCTTCTGCCGCAGTTCATTCTGGCTGATCTCGGCTGTGGCAGTCGTCTGGCGATCAAGAGTTGCAGTATCTGCTTGCATGCTGATCCTCGTCTTTCTGATCTGCTGTCATGTGAGATGGCGAATGGGGCAGATGTCTCGGACCATTATATCATCCGCCCTCTTCGACTGGCAACGAGTGCTTTTTGACGTTAGGTCTGAGGCGGCCAATCTTAGCTTGTGAGATCACAGGCTTTGACAGGTCTGGTCTGCTTGACCGACTGTGCACAAACCTTGTATAATACTGTCAAAGCGATGACCGAGAAGAGCAGGTACTGCGGGAGAGCCAACCTCTCGCCCCACACAGGGGGTGGGGGGTTCCTTATTTATCGTTAATCGTGTTTCACAAACGTGTGTACACTACGGTCTCGCTATCAGTCGGAGGTGTAATGAATGAAGAAGCGTATCCTAACGGGCGATCGCCCTACCGGTAAGCTGCACCTAGGACACTATGTAGGATCCTTAGCCAATCGTGTTCAGTTGCAGGACGACTACGATACCTTTGTGATTATCGCGGATGTACAGGCGCTCACAACCAACTGGGATCGCCCCGAGGGTCTCGCTCATGATGTGCGCCAGGTTGCCGAGGACTATCTGGCTGCCGGTCTAAATCCTGAAAAGGCAACTATCTTTATCCAATCGATGGTCCCGGAGATCGCCGAGTTGACCGTCCTATTTGGCAATTTCGTTTCTGTCAATGTGCTGCGTCATAACCCAACGATCAAGACCGAGGCTGCCGAGCGCGGCTACGATGATCTCATGTTTGGTTTCCTTGGCTATCCGGTCTCCCAGGCCGCCGATATCGCCTTCTGCAAGGCACATCTGGTGCCGGTCGGCCATGATCAAATTCCTCATCTAGAGCTGACACGCAAGATCGTCCGCCGCTTTAACGAGTTGTATGCACCGGTTCTGGTCGAGCCGGAGGTCATGGTTGGACGAGTAGGGCGTCTGGTTGGACTAGATGGACAGGCCAAGATGTCCAAGAGCCTGGACAACTGCATTTATCTTTCGGATCCCGCTGACGAGGTTCTTCGTCGGGTAAATACAGCTGTCACTGATCCGGCTCGCATCCGCAAGTCCGACCCGGGACACCCGGAGGTCTGCACTGTCTTCAGCTATCACCAGGCGTTTAATCCAGGGGAGGTCGCCCAGTGTGAAGAAGACTGCCGGGGCGGCAAGGTGGGTTGTGTAGCCTGCAAGCGGAACCTAGCTGGTAAGATCAACGAACTCCTGGAACCGATGCGTGAACGCCGGGCCCACTATCAGTCTCGTCCCGAGTTGGTAGATGAGATCATTATGGCTGGCACAGAGCGAGCTCGTGCCGTCGGGAGAGAGACCATGCGCGACGTACGTGAAGCAATGAAGATCAACTATTTCCCGGGTAAGTAATCAGGCAGCCATTAGGCATCAGCCATCAGCCATCAGTGAACCAAAATGTGGATTGAGAACTGTGCTCTCTAGCAGCGACCGTAGCGTGTAATTGTGCTAGACTTCAATCTCAATCTCTCTACTGTGGGCTGCCAGCTGATGGCTGCGGGCTTCAACGGAGGTTATCATGCTGGAAGCTGTGCTCTTCGACCTGGACGGAACCCTGTTGCATATGGACACAGATGAGTTCACCACCGAGTACATCAGGGCACTAGCACCGCACCTGGCTCGCTTCGTGGAACCAGCTGTTTTCGCCAAACAACTGATGGCTTCGACCTACGCGATGATTAAGAACGATGACCCCACCCGAGCAAATCGAGAGGTCTTTATCAGTGATTTCTTCCCCAGGGTAGGTTGGCCTGTAGAGCAGTTGATGCCGATCTTTGATGCATTCTACCGATCCGACTTTGCCACCCTCAAGCGTTTCACGAAGCCTAACCCGTGGGCGAACCTGGTGGTTGATCAAGCGATTAGGCATGGCTGGCGGGTGGTTGTGGCGACCAATCCGGTCTTTCCCATCGAAGCTATTGTTGAACGCTTGCGCTGGGCAGGGATTGATCGGTATGACTACGACCTCATCACCTCCTACGAGATCATGCACCACTGCAAGCCTCACCCCGCCTATTATCAGGAGATTCTGAGCAAGCTGCGGCTTGAGCCGGAGCAATGCCTGATGGTTGGGAATGACGTTGATGAGGACCTGGTGGCTGGTTGCTTGGGAATCAAGACCTTCCTGGCCGAGGATTGCGTGATCAACCGACGAGGTGAAGAACCGAAAGCGGACTATATTGGCTCGTTCCGCGATCTCGTTGATCTACTGGATAGAATCAAGCTCGATCAGGAGTAGGAGTATGCTCGATTACTCGTATCAGCCGCAGCTGGTGGAGGCGCGCTTTGACGAAAGGGTAAATCGCTTCGTCGCAGCAGTCTGGATCAACGGGGAGCGCTGCGCCGCCCATCTTCCGACGTCCGGACGCCTGCGCGAACTGCTCGTGACTGGAGCCGAGGTATGGCTACGCCCCACTCCTGGGAGTGAACGGCGAACCCAGTATAGTCTGGAACTGGTCCGATCCCAAGAGGGGGGACTGGTCAGTATCAACTCGCAACTGCCGAATCGACTGGTGGAGGTCTGGCTTCGGCAGCAGCGGTTTGACGCGTACCTGGGTTATGCTTCGATCCAACGCGAGCCGCGCCTCGGGGAAGGACGATCCGATCTGCGTTTGGTTGGCGCCGCCGGAGACTGCCTCATCGAGGTGAAGTCAGTGACGCTGCTAGTTGATGGGCAGGCCCGGTTTCCTGACGCTCCCACAGCCCGTGGCGCGCGGCATCTTCACGAACTGGCAGCAGCACGGTCAGCGGGGCGGCGGACCGCGCTGTTCTTCGTCATTGCGCGCAGCGATGCCATATCTCTCGCGCCTAACCGAGCGACCGATCCTGGTTTTGCTCGTGCACTTGTAGACGCACACGATGTAGGGGTTGAAGTCCGTGCAATCACCTGCCACATAACCGAAGAAGGCGTAACCATGGGCAAGCAAGTTCCAGTTGTGCTCGACTAGAACTGGTATATAATAGGTCTATGGTCCTATATGAGAATGCCCGCAGCCCGCAGTGGGGTCAACCTGCGAGGTGGAACGTTGCATCCTCTGTGCGCCGCCGTGGCGTCATGGCTAACTAGTGGGTGTGGCTCGGCTACGCCTCTACATATCACAGCGGGTTTCAGAGAGTTGACCTAGACGGCAGACTACGACGGAGGCGATGAGAATGTCGAGTGTATCCATGGATAAGCTCGTGACTTTGGCCAAGACTAGGGGCTTTGTCTTTCCTGGCTCCGATATCTACGGTGGGCTGGCCAATACATGGGACTACGGACCATTGGGGGTAGAGCTCAAGAATAACGTCAAGCGTGCCTGGTGGAAGAAGTTTGTGCAGGAGTCGCCCTATAATGTAGGCCTGGATGCCGCCATCCTAATGAACCCAGAAACATGGGTTGCATCCGGTCACGTTGGCGGCTTCAGCGATCCCCTCATGGACTGCCGTCAGTGTAAGGCTCGCTTTCGAGCGGATAAATTGATTGAGGAAACAACCGCAGCCGCCGGGGAACCAGTGATAGCTGATGGGTGGACACAAGATCAGATGCGTTCTTTCATTCAGGGCAAAGAGGTCAAGTGCCCGAAATGTGGAGCGCACGACTTCACCGATATTCGCCAGTTTAACTTGATGTTCAAGACCTATCAGGGTGTGACTGAGGACAGCAAGGCGCAGGTGTATCTTCGCCCTGAGACAGCCCAGGGCATCTTTGTCAACTTTAAGAATGTCCAGATCAGTAGTCGAAAGAAAGTGCCGTTTGGAATCGCCCAGATTGGCAAGTCATTCCGTAACGAGATTACTCCGGGCAATTTTATCTTCCGCACCCGCGAGTTTGAACAGATGGAACTGGAGTTCTTCTGCAAGCCTGGGGAGGATATGGAGTGGTTTGGCTATTGGCGCAAGTTCTGTCATGACTGGCTGTTGGAGCTCGGTATGAAGGGTGAGAATCTGCGTCTTCGTGATCATGATGCAGAAGAGCTCTCGCACTACTCCAATGCCACCACCGACTTTGAGTTTCAGTTCCCGTTTGGCTGGGGTGAACTATGGGGGGTAGCTGACCGGACAGATTATGACCTGAAAGCCCATATTAACCATTCGGGGAAGGACCTCTCGTATTTGGATCCTACCACCAACGAAAAATACGTACCTTATTGCATCGAACCGTCTGTTGGCGCCGAACGTTTGACCCTGGCCTTCCTGGCTAACGCGTATGAAGAGCAGGAGCTCGGTGAAGGCGATATGCGTGTCGTGCTTCATCTACATCCGGCGCTGGCTCCGATCAAGGTCGCTGTGCTGCCGCTGTCGAAGAAACTGGGCGAGGAGGCCGATAAGCTCTATGCGCAATTGGCCAAGCGCTGGATGGTGGAGTATGATGAAGCGGGAAGCATCGGTAAGCGCTATCGCCGTCAAGATGAGGTGGGTACGCCTTACTGCGTGACAGTCGATTTCCAGACGCTCGAGGACCAAGCTGTGACGGTGCGTGACCGCGATACCATGGAACAGATTCGTATCCCACTAGTCGAACTGGAAGCTTGGCTGGAGCAGAAATTGCGCTATTAACAGTTGCAGACCCGATGACCTACGGTCATCGGGTCCGTTTATCGACCCGTTGGCTTGGCATAGTTGGGGGCAACGCGCAAGGCGGACTGATTGTTACGCGCGGGGCTGACCATCGTTTCGCGAGTGGCGAACGCGGTGTACTTGAGATGGAACTGCAGTTGCGCCTTGGTGATGACACGGTTTCGCATTACTGTATTGGTGGGGTTGTGACACTGAATCTCAAAGCTGTTGATCTTCTTGACCGGCAGCTGCTGCTCCGGGACTGGGATGATTGTGACCACATCCATCTGTGAGAGAGCTTTGGGAATGGCGTCTGGACGTGTCTGATGTTTGCGACGCAGGCGGATCGGTCCTGGCTCTTGTTCCAGCAGAACTTCGTCGACGGTGACGAGTAAGGAACATGTGACCTTGATCTGCCGAGGAGTTAGGACTTCATAGGTCACATTCTTTACTTGGGGGTGCGCTAACACCGCTAGTTCGGGTTTTATCCCTGGCATTAGTGTGGTCTGCACCCATTCGCGTGCATAGGTTAGCTCATTGCCAAAACCCTTATTGAAGCTCTGAACCAATGTCACCACCCTTTCAACAGCCACTAGCCACTAGCCACTGGCAATTAGGAGATCCTAGGTCTGATGTGCATCCGTCCGTAGCGGCGATATCTCCATATGCGCGCAATATGAGGGTCGCCTTTTCGTTCTCATATAGTGTATGATATCAACATGCGACTGGTTACGGAGTGACTCAGAACAGCCTAGTTCTTCTCGTACCTGGTGCCTAGTGGTTCGTCAACCTCATTGCTACAGAGATGAGGTTGACGAACGTTCCCAACTCTGGTATACTCACATAGTAGCAAGTAGAAGCCATCCGCTTCTCACCCGGCAGCGTGCTGCTCGAACGGGTTAATACGGCCGAGGCCTCGAGGTTCGGGGAATATGGTTGTATGCACGTGGCGCGGGTGGTTCTACCACCTGCTTTTCATTTGCCCACTTTTACGTGGGGTCAACTAATTAGGGGGTGTGAAAGTATCAACAAAGGTCTACAGGTCAATGAGGAGATTAGGGCCAAGGAAGTACGGGTTATCAGTGAAACTGGTGAGCAACTCGGGATTATGAATTTTCGCGAGGCTCTGCGTCTGGCCCAAGAACGGAATCTTGATCTGGTGAACATGGCTCCCACAGCCAAGCCGCCGGTTTGCCGCATCATGGACTACGGCAAACACATGTACGAGCAGAGCAAGCAAGAACGCGAAGCTCGCAAGAAGCAAAAGGTGATCACCATCAAAGAGATTCGGTTAACACCGACCATTGATGAACATGACCTCCAGGTCAAGATCAAGGCGGCGCACCGCTTCCTCAGTGATGGCGACAAGGTGAAAGCTACCGTTCGCTTTCGCGGGCGCGAGATCACTCACGCCAACCTGGGCAAAGAAGCTCTGGGCAAGCTAGCGCAGGGTGTAGCAGAGGTTGGTGCTGTGGAGCGTGAGGCCCGCATCGAAGGTCGCAATATGATCATGATCCTAACATCTAAGCAGGGTTAGGGGATTGGTCGACAGTGTTCTGTCTTGGTTAGCATGCTCCACCGCCAATCTAAACGAGTTAGAAAGGAGCCCCCTCCATGCCAAAAGTCAAAACCAATCGTTCCGCGGCTAAGCGCTTGAAGGTTACTGGTACAGGCCTAGTCGCCCGCCACTCCGCCTATGTTGGTCACAAGAAGTTGAGCAAGTCTGCGAAGCAAAAACGCCGCCTGCGTCAAGGGGCTTTGGTTTCAGCAGCTGAACAGAAACGTATTCATCGCCTGATTCCTTATATGTAAGCCAACGCGAGGAGGTAAATTGTCATGCGTGTTAAAGGCGGGATTGTATCTCGTAGGAAACATAAAAAGATCCTCAAGCTAGCCAAGGGCTATAAGGGTACTAAGAGCAAGTTGTTCCGTCCGGCCAACCAGGCCGTTATGAAGGCGCTCTTCTACGCGCGTCGTGACCGTCGCGCCCGTAAGCGCGACTTCCGTCGCCTCTGGATCGCTCGTATCAACGCCGCTGCCCGTATGAATGGGATCTCTTACAGCCGTATGATGAACGGCCTTAAGAAGGCGGGGGTTGAAGTTAACCGCAAGATGCTCGCTGATCTAGCTGTACACGATCTCAACGCCTTCGGCCAAATGGCTGAGGTCGCAAAGAAACAGGTCAATATGTAGTTGTTATCGACCCGGGGAGAGCCCCGGGTCTTTACATATGCTAAAGATGGTACATAGTGGGATAAACGCACCAGTGGTCATGGGTCAAGTAGGTGGCAGGGCGATGAACACAGGCAGTCGGGTTAGTTGTCACGCGGCCAAGGTCGCCCCTGACTCGTAGCCCCTGCGTTCCCACGAGAGAGAGGTTGAGAGTGTGATTACTTCCATGCAGAACCCTTTGATCAGGTCCTTTGTCGCTCTGCATGATGCCAAAGGCAGAAAAGAAGCCAAGGCATTCCTCATCGAAGGCCTGCGGTTCGTCGAAGAGGCGGTGGAAGCGCGCGCACCTTTTGCCGAAGTTGTCTACGTCGAGTCGCTGACGGCAGATGAGCGTGGAGCGCGTTTACTGAGGAGCCTCGACAGGACTGGCGTTAAGCTGGTCGAGGTTGATGAACGTGTACTGAGGGTGGCGGCACAAACCAAGACCCCCCAGGGGCTGGTGGCTAAGCTACACCAGCCGGCCCTGACACACGCCCCAGCTTGGACGACCGCAACTCGGCTCATCGTAGTCGACCGTGTGCAGGACCCCGGGAACCTAGGGACAATCATTCGCACCGCGGCCGCCAATGCCATGGACGGTGTTTACCTGCTTGCGGGCACAGTGGATCTTCACAACGACAAGGTTCTGCGCTCAACCATGGGGGCGTTGTTTCGGGTGCCAATCTATACTGAGGTCGGACCGGATGAGATCGTGAGGGTTTGTAACGGATCAGGACTCAGACTCACGGTAGCCATGATGCATGGGGCTCACCTTCCTCATGAGGCCCGGCTAAGTGAAGGTATTGCCCTTGTCGTAGGCAACGAAGGTGCAGGCGTCTGCCAGGCGCTCATCGAACAAGCTGGTCAAACCGTGCGCATCCCGATGCCGGGCGAGGCAGAATCACTCAATGTTGCAGTGGCTGCAGGGATCCTGATGTACGAGAGTACTCGTCAGCTCCTAACGAAGGCGCATAACGGTAATGACGAGCCGTCTTGAGAGAATCTTCTGCGGGTGACGGGGTGTTGTCTGTGTGTTTCCATACGCAGTTATGGTATAATGGAGCTACAGTTTAGGAAAAGGAGTGATCCCATGCTCACTGCCGACTTCCTTTGGAAAGTGTTCGAGTTAACTGGCTCTGTTTCAGCCTATCTGATGTATAGACGCCTTGCCGTCCAGTAGTGCTTGCATTTGGTAACCAGTTGGTATACTATAAATAGCAAATCCGTAGCAGACATGCGTCATCCACCGCGAACGTGAGGTCTGTTGCGGCGATACACTTGGTCAAATCCGATGATGGAAGAGAGTAGCCTGTGGCGGGCGTATCAGGAAGAAGGGGTCGTCGGACTGTGAGCCTCTTCACGCAGCCTGCGGTGAAGTTCACTTCCTAGTTGCGCCCTGAAGTAGGAGTAGGGGAACGCCGGGGGCACCGTTATATGCCGTTTGAGCGGGTTCGGTCGTCTCGAACCAATCAGGGTGGTACCACGGAGAAGCCTTCGTCCCTATGGGATGAAGGCTTTATTTTGTCCATTTCTAGCACGAAATGCCCACAGCCCCCAGCCCGCAGTCGGGTCAACCATCTGCAAGGCAAAACCTTTCATCCTCTGTGGTGCTGCTAGCAAGGCAGCACGGGGGAACTAACACGCTATTGGAGGGATATACAGTGGAACAGCAGCTATTGGAGTTAAGAACAGCAGCCGAAAGAGAACTCGCCACGGTGAGGTCGACCGCTGGGCTCAGCGATCTACGCGTCAAGTACCTAGGCAAGAAGGGGTTGCTGACGGGCATCCTGCGCCTGATGGGTGGGCTGTCAGCCGAAGAGCGTCCACGCTTTGGTCAGTTGGCCAATGAGTTGCGCAATCACCTCGAGAACAGCTTCGACGAGCAGCAACGTCAGCTCGAAGCTGGCGAGCAGCAGGAGCGCTTCTATCGCGAGCGTGTGGATATCACCCTGCCAGGTTTCCCCTTCGCGCTTGGCTCCAAGCATCCTGTCACGCAGACCCTGGATCGCATCAAAGAGATCTTCCTCGGCATGGGTTTCTCCATCGCTGAGGGGCCTGAGGTGGAGTCCGATCACTACAACTTCCAGATGCTCAATATTCCGCTGGATCATCCGGCCCGAGATATGCAAGATACTTTCTACTTCACCCCGGACATTCTGCTGCGCACACATACATCGCCCATGCAGGCGCGCACCATGGAGAAGACAGCCCCTCATCTGCCGGTGAAGATCATCGTTCCCGGAAAGGTCTATCGCAAGGACGACGATGCGACGCACTCCCCGATGTTTCAGCAGGTAGAGGGGCTCTACGTCGATCACAAGGTCTCGCTCTCAGACTTGAAGGGCGTCCTGCTCTCGTTCGCGCGGCAGATGTACGGCCCCGATCGTCAGATACGTCTGCGCCCAAGTTTCTTCCCGTTCACGGAACCTAGTGTTGAGATCGATATCTCGTGCTTCGCCTGTGGGGGAACGGGCTGCCGTCTATGCAAGTCCACTGGATGGCTCGAGATCCTGGGGGGCGGCATGGTTCATCCCAATGTACTGCGCATGTCTGGATATGATCCAGAACAGGTCACGGGATTCGCCTTTGGTATGGGGATTGAACGGGTCGCCATGTTGAAGCTGGCCATTGACGATATGCGGCTGCTATATCAGAACGATCTTCGCTTCTTGGCGCAGTTCTAGGGAACGTCTGCCCCTAAAAGAAGCCTGTGACTCATGAACTATGACACATGAAACTACGGGAAAGGACTGTTGAAGCATGCGTGCGCCATATAGCTGGTTGAAGGAATATCTTCCTGGGCTCAAGATCGATCCCAAGGAGTTGGGAAGTCGCCTGACTCTAGCGGGAGTGGCGGTAGATACCGTCGAAGAGGTCGAGGGGGACTCGGTGCTCGAGTTAGACCTCACCCCCAATCGTTCTGATTGCCTCGGCATGTGGGGTGTAGCCCGTGAAGTAGGGGCCGTACTCGGGCTCAAGGTTGCACTCCCTGAGCTGCCTATGCTGACTGTCACAGAGGACACCCGTATCGTGCAGATCACTGCGCCTGAGAAATGCCAGCGATACCTAGCCATGGTTGTTGACGACGTGAAGGTGCAGGAATCACCGCAATGGTTGATCGATCGGCTGACCGCCGCTGGGGTTAGGGCAATCAACAACATGGTTGACATCTCAAACTACGTGATGCTCGAGACAGGTCAACCGCTACACGCATTTGACCTGCAGTGCCTTGCGGGTACACGAGTTGTTGTTCGTTGCGCCAAATCAGGCGAAACCCTTGTCACCCTTGATGACCAGGAGCGCACACTCGATGAAGAGATGCTCATTATCGCCGATGAGAGCCGCCCGGTGGCCGTAGCTGGAGTAATGGGTGGAAAGAGCTCAGAGGTCACGCCGGAGACGTCTGTCATCCTGTTTGAGTCCGCTCTTTTTCAGGGCACGAGCGTGCGCCGCACAGGCAAGAAGATGGGCTTACGCAGCGAGGCATCGCTACGGTTTGAGAAAGGTGTGGACCCCAACGGGTTGATGCCGGCTCTGCGTCGGACAGCGCAGCTCATTGAGCAGCTTGGCGCGGGCAGGCCACGCTTTGAAGTCGCGGGTGCCAACTGGGTAGAGACGAAGCCGCTCGAGGTGAGATTGCGTCATCAGCGCTTGATCGACCTTCTGGGGATGGAGCTCTCTGCCCAGAACGTAGAAGACGTATTTGAGCGTTTGGGTTTCACTTTCACCACCGGCGCTGGTGAGTGGCTGGTGAACGTGCCCTCTCGTCGTCAAGATATCACCATCGAAGTCGATCTGATTGAGGAGGTAGCCCGGATCATCGGCCTAGACAGCCTGCAGGCATCTCTACCTCGTGGTGTGACGACACAAGGCGCAAAGACCGATCGACAGGCCGCTACCGATCTGATCCGTGAGCAGTTGGTGGCGCTCGGTATGCACGAGATCGTGACGTACTCGTTCGTCAGCCCGGGTGATCTGGCCCGTCTACACCCCGACGATCAACACCCGCTTCGCCGGGCTGCGGCGATCATGAACCCTTTGACTGAGGCCCAAAGCGTGATGCGTACCAGCCTCATTCCGGGTCTGCTGAACACCCTTGCTTACAACCTGAACCGACAAGTGACAGACCTAGCTCTCTTCGAGATCGGAACTGCCTTCTATCCCAACCAGTTGCCGATGACGGAGTTGCCCAGGGAGGAGCAACGCCTGGTGCTAGGGGTTGTCGGCAGTGAACACAGCCCCGCATGGCAGCAACGCCCTCAGGAGATGGACTTCTTCTATCTCAAGGGACTCCTCGAGGCACTTGCGGTCCGCTGCGGTTTTGAGTTCGGGCTCTCCGCACATTCAGATCCAAGCTTCCATCCGTTCCGCGCGGCTGAACTTCGTGTGGGGGATCAGATCGTGGGGGCTATGGGAGAACTGCATCCTGAGCTGACCGATCGTTTCGATATCAGCAAGCGCGTGATTATGGCTGATCTCAACCTGAGTTCGCTGCTCAGCCACGTCAAGTTGAGCAAGCTATACGAGGGCCTGCCGCGTTACCCCAGTGTGACGCGCGATATGGCTTTGATGGTTCCTGAAGAGTTGTCGAGTGACCAGGTGCTCGGGCTGATCCGCGAGAGCGGTGGAGATCTGCTTGAGAACGTTCGCCTATTCGATCTCTACCGTGGAAGTCAGGTTAGGGAGGGACATAAGAGCCTCGCCTTTAGCCTAACCTATCGTGCCAGTGACCGGACCCTGACCGACCAGGAGGTTAGCCAGCAGCATCAGCGGATACTAACGCAAGTAAACGACAGATTAGGTGCGTCCTTACGCTAGCGGAGGCGAGATCCGATGAGAGATGACGATATCACGCGAGTGACAGTGCGTATTATGGGCGAAGAATATGTACTGCGTAGTGACGCGCGTGCTGAGCATGTTCGCCAGGTCGCCCGCACAGTCAATGATAAGATGCAGGAGATCGCCAATGCGCAACCACACCTTGACCTGCCACGTGTGGCGATCATGGCCGCTTTAGCTCTTGCTGATGAACTGCTTCGTCGTGAGAGGGATGAACGTCGCTCGGAGCCAAAGATCGATCCCAAGCCCAGTCTCCGCAACGGAAGGGCCAATCCTCGCAAGTAAATGGCGCAACGGCCGTGCTTAAGCACGGCCTGTTCTCTGTAGTGCTAATCTCAGGAATTTGCATGATTACATTATGGTAAACTAACGCGCTCCCCAACACCCTAATTCTACGTCATGCAAGTTCCGAGAAGCTGAGTCATGCAAGATGCCAAATGTAAGTGGTCCGCAACCCATAGGCTGCTTGCGTTCCCGTCACCCCAGTTCATAGGATCTCGGCGGTTACCAAACATGGGCTAGTGGTCCACAACAAAGGATGTGATTGTGTGCAGAAACCTGAGCTTTTGGCTCCCGTAGGCAGTTGGGATGCTCTGCTTGCTGCCCTAGCCAATGGGGCTGATGCGGTTTACTTAGGTGGTAAGCAATTCAGCGCTAGGGCCTACGCATCAAACTTTGATGAGGCGGAGATGGAGCGGGCGGTTAAGTTGGCCCATCGCTTCGGGGCGAGAGTCTTCGTCACCGTCAATACGCTCCTGCGTGCCGAGGAACTAGATTGCATGGCTCCCTACCTGCGTCATCTATACGAGGTCGGGGTGGACGCCTTGATTATCCAGGACCTGGGGTTGCTGCATAATCTTCGCGCACTACTGCCCGGTATGGAGCTACATGCCAGCACGCAGATGACCGTTCACAATACCGAAGGCGCTGTGCTGATGAAAGAACTGGGGATCAGTCGGGTGGTGTTGGCTCGCGAGTTGACCTTTGGGCAGGTTATGCAGATCAGTGAGAACTCAGGGGTTGAGATTGAGACCTTTGTTCATGGTGCTCTCTGCTTTGCGTATTCTGGCCAGTGCCTCATGAGCAGCATCATCGGTGGGCGCAGCGGCAATCGTGGTCGTTGTGCTCAGCCATGTCGCCTTCCCTATGAGCTCAGATGCAGCGGGAGGATCATCAATAACCAGAGCAGTCGTCATGTGCTGAGCCCGAGGGATATGAATCAACTGCGCCACCTGCAAGAGTGGGTCAAGGCCGGCATCAGTGCCCTGAAGATTGAGGGCAGGATGAAGCGGCCCGAATACGTGGCGACGGTTGTTGGCGCGTATCGCCGTGCTCTGGATGCCATCCTAGAAGGACGGGTGAGCGAGATCGGTGCCGAGGACGACGATGCGCTCCTAAGTGCGTTCAATCGGCGCTTCACACCGGGCTTTGCCTTTACCTCCAAGGGGCCCGAGATGATGAGTTCAGATCGACCGGACAATCGTGGTGTCGAGGTCGGTGAGATCCTGACATGCGGCGAGGATAGCAGAAGCGTGAAGATACGGGTCTCAGTTCCGATCCATGTCGACGACCTGCTTGAGCTCTGGTCCCCAGGGTATGAGCGCATCGCGATACGTTCGTCAAAAGATACCAAGTCTGGGCAGGTCATATGGCTTCAGACAGACAGCCCCGTTAGTGGCCAGAGGGGCCTCTATCGTACTGTCGATAGCCGACGCAACCGTCAGGCACAAGAGAGCTATGGTAACTGGGAGCAGCTTGCCGATCGACACCGAACTCGCCTGGATATCTGTGTGCGCATTGTGGCTGGTGAGCCAGTTCAAGTCTCCGCTCAGTCTGAGGATGGACGATCGGTGCTGCTGCGGTCGGAGGTCGTGGCTGAGCCCGCGCAGAACCGTGCGGTGACGGATGAGATCGTCCGGCGAGCCATGGTTAAGCTCGTTGACTCCCCGTTCGTACTGGGGGAGTGTCAGGTCGAGATCGTAGACAGCCCATCGGTTCCCATTAGCCTGCTGAACAACCTGCGTCGACAGGTGGTCGAGCAACTTGAACAAGAGCGAGCACGACCAAGACTTGGCGATGAGTGGGAGAGTAGCTGGCCACTCCGGCTGCCTACTAAGGCGCAACCCGAGGGCGGGAAACCACTTCGTCTGGTCGTAGCTGTGAGTGACTCCCCATCGCTCAGGGGCGTCCTGGACACGCACCCAGACGGCATTCTTTTTGGCGGTGAGAGCTTTGGCCAGGCTCCTGAGCTTCATGACTACCTGTCCGCGGCTGAGCAGACCCGGGAACGAGGGGTTGTTCTGGTCGCGGCGCTACCACGCATCACGACCGATGACCAATTGGCGGCTTTTCTTCCCCTACTCTCTGAGTGTGAACGCCGCAAAGTCCCCGTCCAGGTCGCCAATCTCGGTCAGCTTCGCCTTGTCTTTAAGCAGTTCCCTGGCCTGGATCTCTATCTACACTGGTCATTTAACCTCTTCAACCCGTGGGCAGTGCAGGCTCTGTCTGCCCCACAGGTCAGTTGCTTCATGCCTTCTCCAGAGCTTACTCTCGGTCAGATCGAGGCGCTTAGGCTCCCGGGTAACGGTGAACTGATGGCTACTGTGGGAGGAAGATTGACACTGATGATCAGCGAACACTGTCTCAGTCGCAATGCTGATACCGGCACCTGTCAGCGATGCGGATCAGAGCCGCTGACGCTTCGTGATCGCTTTGGTGCGGAGTTCCCCGTGTATCGCGATCAGTACTGTCGTAGTCATATACTGAACTCCCAAGACCTGTGTCTAGTGGAGCATCTTCATGCGCTGCAGCGGGCAGGGTTTAGCCAGTTGGTCGTCGAGGGCCGGAGTTACTCAGCCGACGCTTTGTTAGAGGTGGTGTCGATCTGGAAGCGAGCCCTGGACGATTACAGACTGAGTCCCAATGAGTGGAAGGAACGTGGACGTGCGTATCGAATGGAGCTAGAGAAGTTCTCTCCTGGCGGGATAACCAAGGGGCACTTCTTCCGGGGGGTCGAGTAAGGAGGATTCATACTTGGACGATAAATCGCTGCATGTCCTTGAATTTAACAAGATTAAGCAGCTACTGGAGCAGCATGCGTCGTCTGCTCTGGGGGCCGAAAAGGTGGAGGCACTGACTCCAACCATTGATCTGGAGACCGCTTGTCGCTGGCTAAAGGAGACGACGGAGGCAAGGGACGTCTTGCGTCTAGGACCGTCGCCACTGGGTGGCTTGTCTGATATTAGATCATCGGTCCGTCGAGCGGGGCTGGGAGGTATTCTCGAGCCTGTGGAGTTGCTTGAGGTTGGCGCAACGCTAGCCGTCGCACGGAAGGTGCGCCGTTTCTTAGCCGAGAGCGGTGAGCAGTACCCCTTGCTCAATGATATGGGGATTATGGTCACCGTCCACAAGAAGATTGAAGATGCCATCGCCCAATGCATTGACGAGCGCGGTGAGGTCTCAGACCATGCCAGCCCCGAGCTGAGGCGCATACGCCAAGATATCCGAAATCTGCAGGGGCGCGTCAAGGAGCGTTTGGAGAACATGGTCCGCTCCCCTCAAATCCAGAAGTATCTTCAAGATCCCATCGTTACACTGCGCAACGATCGCTATGTCGTGCCTGTGAAGCAGGAGTGCCGCGGTCAGGTACATGGGATCGTCCATGACCAGTCTTCCAGTGGCGCCACACTGTTCATCGAGCCCATGGCCGTGGTTGAGGTCAATAACGACTTGCGCCGCATGGTTGCCCAAGAGCGGGAAGAGGTCATTCGTATTCTAAGGATGTTGTCGGGTCTCGTTGCCCAGGAGTCCAATCTCATCGAGAAGACGGTGGAGACGCTTGGTGAGTTCGACTTTGCGTTCGCCAAAGCTCGTCTCAGTGATGAGATGGATGCCATCGAACCGCGCCTTAATGACCAGGGCATCGTCGATCTATATCGCGCCAGGCACCCGCTCCTGCGTGGTGACGTGGTGCCAATCAGCATCCATCTTGGCAAGTCCTTTCGGGTGCTACTGATTACGGGACCGAACACAGGGGGGAAGACGGTCAGCCTGAAGACCGTGGGGCTCCTTGCGCTAATGGCGCAGTCTGGGCTGCATATCCCAGCACGTGAGGGAAGTGAGTTGGCGGTCTTTGATCAGGTTTTCGCTGATATTGGCGATGAACAGAGTATCGAGCAAAGCCTATCCACCTTTTCATCCCATATGAGCAATATCGTTAGGATCATCAATCAGATCACACCCAACTCACTGGTATTGTTGGATGAGCTTGGGGCGGGGACTGATCCCACCGAAGGTGCAGTTTTGGCCGTTTCCATCCTCGAATTCCTGCTCAGCAGCTTAGTACGAGTGGTGGCTACCACACACTACAGCGAGCTGAAAGCGTTTGCCTACAGTCGCGACGATGTGGAGAATGCCTCGGTCGAGTTTGACGTGGAGACGCTGCGTCCCACGTATAGGCTGCTAATCGGCATTCCAGGGCGCAGCAACGCCTTTGAGATCTCGAGGCGCCTTGGTTTACCAGACGATCTCATCGAGAACGCCAAGGGTCTACTCAATAACGAGCAGGTCAGGGTCGAGGACTTGATCGCAAGTCTCGAAGAGAACCAGAAGCAGTCCGAGGATGATCGGCGGGCGGCTCGGGACGCTAAGGCCAAGATTGATGCTCTTCGCCGTGAGATGGATAAGGAACGGGAGATCTTAGCACGGCGTAGTCAAGAGATCATACGCAAAGCGCACCAAGAGGCTGCTCAGATCATCGGCTTGGCACGGGGTGAGACCGAGGAGATTATCGAACAAGTCCGCGCCATGCGCGCCGAGATGGCCGAGCGTGAAGTCACGCAGATCTCGCATGATGCCCGTCGCTCGCTTAAGGAGCTTAGCTCATTGGTCAAAGAACAGGTCGAGGAGCGGCGCGCGCCGTTGCCTAAGAAACCGGTCGGGAAGGTGCGGGCTGGCGACACAGTGCATCTGACCAGCTATGGTATCGATGCCGTGGTTGTTAATGAACCCAGCGGAGATGAAGTCACCGTACAGGCTGGAATTATGAAGTTGACCGTTCCCCTGGATCAGCTGACCACTGCGGATAAGAAAAGGGAGAACACCGCTGGCTCTGCAGCGGTGGGTCGCCTCATGGCTGGGAAATCCGAGACTATCTCTACCGAGCTGGACCTACGTGGCATGACGTTGGACGAGGCAACAGAGGCGGTAGATAAGTACCTGGACGATGCTTACCTGGCCAGTCTTGAAAGAGTACGCATCATTCATGGTAAAGGGACTGGGGTTCTCCGCCAAGGTGTGCGCGAATTTCTACGTCGTCATCCCCATGTAAAGGCGTACGCGTTTGCAGCCTACAACGAGGGTGGAGACGGCGTAACCATCGCCGAGCTGAAGTCCTAACACAGAAATGCCCGCAGCTCACAGCCCACAGCCCGTAGTGGGGTCGACCATCTACAGGGGGAACGTTTCATCCTCTGCGGCGCTGTCGAGGCGTCATGGCGAACTTGTGTCATAGAACTGTTGCCAAGATCCCACCAATGATGAAAGGGACGAAACTCGTTGCGAGCTTCGTCCCTTTTTCTGCTACTGAGGCTTATTGCTAGGTGGGTTGTTCGTTCCACCATTACCATTACCGGGTTTGGTGGTAGTGGGATTACCAGGCTGCTGAGGGCCTGTAGGTAACTCCCCGCCCGAGGGGTTCGTAGGTCCTACCGGTGTCGGCGGTACATTGGTTGCTGGATCAGACGGGTTAGTCGGCTGGATGGGAATGCTGGTCCCACCTGTGCCTGTGGTTGGTTGAGCTTGTTCGGCGAATTTGACTGGGAGTTCGTCCTTGGCATCCACGGGAGGGTTCCCATAGGGCAGAGGGGAGACCAGAGGTTGGGGGCGCTTGATGAATACCTTGGTTTCCACCTGGCCCGCAGGGGTCAGCGGTGTAGCCGGCAGCCCCGTGGCCTTATCAACGCGGACTTGAACATGCACGTCGCAAATGTCCGTAGTCTTTGGCTCAGTTCCGGTAACGAAGACCTCTTTGGAGATCTTGTCTTTGGGGCAGATACTGGACGGGCGCTTTCCAGAGACAGTGCAGATCTCCAGGTCTACGATGTTTGCGGGGCGGTTCCAGTCACGCACAGGGCGATTGCGATGAGCGACGGTCATGATCTGCTGCCAGATGCGCAGGGGCAAGCTCTTGCCATAGAGATCGTTCATCGGGGTCGGCTGATCATGACCGACCCAGACCGTGCCGACGTAGTCGGGCGTGTAGCCAACAAACCATGCATCCGCCCAATCATCAGTGGTACCTGACTTGCCTGCTGCTGGCCGATCGATCCTACCACGGTAGCCTGTGCCGCGCGGGTCGCTGATGACACTCTTGAGTAGGTTGGTCATGATGTATGCTGTCTGCTCGTCCATCGCGGCCGTCTTGGCCGGCTGTGCCTTGTAGATGGTGCGTCCGTAGCGATCCTGAACCTCGCGAATAGCGACGGGCTGGACCCGAACGCCACCATTGGCCAGCGCACCATACGCTTGTGTTAGTTCGAGAACTGAGATGCCCTTGGTAATGCCGCCTATTGCGAGGGACAAGTTTCGGTCATTGCGTATTGGATCCTTGGTCTCGATGGTGGTGATACCCAGCTTGCGCAAGAAGTCAATGCCGTTATCGACACCAAGGGCTTGAAGGGTCTTGATGGCTGTGATGTTTTGCGAGCGGAACAGAGCCTCACGAATGCCGATCAGGCCATAGTACTTGTCATCAAAGTCGGTGGGTTTGTAATTGCCTGGGAAGACTGTGGGCACGTCATCGAAGACTGTTGCAGCTGTGATAACTCGTTTGGCGATGGCCGGGGCGTAGTCCACCAACGGCTTGATTACAGAGCCTGGTTGCCTTACGGTCTGTGTGGCTCGATTCCACGCCCTTGAAACATCAGAGTCGTAACCGCGTCCGCCAACCATAGCGGCGATATGTCCAGTGACGGGGTCCATCACAACGGCCGCCGCTTGCCTGAGGAAGGTACCATCTTGGCTCTTGGCTGTGTATTCGGCCATTAGGTCAGCGACTGCCTTCTCAGCGGCGCTTTGAGTGTCCGGATCCAAAGTGGTAAAGACCTTCAGCCCGTCAACAAAAATGGCGTTCTGCGCCGCCTCAAGGCTACCGTATTGATCCTTGATCAGCTCTTGAACCTGGCTGATGGTATAGTCAACGAAGTAAGGTGCGGTGGTCCGCTGGTCTTCCTTCAGACCAGCCAATTTGATCTCCTGCTTCTTCGCCTGGTCGGCTTCGGCTTGGCTGATCCGGCCCTGTTCGGTCATGAGGTCGAGAACCATCTCTTGCATCCGTTTGGCCTTGGCCATATCTTCATAAGGCGAATACGCATTGGGTGCTGGGATGATCCCAACTAGCATTGCTGACTCTGCCAGCGTGATATCCCTAACGTCCTTGCCAAAATACATCTGGGAAGCCGCTTGAGCACCTTTCGCCCAATGTCCAAAAAAGATCTGATTGAGATAGAAGTTGAGAATCTCATCTTTGGTATACGTGCGTTCGAGCTGGAAGGCTAGATAGGCTTCCTGAACCTTGCGCCTGATGGTGAGCTCGCCACGGTCTAAGAACACGTTGCCAGCTAGCTGCTGCGTGATCGTGCTGCCACCGCCAGCACCGCCTAGGGTCAGAACCGCGCGTCCCAGCCCGACAATGTCAACGCCGGGGTGCTTATCGAAGTTCTTATCCTCAGACGCCTTGAGTGCCTCTTTCAGATGCACTGGAATATCTTTGGCCGAGACCACAAAGCGGTAGTCTTCATCATGCAGCTTCGCGATCGGCTGATCTTTGATATCATAGAAAACAGAGCTACTAGCAGGCCTGGATAGTTTCTGCGGATCGAAGTTAGGGATGTCTCGCAGAGCCGCGGCCACATATCCAATACCTGCACCCATGCCGATGCCGCCCAGGATCAGGAGAACGACTAAAGCGCGTTTCCATGTCACGGTGCGGCGATGATTTTTCTTTCGTGCGGGTGTCTGCTCATCCTGCGCCATATGGAATACCTCCTTTCGCGTTGAGC